>JAMOQE010000045.1 GCA_027064165.1 Thermodesulfatator sp. | reverse complement strand
GCTGATCTTCACGGCAGAAGATGTGGCCATCATCCTGAGTAAAACCTCTTACACGAAGGAGACCATGAAGCACCCCGCTTCTTTCAAATCTATAAACTGTCCCAAGCTCACAATATCTTAGAGGAAGCTCTCTATAACTGCGACGCCTCTGATTGTAAACATAAATGTGAAAAGGGCAATTCATGGGTTTTAGCTGATAGCTTCTTTCCTCAAGCTCCATGGGAGGAAACATATTTTCTGCATAAAAATCAAGGTGCCCTGAAATCTTCCATAAATTTCTCAAAGCAATGTGAGGAGTATAGAGGAGGTGATAGCCTCTTTGAAAATGTACCTCTTTCCAGAAATTTTCTATAATGTTTCTTATGATAGCTCCTTTGGGTAACCAGATAGGAAGCCCTGGCCCAATGTCTTCTTCAATGGTAAATAGCTCAAGCTCTCTTCCGAGTTTTCTATGATCTCTTTTTTTGACTTCTTCCAGCCATTCAAGGTGTTTTTTAAGTTCATCCTTAGTAAAAAAAGCGGTGCCATAAATTCTCCAGAGCATGGGCTTTGTTTCATCTCCCTTCCAGTAAGCCCCTGCCACAGAAAGGAGCTTAAAGGTCTTTACCTGCCCTGTGGAAAGAAGATGAGGGCCTCTGCAAAGATCAATAAAATCACCTTGAGAATAAATACTTACCTTTTCCTCAGGAATTTCTTCTATTAGTTCAAGTTTAAAATCTTCTTTTAGCTCTTGAAAAAGCCTCTTTGCCTCTTCCTTTGACAGCTCTTTTCGCTCAAGAGGAAGATTTTTCTTTATAATCTCTTTCATGCGTTTTTCTATCTTTGAAAGGTCTTCCTCTTTAAAGGGAGTGGGATGCCAGATGTCATAATAAAAGCCATCTTCTATAGCAGGACCTATGCCAAGCTTTGCCTCTGGAAAGAGCTCCTTTACTGCCTGGGCAAGTATGTGGGCAGCAGTGTGCCTTAAGACAGGAAGAAGCCTTACATCTCCCTTAAAAAGGGGCTCAAGCTCTGTGCTTTCTTCAAGAGGAGTATGCCAGTCTAAAAGGGTATTGTTTTTTAAAAATGCCCAAGGAAGCTCTTTTCCTTGAATCTGAGACTTTATTTCAGAAAGAATATTTTTAAGAGGTGCACCTTTAGATAGCTCAAACTCTCCTATACCGGAGATTTTGATTTTCAAAATTTTTCCCTGTGCTCCTTTTTAATTAAAGTGGTAGGCGCGGGCGGGATCGAACCGCCGACCTCTTGCGCGTCAAGCAAGCGCTCTCCCACTGAGCTACGCGCCTATGTTATTAAGTTATTAACAAACAATAATATATTTTCTATCCTTGTCAAGACACTCTTTTAAAGAAAAAAGCCTAAAAATTTACTGCTTCTTTAAATTCAAGATATTTTCTTTTTTCTTTTTCCTGGATTGTCTTTAAATATTCATAAAGTTCATCAAAATGTTTAAAGACTATTTCAATTATTATCCTGTCAAGGTCTCTATTATTTGCAAGTTCTTTAAGAATATTTTTAATCTTTTTCCCATCCAAACCTTTTCTATATGGTCTATCTTCAGCAAGGGCTGTAAAGACATCTGCTACTGCTACTATTCTGGCCCCAAAAGGTAAATCTTTGTCTGTTAACTTAAAAGGATACCCCCTCCCATTGGGTTTTTCGTGGTGTAAAGAAGCCCAGAGATTGATAAGCTTTGCCCCTTCTATTTTTTCCAGAATTCTATAAGAATAATACACATGGCTTTGCATAATCCACCACTCAGTTTTGGTAAGAGGGCCATTTTTTTCCAGGATTTCTATAGGAACAGCCAGTTTGCCGACATCATGGAGATAACCTGCTATAGCTATTATTTTCTTTTCCATTTCAGAAAAATGAAAAAGCTCGGCAATTTTGTTTGAAAGAACACTTACACCTATGGAATGAAGAGCTGTAAATTTACTTCTGTAGTCAATAAGTTCTCTGATTACCTGAGAAAATTTTAAGAGTTCGTCCAGACTTAGTATTATATTGGGCAGATAAGGTTCAACAAGTTCTTCCGGAGCTGGATAAGATATATCAAGCCAGAAACTTGTCTTTTCAGAAACACTTTTAAAAGCTTCTACAAGCTCTGGCATGAATACACTGCCTGAAAGGGATTCTAACTTTTCTATAAGTTCCCCTTTGTAAAATACGGGTTCTCCCTTTATTTTTCTAAGAAAGACTTCTATCCTATCAGCGAGATGAATTATATAAGAGCCTATAGGAATAAAGCGTTCTCTGATATAAGGTTGTTTTTCCCATATTACATGGTGATTTTTTATCATACGGGCAGCTTTTTTAAACTGAGGAATGCCTTTTAAAAGACTATACCCTATTTCCCCATGTGCATTTATGTCTTCAATTTTTTCTTCACTATCAAGTATTAAAGAAAGTTTGATTTTGGAGGAAAAAATACCAATGTCATGCAAACAACTTGCAAGAACAATTTCTTTTATATAATCCTGAGGGAGATTATATTCCTTTGCAATATATCTGGCTATTATTGCTACTCTGAGATGATGATTTTTGACATTTAAATCTATAAAGTCAATGATTTTTGAAACCGAAATGATAATGGAAGGAAGTTTTATTTGATAAATGTTATCCATTTTCAAAAAGCTAATTTTAGCTTAATTCAAAATATCACACCTTTTAAGAGTCGTCAATATTGCACAAGGTAGATTATGGAAGAAATTAAAAAATTTTTTGTAAGTCTTTAAAATTTACGAAATCAAAGTATTCACCGCCCATCTGTAGGGCAAGGCACTTTCTTTTTGTTGCTTGTTTTATTACTCCTGGAGACAGATTAAAACTTGCTATTACTGGAATGATTTTTTTGCCCTTGTATTCTGGAAACCAATCAAAAAACTCTTCAAGCATTTTTTTAAACCTTTTAAAGTATTCAGAGCGGTACTGGCTTTTTACATCAACTACAAAAATTTTATCCCCAGCAATGGCAATTACATCGTATTCTCTTGCTTTCCCATTTTTTTGGACATCAACTCTTGCAAATACTTTTTCCACAGGAAGGTTGAAGTATTTTTCCCTTGAATTCTTGCATTTCTTGGTGTAGCTGGATGCTTTTTTCAACGAGGATCTGGACGAGCCTTTCAAGCTTATCCATCCTGGTTTCGTGTTTTTCCACTCTGGAAGCAAGTGCCGCAAGGTTCATACTTTTCATTTTAAATTTCTTCATTACCTTGTCAAGGATTTTTCAGTGAAATGCTAATTTTCGGGAAAAATAATAGAAGAGAGGTTTGATTGAAGCTTGTAAACTTTTAATAAAAATGATAAAATAGTGGCAAATTTGGGAAGATTTTCTGGATAGGAGGGTGTTATGGACTGGAAGGATACTCTGAATCTCCCTCAAACGGGTTTTCCGATGAAGGCTAACCTTACCAAAAGAGAGCCCGAATTCCTTAAATTCTGGGAGGAAAACCGAATATACGAAAAAATGCTTGAAAAGAGAAAAGATGCTCCTCTTTATATACTTCACGATGGGCCACCCTATGCCAATGGGCATATACATCTTGGCACGGCACTTAACAAGGTTTTGAAAGACATCATTGTAAAAAGCCGCTGCATGATGGGATACAAGGCCCCTTATGTGCCTGGCTGGGATTGTCACGGGCTTCCCATTGAACTCAAGGTGGAACAGGAGCTTGGGGTAAAAAGAGGAGAGCTTCCTCCTAAGGAAATAAGAAGTGAATGCAGAAAGTATGCGGAAAAGTTTATAAATATTCAGCGGGAAGAGTTTAAAAGACTCGGAGTGTTTGCTTTCTGGGATAAGCCTTATATAACCATGGATTATAAATATGAGGCAACCATTGCAAGAGAGCTTTTAAGATTCCTTGAAAGGGGTAGTCTTTATAAAAAGAAAAAGCCTGTTTTCTGGTGTCCCCATTGCGTTACAGCCCTTGCCGAGGCAGAGGTGGAATACAAAGACAAGGAGTCTTACTCCATATATGTAAAATTCCCGATAACAGGAGAAACAAAAGAGCTTCTGGAAAAAGAAACCGGAACTTCTCTCGGAGACAAAGTTTTTGCCCTTATCTGGACCACTACTCCCTGGACTCTCCCAGGGAACCTTGCTCTTGGGCTTAATCCAGAGTTTGATTATGTGCTTATAAAGTGGGATGATGAAGTTTATCTTGTGGCAGAGGGGAGGGTTTCAGCACTCTGTGCAGAATTTGAAAGGGATCTTCCCCAGATTTTAGGGAAGATTTCCGCTAAGGTGCTTGAGAAAAAGGCTGCAAGGCATCCTTTTCTTGATAGGGAAAGTGTTTTTCTCCTCGGAGACTTTGTGACCCTTGAGAGTGGAACAGGTGTTGTGCACATGGCCCCGGGTCATGGTGAGGAGGACTATCTGTGTGCCCTAAAATACGGCATAGAGCCCTATGTTCCGGTGGATCAGGAGGGAAGATTCTTTCCGGATGAGCCTTTTGTGGGCGGAATGTTTGTGGATGAAGCAAATCCAGTAATAATTTCTGTGCTTAAAGAAAAGGACAGGCTTTTAAAGGAAGGAAAAATAGTTCACAGCTATCCTCATTGCTGGAGGTGCAAGAAGCCCGTGATTTACAGGGCAGAGGATCAGTGGTTCATCTCCATGGAGGCAAATAACTTAAGGCAGAAGGCTTTAAAGAGTCTTGACGAAGTAAAGTTTGTGCCTCCCTGGGGAAGAAATCGCATTTACTCCATGCTTGAGACAAGGCCTGACTGGTGTATTTCAAGACAGAGAGTCTGGGGAGTGCCCATAACAATCTTTAAGTGCAAAAGGTGTGGCACCATTTTGAAAGACTACAAATATTACGAAAAAGTGATAGAAATTTTTGAAAGAGAAGGTTGTGATCCCTGGTTTGAAAAAGAAGCAAAGGACTTTTTACCTGAGGGCACAACCTGTCCTTCCTGCGGAGCTACTGAATTTGAAAAAGAAAAAGATATTCTGGATGTTTGGTTTGACTCTGGTGTTTCATTTGCCGCAGTGCTTGAAAAGAGAGAGGAACTGAGGTTCCCTGCTGACCTTTATCTTGAGGGTTCTGATCAGCATAGGGGATGGTTTCACAGCTCTCTTCTCTGTTCGGTTGGCACAAGAGATGTGCCTCCTTATAAAGCCATTCTTACCCATGGCTTTGTGGTGGATGGCAAAGGAAGAAAGATGTCAAAGAGCCTTGGCAATGTGATTCATCCTCAAGATCTAATCAAAAAGTATGGAGCTGAAATTGTAAGGCTCTGGGTTTCTGCTGAAGATTACAGAGACGACATAAAGATTTCAAGCGAAATCCTTTCAAGGCTTGTTGAGGCTTATAGAAAAATCAGAAATACCTGCCGTTTCCTCATTGGGAATCTTTATGATTTTGATCCTGAAAAGCACCTTGTGCCCTTTGAAGAACTTCCCGGTTTTGAAAAATATGTGCTTTATCGTTTAAGCGAGCTTATAAAAAGGGTTAAAAAGGCTTACGAAGATTTTGACTTTCACATTGTTTATCAGCAGATTCACAAATTTTGTGTAATTGAGCTTTCTTCCTGGATTATAGACATAAACAGGGATTATTTGTACTGCGAAGCCCAGGATAGCCCCAAGCGCCGTGCCACTCAGACAGTGTTTTACTATGCCCTTGATTCTTTGGTGAGGCTTATGGCACCTATTCTTTCCTTTACTGCTGAAGACATTTGGCAACATCTTCCTTATAAGAAGGATGAGGAGTCAGTATTTCTTAAGGATTTCCCTGAGTACGTTTTTAAACTGCCAGAGGAAGAGGTTGGCTACTGGAAAAGAGTGATGGAGCTTAGAGAAGAATTTTTGAAAGCCCTTGAAATAGCAAGAAAAGAGGAAAAACTTATTGGTTCTTCTCTTGAGGCAGAGGTTTTTGTAAAGGCTCCAGAGGAAATAAAGCCTTATCTTGAGGATAGTAAATTCTGGGAGTATTTTCTTATGGTGGCAAAATTTGAGACTGGTGAGCCGGAAACTTCTGCTGGTAAAGAAGTATGTTATTTTTCCGAAGAAATAAAAGGGCTTGAAGTGAAAATAAGGGCTACCAGCTGGAAAAAGTGCGAAAGGTGCTGGCAGAGGAGGCCTGAGGTGGGCACCCTTGAGAATCCTGAGCTTTGTAAGAGATGTTTTGAAGTGGTAAAGGCCCTGGAGAAAGCTGGTTAATGAAAAAATTTTTTCTGGCAGCGCTTGTTGTTTATTTTCTGGATAGGATAAGTAAAATTTGGATTTTACATACTTTTGGACTTCCTCGGGATATTTTTCCTCTATTTACACTGGTAAAAGTTTGGAATCCGGGAGTAGCTTTTGGAGTTGGAAGTGCATTATTTTTCAAGGCAAAAGGGGCTATTATTTACTTTACCATTGCTTTGTTATTTTTGGTATTATTTACAGCTGTTAAAACCAGAAGTTCACTTGAAAAAGTATTTTTAGGTATAATTTTTGGAGGAGGATTGGGTAATTTAACAGATAGACTTTTGTATGGCAGGGTGCTTGATTTTCTGGATTTTCATATTAAAACTTTTCACTGGCCAGCTTTTAATGTGGCGGATGCAGCTATTAGTTCGGGGATCTTTTTTTATGTTTTAAATCTTTTAAGAAAGGAAAAAAGATGTACATAAAGCCTGTTTTTTGGGATAATTTATTATTTTTTTTATTAAAAGGGAGAGAGGAGGAAGCCAAGTTTTTTGTAGAAGAGAGGTTAACTCTTCATTCTACTAAAGTAGAAAAAAGATTTTATCAGCTTGTAAAAGGGAATTTAGATTTTTTAAACCGGATATTTGATGAATTTAAGACCAATTTTAAATATTATTTAAATTCTGCTCCCCCTCCTTTTTCAATTTTTCTGCTAAAAGAACCTAAGGAAATATTAAAAGCACCTTTTTTCCGAGCAGGGAAAATTTATTTTTCTCCCGGTATAAAAAAAGAGGTAGAAGATTTATTGAAAAAGATAAACTTTTTTTACAAAGTTGAAACATGGTTCAAAAATTATGAACTTATTTTTCCTGCTACTGTAGATCAAAAACTTCTTTTACCTTTTAAAGATGTTTTCTGGACGGGTTCTCAAAAACCTTGTTTTTTTTGTGGAAGTACCCTTCATGCACATACAAATTGTCCGGGATTGAAGATTTTAGAACCTGGAAAAGCTTTTATTGATATTATAAGCCACAATTTTAATGAATTAGGTGAATTACTCTGGGAAGAAGTAAGAAAGGGCTTTACCGGAGAAAAAGATTTTTTTAGTCCACGCTATTTTTATTTTTTACCTAATTTTTTGAAAGTTATTTTTTTTAAATCTCATGAGATAAGTTCCTGGTCCGGTTTTAAAGTGGATGCTCCCTCTCCAGTAAGGGGAGGAGATCTGGGATTGGGATTAGACTTTTTAATAAGAGGAGAACTGGATAAGGCAAAAGTTCATTTTGACTCAGCGGAAGAAGGGCCTCTGGGAAACCTGGGGCTGTTTTTTGTTAATTTGTTTAAAAAAGCTTACGATGTAGCTTTGTATTACCTGGAAAGTGTAATTGAGGAGGTAAAGAATAGGTTTGTTAAGAGTTATGCTTATTTATTAAAAGGAAGGCTCCATGAGGTGTTAGGAGACACAATTACCGCAGAAGAAATGTTTAGAGAAGCTATAAAAGTGGACAATACCTGTTTGCCAGCCCGCTTTCATTTTCAGCTTATTAAATACGGAGAAGGAGGAGAATTTAGAGATCTTTCTAAATTGCTTGATCATACACATTGCATGTACTGGCTTTTTTTAGATCCTTTTCTTATTAAAGATCAAAAAGAGCTTGAAGAGCTGCTTTTTGATAAGATTTCAGAAAAAAGAGAATTAGCTGTCCAGAGATTAAAAGAGGCTGAGGATAAATTTTTTGATGTAAAAGACATTCTTAAAGAGAGCAAAAGAAAAGAATATGAAGCAAAGTTAAAAGAGCTTCATAAAAAAATTTATCAAGGTGGAATAGGGGCTATTGAAAAGGCTTCTGAATTGGCTCTTGAATTAAGTCTTGAATTACAAGGGCTATTTTTTAGTAGAATAAAGGAGCTTAATTCTGCCCTGGAAGAAATGAAAAACATGTATGAAAAATTTCGTAATTTCTGGAATAAATACCCTTATAAAACACTTGAGCCTTATTTTGGTACGAAATTGAAAGAGCTTGCTCATATTATTGAGAGTATAAATAAAAAACTTATGTCTTCAAAACGAAATAAAATGTTAAAATTAGTGATAAAAGAAATAGAAACAGGGGAAAAGCTAATAAAAGAACTTTCTGAACTTGAAGGAGAGCTCAGAAAGAAATGGATTTTTAGGAAAAGACTTTACTATTTTTTAAGGAGTTTTTCTATTCTTGAGAGTATTCTTTTGTCTCTATACATAGCTTTAAAATATTTTTCTGAAACTGGTTCAGAATTGTTAAATCCTTTTTCTTTTATTGTTGTATCTTTTATTGTAATGATTTTTTGTTTGATAAATGCGTATTTTAAGGGTTCAAGTTAAACATTAAAAGGGGGTAGGTCATGGGTGGTAAGTCTTATAAAATTGCTGTAATACCTGGTGACGGTACAGGTCCGGAAGTTATAAGGGAAGGGGTAAAGGTTCTGGAAGCAGCAGGGAGGCGTTTTGGTATAAATTTTCTCTGGAATTACTTTGACTGGGGAGGGGAAAGGTACCTCAGGACCGGAGAGACTATTCCAGAAGGGGGGCTTGAAGAACTTAAGAAACACGATGCTATTTATCTTGGGGCAATCGGGCATCCTCAAGTAAAACCAGGGATTCTGGAAAAGGAAATTCTTTTAAGGATTCGTTTTGAGCTTGATCTTTATATCAACCTCAGGCCTATTAAACTTTATCCCGGGGTCTGGACACCGCTTAAAGACAAAGGCCCTGAGGACATAGACTTTGTTGTGGTAAGAGAAAATACAGAAGGATTCTATGCAGGTGGCGGAGGCTTTTTGAGAAAGGGCACTCCACATGAGATTGCTATTCAGGAATCCATAAATACCCGTTATGGTGTGGAAAGGTGCATTCGCTTTGCCTTTGAATACTGCAAAAAAAGGAATAAAAAATTAAAAGTTACTTTGGTGGGAAAGACCAATGTACTTACCTATGCCTGGGATCTCTGGTACAGGGTCTTTCAGGAGGTGGGAGAGGAATATCCAGAAATTGAAAAGGATTATGCTCATGTAGATGCTACCTGTATGTGGTTTGTAAAAAATCCAGAGTGGTTTGATGTAGTGGTAACGGATAACATGTTTGGAGACATCATTACAGACCTTGGAGCCATTATTCAGGGAGGTATGGGCATTGCTGCAGGAGGTAACATCAATCCAGAGGGTGTATCCATGTTTGAGCCCATAGGGGGTTCAGCTCCAAAGTACACAGGAAAAAATGTAATAAATCCCCTTGCAGCTATCTGTGCTGGCATGATGATGCTGGAATGGCTGGGAGAAAAAGAGGCTGCTCAGGCAATAGAAAAAGCAGTAATTAAGGTGTGCCGGGATCACTTAAAGAGCATGGCTGCTGGCAAAATGGGTTATTCTACAACAGAGGTGGGAGACCTTGTGGCTAAGTACACTGAGGAGGGAGTGGAGCTTTAGGAAGCTGTGATTGAAATCAATCTTGAAGAAATTCCCCGCTCTCCAGGGGTTTACCTTTTCAAAGGAGAGCGGGGAGAGGTCCTTTATGTAGGAAAGGCAAAAGATCTCAGAGCCAGGCTTTCTTCTTATCCTCGGGCAGCAGCTCTTCATCCTAAAATTGCAAAATTACTTGAAAAAGCAACTTCCTTGGAATTTATCCTTACCCGCACAGAAAAGGAGGCCTTACTTCTTGAAGCCAATCTTATCAAAAAATACCGCCCTAAATACAATGTGGTTCTTAAAGACGATAAAAACTACCCTTTGCTCAGGCTGAGCCTGCAGGAAGAGTATCCAGCTCTTCAAATAGTAAGGAAAAGAAAAAAAGGTGATAAAGCTATTTATTTTGGGCCTTTTACTTCTGCCCGCGGGCTGAGAGAAATCTTAAAACTTATTTCAAGCCTTTTCCCTTTGAGAAAGTGCTCACTTGCAGAAATGAAAAGAAGACAGACACCCTGTGTGTATTATCAAATAAAAAAATGCCTTGCTCCGTGTGTGAGAAAAATTCCCAAGGAGGAATATGACAAGCTGGTAAAAGGGGTATTAGAATTTTTCCATGGCGGAGGAAGAGAGCTTGTGGAAAAACTCAGAAGAGAAATGGAGGAAGCTGCAGAAAGGCTTGAATTTGAGCGGGCTGCTTTTTTGCGAGATAGAATAAAAGACCTTGAGCTTATTCTTGAAAGACAGGCTGTTGTGCTTGATGAACAGATTGATCTTGATTTCTGGCAGGTGCTTGAGGACAAAGAAAATTTTTATGCGGGAGTGCTTTTTATAAGATATGGTCATCTTTATGGCTTTCAGGGCTTTAAATTAAAAAGCCTTTTTAAAGAAGAGGAACTGGAGAGTGCCATCTTGCAATTTTATTCTCAGGGAAAACCTATTCCAGAATATATATGTTTGCCTTCTGGTTTTGCTTCTAAAAAAAACCTGAAGGAAGCCCTCTCAGAGCTTGCTGAAAAGGAAGTTAAGCTTATTTCTCATGGAGAAAAGGAAAGTTTAAAAATTTTACAGGGTATAGCCTTTAAAAATTTGAGAAAGCTGAGTGAATCTGAAGATGTTGAGGGGGATGTGTGGAATGAGAGACTGGTTGAGGAATTGATGACAGTTTTTAGATTAAAAAAAGAGCCAAGATGGATTGAAGCCATTGATCTTTCTCAGTATTATGGAGAGGCAAGGGTAGGTGGTCTGGTGTGTTTTTTTGAGGGAGTGCCAGAAAAGTCCCGTTACAGGAAGTATCACATAAAAGAGGCTGAAGCAAAGGATGACTATGCCATGCTTTACGAAGTGGTGCTGAGGAGGCTTAGAAGAGGCCTTGAAGAAGACAATCTGCCAGATCTTGTACTCATAGATGGAGGGAAAGGGCACCTCCAGACAGCCCTTAGGGCAGCAGAGGATCTTGGAATTTCTACAAAGGTGGATTTTGTAGCAGTGGCAAAAAACGAAAAGCGACTTCCAGAAAAAGCCTATCTTCCGGAAAGGAAAAATCCAGTTTTTTTAAAAAGACATAGTAAGATTTACAATTTTGTTGGAAGAATAATGTCAGAGGCCCATCGCTTTGCAAAGGGCTTTGCAGAGGATACAAAAAGCAAAAAAAATCTGGAGGACTTTCTCACAGATATAAAAGGAATAGGGGAAAAGAGGAGGAAAGTGCTCCTTGAGAGATTTAAAAGCCTTGAAGAAATAAAGGAGGCTACTCTTGCGGAGCTCTCCTCCCTTCCCGGCTTTAACTTGAAAGTGGCAAAGGCCCTGAAAGATGCTCTTAACTCTTGAGTTCTTTTGTCACCTCTTCTGCCACTTTTTTTCCGCTCATAAGCATGCCACCAAAGATAGGGCCCATTCTGGGAAGTCCATACACAGAGCAGGTGGCAATTCCAGTAACAAAAAGCCCTGGAGCTACTTTTCCTGCGTGTTCCACTACCAGCTTCTCAGAAACTTCACTCCAGTTTGACTTCTCACCCTTTAGAGTTATACCAAGTTCGGGATTTTTCCGGGCAGCAATGTTTATGATTTCTGCATCATGTCCTGTGGCATCTATAATTGCACCTGCCTGAGTGTAAAGAGGATCCACATGAAGGCCAGAAATTTCAATAGCTGACCACTTCCAGAGTACACCTTTTACAGCAGGGGGATTTCCCCTTACAATTACATCTTCCACATGTACCCCCAGCATTACTTTCACACCAGCATCTATAGCCCCTGCTGAAAGCTTTGCTATGAGTTCTGCAGGATCTAAGGTGTAGAGCCCGGATTCTGCTTTTTTATAGCGTATTTTGAAGTCCTCCAGGATGGGAAGGGCCTCCTCCTGGACAGCAATCTTTGGAATCATATTACCACCGCCTCCTATACCTCCTCCAAAAGAAAGCCTCCTGTCATAAAGAAGCACTTTCAGGCCTTTTTCCGCAAGATATCTGGCTGCAGTAAGCCCTGAAGGCCCTGCTCCCACAACTAATGCATCTACCTCGCTGTATTCATACATATCTTCCAGCCCATACTTCAAAATAGCCTTTTGAATAAGAAGCTCCATTTTCTTCCCCCTATGTTTAATTTTACCTCCTCTTTTATCTTCACCACAAGCTTCTCTTCTAATTCGTCTGGTAATTTAAGCATATACTCTATAAAGTTCAACAATTTGATTATTTTTTCTTTATGTCATCCTTTGTTTTTAAAAAGCTGAGTTTAAGTACCGGGCAAAATCTTTTTTCAAATTTTTCCAGATTTTTAACCCCGTTTTTTTAATCATAAAAGCACACCTAAAACAAAGGGATTACATAAGCCCCCATTTTTTGAGCTTTAAAGTAAGGGTTTTTCTATCAATACCAAGCTTTTTTGCTGCAAGGCTTTTGTTCCACTTTAATTTGTTCAGCACATTTAAAATATAAGATTTTTCTACTTCTTCAAGGGGAAGAATTTCGTCTGACGGAAATGAATAGGCTTCTACCTCCGATACTTTGCCTGTTATTTCAAACTCTGCCAGTGAAAGATCTTTTTCTGTAATTATATCTTTTTTGGAAAATATAACGAGTCTTTCTATAAGGTGTTTCAGTTCCCTTACATTGCCAGGCCAGTCATAGGAGAGGAATATGTCCATTACCTTTTTAGAGAAACCTTTTATATTTTTTTTATATTTTTGAGAAAAATACTTGAGGAAGTAGTCTGCAAGTAGGGGAATATCCTCTTTTCTTTTCCTGAGGGGAGGGAGATGAAGATGAACCACATTTAATCTGTAGTAAAGGTCTTCTCTAAACTTTCCTTTTTTGACTTCTTCTTTTAGATCTTTATTTGATGCTGCAATAATTCTTATGTTTGCTTTAATTACCTTAAGGCTTCCAACAGGGGAGAATTCTTTTTCTTCCACCACTTTGAGGAGCTTTGCCTGAAGATCAAGAGGAATGTTACTTATTTCATCAAGGAAAAGCACACCTCCCTGAGCAAGTTCAATTTTACCGATTTTGGAGGTGTGTGCTCCTGTAAAGGCACCCTTCACATGGCCAAAGAGTTCGCTTTCAAAGAGAGTTGGTACTATGGAGCCACAATCCACAGCTACAAAAGGTCCTTTATAAATGGTATCTACCTCATGAATTTTTTTGGCAAGGAGGCCCTTGCCAGTCCCGGATTCTCCGGTTATAAGAATCGTGGAGTCAGTAGCAGCAAGTATTTTTACTTTCTCCAGGATTTCTCTGATTTTTTGGTTTTTTCCTATAAATGGAAGCTGCTCCTCTTTCTCTTTCAGGCTAAGTTTGAGATAAAGGTTCTCAAGAAGGAGCTTTTTCTTTTCTATTGCCTTTTCAAGGGTAAGTTTAGCCTTATAAAGAGAAAAGGGCTTTTCCAGAAAGTCAAAAGCTCCCATTTTAAGAGCTCTTACTGCAGTTTCTACATTTCCATAAGCAGAAATAACCACTATTTGCGTATCAATGTTATTTTCCATCAATTCTTCCAGAATATCCAGACCATCAGCGTCAGGGAGCTTTAAGTCAAGAAAGATTACATCGTACTCGTATTTATTGAAAAGACTTAAGGCCTCTTTTCTGCTTGCAGCAAGGTCTACTTCATAGCCGTCTTTTTTAAAAGCATGGGAAAGGCTTTCTCTGATAGAAATTTCGTCGTCAATTATAAGGACTTTGCCTTTATAAGTCATCTTCCCTTAATGCCTCCCTGGTATATAGTGGAAAGTGGACTTCAAAGCAGGCTCCAGCCTGTTTTGTATTATAAACACGCATAAATCCCTTGTGTTTTTTTACTATGCCATGGCAGATAGAAAGACCAAGGCCTGTGCCTTTGTTTTTCTCTTTGGTGGTGAAAAAAGGATCAAAAATGTAAGGCATAACTTCCTTAGGGATACCTGGGCCTGTGTCTGTTATTTTTATTACAATATGGTCATTTTTGATGCCGGTTTTTATAAAAATTTCCCCCTTTCCTTTCATAGCCTCAGCAGCGTTGGTAAAAATGTTTAAGATTACTTGCTCTATCTGCACCCTGTTGCCATAAAAAGCCGGTAAATTTTCATAAAGCTTCCAGGAAAAATTGATATGTCTAAAAAGTGGATAACCTTTTACGAGTTCATAAACCTTTTTAAGAAGCCAATTTAAATCTATCCACTCACATTTGCCTTTTTCAGGTTTACCAAAATCAAGGAGTCCTCTGGCAATAGTTTTACATCTCTGGGTGAGAGCAATGATTCTATCCACCCAGAGATGATGAGGAGAATCCTGAGGGAGTTCTTCTTTAAGAAGATTGGCGTACAGCAGGATGCCACTCAAAGGATTATTGAGCTCGTGAGAGATTTCTCCAGCCAGTTTCCCCAGACTTGCCAGCCTGTCCCTGTGAAACCAGTGGGGAAACCTCAGCCATTCACTTTCTTCCACAAAAAAGTGGAGCTTTTTGTTGGTGTCCGCAGGTACATTGAATACATAAAAGTTTTGGTTTTCATAAGAAAAGTAAGAAAGGCCCGGTTCCGCAAATACAGGACCAAAGAGTTCTTCTAAAAATAATCCTGTTGAGTCTGAAATAAAAGGAAACTTTTTATAAAATTCTGTATTGAAATAAAGAATTTTATGCTGAGGTTCCTCTTCACTTTTTATCACTTCAGATATCACCGCAGGAAAAGGAAGTTCCTCAATTAACTCTTCCCTCATTTTTTAGAAAGCCTTTTTAAAATTTCTATTTCTTTATCTAAGGAAGCACTTGACATACAAAGTAAAACGGTCTTCCCTTCAGGTAGCCATCTAAGCTCTGAAGCTTTTTTAAAAAGACAAACTTTTTTCCCCACCCTCTCAAGCGAGGTTTTTATTAAGTTTAAGTCAATTTGCTCTTCTTCAGGCACACTATTTAATCCTGGAGGAGTTTTTAAATAAATAAAGTCTGCCCTGGAAAGAGCAGAAATATAAGCCTCCTGAAATACTTTTCTTTTACTGGAATTCGTTCTTGGTTCAAAAAGAACAGCAAGTTTCCATTCAGCAGGAAAAACCTTTTTTATTTCTTCCATAGTATAAGCTACAGCTGTAGGATGATGGGCAAAGTCATCTATAATTATTAAATCTTCATTTGTATAAACTATTTCCTGTCTCCTTTTTACCCCTTGAAAATTTTCAAAGGCTTTGATTATTTTTTTATGGTCTATTCCAAGCTCTGAAAGAAGGGTTAATACTCCAAGGCTGTTTAAGGCATTATATTTTCCAGGAATTGGAAGTAGATAAAAAAACTCACCCCTTCCAGGAAGGTGACATCTCACTTTTTGTAAAAATTTATCCCTGGAGAAAGTTGTTTTGCTTTCAATAAGCATTGTCATGCCTTTATTGATCCCATAAGAAAGGATCTTGCATTTAAGAGAAAAGGAAGAAACAAGCTCTTTAAGAAATGGATCTTCTTCACAATAAACAAGAAACCCGTTTTCTGGAATAAGCTTTAAAAGCCTTGCAAAGGCAGATTTTAAGGCATTTAAATCCGGATATACATCTGCATGATCGTATTCTAAACTTGTAAGAAGCACAGCAAAGGGTTTGTAATGAAGAAATTTGGGTAAAGGGTCAAAAAAGGCAGAAGGATATTCGTCTCCTTCAAGCACCATCCAGGAAGAATTGCCCTTTTTAAAATTTAGCCCCGATTCTTTAAGCACTCCACCTATAAGATAACTTGGATTTTCTCCAAGAAACTCAAGGGTGTGGGCAAGGAGAGAAGTAGTGGTGGTTTTCCCGTGAGTTCCTGCACATACAAGCACTTTTTTTGAAGGAAGAACATATTTTTCCAGAAAAGCTGGGAAGGAAAAAAGAGGTAGCCCCTGTCTTTGAGCATATTTTACCTCTGGATTGTTTGCCTTTACAGAATTTCCTACAATCACTGCATCTGGAGAAAAAGACTTTATGTTTTCTTCGGAAAAAAGTTTAACTTCAAGGCCTATTTTCTCCAATACTCTGGAAGAAGGAGGATAGGGGAAACTTTTGTCAGATCCCTGAAGGCGATAACCCAGCTCCTTTAACAATCCTGCTACTCCACTCATGGCAATGCCACCTACGCCAATAAGGTGAAGCCTCATTTTCTTGTCTCCTCCAGGTTGTCCCAGAGAAAGGCTACAATTCTATTATGAAGAAGTTTGCCCTTAAAAGTCAGAAAGATCCTCCCCCCCTCTTCTTCTATAAGTTCGTGACTTTTTAATAATTTTAAAGCATTCTGGGAAAAGGAGTAGCCCTTTTTTCTTAAAAAAACGATTTTTATTCCTTCTTTTAATCTAAGGCCCATAAAGATGTATTCCTTTATCCATTCTTTTTCATTCCATATTTCAAGTATTTCAAAAGGGGGAGAGCCTTTTTTAATTAAATGGGAAGTATATAAAGAATAGTTTTCCGGGTTTTTCCAACGATACTTATCAATTCTTGAGACAGCTCCTGCCCCGATTCCTAAGTAAGGTTTTACCTTCCAGTAAAAAAGATTATGAAGACACTTTTTCCCGGAGAAGGCGTAATTTGATATTTCGTATCTTTCATAGCCAGCTCCTTCCAGAGTATCCTCTATTAACCTGCAGAGAGATTCTACTTTTTTTTCTGAAGACCAGGTCTTTTTTTTATAAAGCCTCTGCATGGGAGTCCCTTCTTCAAGGGTGAATTCATAAAAAGACAGGTGAGGAGCTTTTAAAGACAAAATAAGTTTCAATTCTTTCTCAAGGGTTTTGAGGCCCTGCCCTTTCCAGTCGTAAATAAAATCCAGAGAAAAGTTTTCAAAGTTTGCTGTAACAAGCCAGTCTATTACTTTAAGTGCCTTATCTACTGAATGAATTCTTTCCAAAAATTTTAAACCTTTTTTTGTTAAACTTTGTACGCCAAGACTTATTCTATTAAATCCTATAGCCCTAAATGTTTTTAACTTTTCTAAATCCAGGCTTTCAGGATTTGCTTCAAGGGTTAATTCTACAGGAGTAAAATCAAAGCTTTTTGAGAGGATATCAAACAGGGTTTCATAAAATCCGGGGGAAAGAAGAGAAGGAGTTCCTCCACCAGCATAAAAAGTTTCTATCTTTGGATTAAAATGTTCTTTCCAGAAGGCAATTTCCTTTCTAAGTGCAGACAGATATAATGCTTCTGAAAATCCCCGGGTTATGGAATAGAAATTACAGTAAGGACATTTTTTCTGACAGAAAGGAATGTGAAGATAAAGGGCAACCTTTTCCATCTTCAGTAGAATTTTATCACATTTCATGGTATATTTTAAAAAGATGAAAGTTTTTTTTCGTTACCATTTTAGAGAATATTTTTATTACTTTTTATTATTTACAGGGATTTTTTCTTTTGTTATTACTTTACTTAAAGGGATTATTACAGTTCAAAAAATCGTAGAACTTGAACCTTCTTTTAAGGTAGTGGGAGCCATAATCTTTCTTGTCTTTGGACAGGTGCTCAGTTTTATTATTCCCCTTAGTGCTTTTATGAGCATTCTTTTTCATCTTTATAGGTTGCGTGTAGAAAATGAAATTCTGGCTTTTTTTAGCTTGGGATTTTCTTTGCGAGATTTTTTACGCCCCTTTTTGTTTTTCTGTTTGTTTATTACTCTGCTTGAGTTTGTCAGTACTTTCTGGATAACACCATTTTCTAAGAGAACTCAAAAAAAGATAAAAATTTTTCTGGTTAAAAAGAGCCTTTCCAGGCCTGTTCCAGAAAAAAGACCTGTATATATCGGATCAAATAGGTGTCTTTATATAATTAAGGCTTATTCAGAAAAAGGGGAAGAAAAAGTTAAGGGAATTCTTATTCTGGAAAAGGATCAGGATAAAAGGAGGATTTTTCTGGCGAAGGAGGGTTCCATAAAAAATAAAAAACAGGATTTTATACTTTTTGATGGTTGGGGTTTTTTTAAAAAAAATAGAGAGATAGAAGTGTTAAAGTTTGGTTCTTACCATTTTGTCCTTAATCTTCAGGAAATGGAAGAGAAGCTTTCCTATTCTCGGGGAGAAAAGACATTGAAAGAATTAAAAAAAGAAATCTTGAGCTTTAAAAAACAGCACAGTCATGATTACTATAAGTGTCTGGGAGAATATTATTATAGATTTTTAAATGCCTCTATAATTCCCCCTCTTCTTTTAATAGCCTTTTTTCTCGGGTTTATTTTTAAAGGGGTTCAGAAAATGGGAATCTTTTTTCTGGGTGTGGCCTTTTATTTACTTTTTTTTATAATTTATAACTTTTTAATTTCTCTTGGTGAGTCTGGTGCTATTCATCCCGGGATGTCTTATATAATTTTTTATTTACTTTCAGGAATAATTATTGCCTTTGAATGGGAGTTCCTTAAAAAACGAGAGGGTAAAATACTGTGAAAATTCGTCAGAAATTTTTATACCAGGAATTTTTTCGTTTTTCAGGGCTTTTGTTTTTTCTTTTTGGAGCTTTTACTTTTATTATTGACTTTTTTGAAAGATTTCCCAGGTTTCTTTCTTTAAAAAAGCCCGTTATTCTTTTTTTGTCCTATCTTTTCTGGAAGAGCTGGATAAATTTTTATCAGCTATTTCCTTTTGTACTGGGACTTGGCGCACTTTTGCAGATCTTCTGGTGGAGTAGAAACAGGGAACTAATTGCGTTTTTATCCCTTGGTTTTTCTAAAAAAGAAGTTTTAGGAGAATTTCTTAAAGTTTATGCTATAGTAAGCCTGATAGGAGGGCTTTGTTTGACTTTTATATTCCCCCGGGCAGTATTCAATGCCATTTATATCTGGCAGTATCAGATGACAGGGCGAAAAGCAAGCTACCTTGTTTTTAAAAAAGAAATCTTTTTTCAGGGCAAAAATTTTTTTCTTGTGGCCACTCCTCTTGAGCCAGGAGGGGAATATTTAAAAGATATAGTAATTGTATTTTTAAAAAATCTGGAAGATACTTCACCCCAGGAAATAATATGGGCTGAGGAGGGCTGGTATGAAAAGAAAGATTGGATTTTGAAAAAAGTAGTATTGCAGAGTCTCAAAAAGAACTTTTGCCCGGAAAAATTTAATACATTAAAAATTGTTCTACCCTTTAATCCCCATACCCTGGTAGTAATGGAGAAATCTTTGCATTTTTTGTCTTTAAAAGAGCTTTATCAAAGGTTAATTTTCCTAAAAAAAGTGCAAAGGCCATCCGGTGCTGTAATTGCAGAAATATTTTTGAGATTCATGTATCTTTTCTGGCCACTTTGTTTGGTGTTTTATCCGCTTGTTTATTATTTTGAAAATTTTAAGCCGGATCATTTTACAGGGGAGTTTTTAAAGAGTTTTTTTCTTTTCTTTTTAATGGCAATATGGCTTATGTTTTTACAGACTTTTGTTAGAAAAAGCGAACTGTGGGCAGGATTTTTACTCTTTTTTACCATTTCCTGGATAGGGTTTAAGATTTTTTGTCTTGTATTTTTGGAAAAATCTGGTAAAAAAGAATGAAAAAATCTTTCTTAAAGGAGGGGTTATATGTCTGTAGAGGAGAAGGTGATAGAGATTATAGCGGAGAAGCTCAATCTTTCCAAAGACCAGATCAAACCTGAGGCGTCCTTTGTGGACGATCTTGGGGCTGATTCTCTTGATTTAGTAGAGCTTGTAATGGCCATGGAAGAGGAGTTTGGAATGGAAGTGCCCGATGAAGATGCAGAAAAACTTCGTACAGTAAAAGATGCTATAGAATATGTAAAACAAAGACTGGGGGAGAAGTAGAGGTGAAAAGGGTTGTAGTTACCGGGCTTGGAGCCATAAGCCCTCTTGGTATAGGAGTAGAAGAGACCTGGAAGAAAATAAAGGCCGGGGAATCCGGTATAGGAAAGATTACCAAATTTGATGCAAGTACCCTTCCCAGTCAGATTGCAGGTGAGGTAAAAGGCTTTGATCCGAAAGAATTTATGCCAGCAAAGCTGGTAAACAGGGTGGATACATTTATTCAATATGCTATTGCCTCCTCCCGGATGGCCCTTGAGGATGCTGGGCTACCTCTTTCAGATCTGGGAGACAGAGTGGGAGCTATTATTGGTGTAGGAATGGGAGGAGTTGGTAAGGTGGAGTTTTATTCCAAAGTGCTGGAGGAAAAGGGCTACCGTAGAATAAGTCCGTTTTTTATCCCCATGATTATTCCCAACATGGCTGCAGGTCAGGTAGCTATTCTTTATGGTGCTAAAGGCCCTAATCTTGCTACCTGCACTGCCTGTGCTGCTGGCAATCACGCTATTGGTGAAGCGTTTAGATGCATAAGAGAGGGAAAGGCAGACATAATGATTTGCGGCGGTACTGAGAGTATGATAACCCCTCTTACTATAGCTGGATTTTGTATAATAAAAGCCCTTTCCACAAGAAACGATGAGCCAGAAAAGGCTTCAAGGCCTTTTGATGCCCAAAGAGATGGCTTTGTGATAGGGGAAGGCTGTGGCATTCTTATTCTGGAAGAGCTTGAGCATGCCCAAAAAAGAGGGGCCAGGATTTATGCAGAGCTTATAGGCTATGGTTTTAATGCAGATGCCTATCACATGACAGCTCCCTGCCCAGATGGAGAAGGAGCTGCAAGATGTATGGAACTTGCCCTTGAAGATGCTGGCATTTCTCCTGAAGATGTAGATTATATTAACGCTCATGGGACAAGCACTCCTTTAAATGACTCAGCAGAGACAAAGGCTATAAAACGGGTTTTTAAAGATCACGCTTACAAGCTGATGGTTTCTTCCACCAAATCTATGACAGGGCATTTACTGGGAGGAGCCGGAGGGCTTGAAGCAGTTTTGACAGTCCTTGCTTTATATGAAGGCATAGTGCCTCCCACTATTAACTATGAAGAACCTGATCCTGAGTGTGATCTTGATTATGTTCCCAATGAGGCAAGAAAAGCAGATATAAAAATTGCACTTTCCAATGCTTTTGGCTTTGGGGGATGCAATGCATGTTTAATTTTTAAAAAATGGGAGGGGAATTGATGAAGGTAGCAATAGCTTCTGACCACGCAGGTTATTTTTTGAAAGAAAAGGTAAAAGATTTCTTAAGAAGAGATGGGCATGAGGTTGTGGATGTGGGTTGTCATGCGGCAGTTTCTGTGGATTATCCCGAGTATGGATTTAAAGCCATAGAAAAACTTTTAAAAAAAGAGGTTGAAAGGGCTATTTTGATATGTGGCACAGGGATAGGGATGAGCATAATTGCTAACAGGTTTCCTGGGGTTAGAGCAGCATTGTGTTTAAATCCTTTTCTTGCCAAGATGGCAAGGCTCCACAATGATGCCAATGTGCTGGTAATGGGAGGAAGGATTATTGCAGATGGACTGGCAGAAGAGATAGTAAAAACTTTTCTTTCCACACCCTTTGAGGGAGGGAGGCACCAGCGCAGGCTGGAGCTTATAGAGTCTCTGGCTCAAAAGATAAAAACTTAATGGATGTCATAGGGATAGGTATTGACTTAGTTTCTGTTAAAAGAATTGAAGTTTTGTGGAAGCATTATAAGAAAAGATTTGAGCTCAAACTGTTTACTCTTCAGGAACTCAGCTACGCCTTTAAAAAGGCCTGTCCTTTTCAAACTCTTGCTGGTTTTTTTGCTGCTAAAGAGGCTTATTATAAAGCAGTTGGTGGTTATTCCGGATTTTCTTTCAGGGAAATAGAGGTGCTTAAACAGAACGGGGCACCTGTTTTACATTTAACAGGGAAGGCCCTTCAGGCTTTTAAGAAAAAGCAAGCTAAAGGGATATTGGTTTCTATTTCTCATGAGAAAGAGTATGCAGTGGCAGTGGTGATATTGAAGGCCTGAGGAGAAAAGCCATGTGGGTGCTTACTGGTAAAGAAATGCAGGAAGTTGACAGGTTTGTAATCCAAGAACTTGGTATTCCTGGCAGGGTACTTATGGAAAGGGCTGGTTGGTGGGTAGCAAAAAAAAGCCAGGACTTTTTTTCTCCAAGAAAAGTTCTTGTGCTGTGCGGTCCTGGTAATAATGGAGGAGATGGCTTTGTTGCTGCAAGGTATCTCTGGAATTGGGGCTGTGATGTAAGGACCATAGTACTTGCAAAAGAAGACAAATATAAAGGAGAGAGCAAAGAAAACTTTGAGTTATTAAAAAAACTTGAGATCCCCTTTGAGCAGCCAGATACTCCTGATCATGTTTTTAAGTTGATAAAAGAATTTTCTCCGGAGCTTTTGATAGATGGTATTTTTGGTACAGGATTAAGCAGAGAAGTAGGTGGGGTGTATAAAGAAGTAATTAACTTAATAAATCAATTAAAAGAACTTTTTGAGTTTAAAGTTGTGTCCATAGATATACCTTCTGGTGTTTGTTCTTATACAGGTAAAGTAATGGGTACAGCCCTTAGAGCAGATCTTACCGTGACTTTTGAATCTTTAAAATACGGACATTTATTTTATCCGGGAAAGGAATTCGCAGGAAAAGTTGAAGTTGTGGAGATAGGCTTTCCCAAACACCTTATAAGGGCAAAGTATTCTCCGGCAATTTATCTGGATAAAGAATGGGCCGGAAATACTCTCAGGCCCAGAAAAGGCTACACTCATAAGGGAAAATTTGGACATGTTTTGATAATAGCTGGAAGCAGGGGAAAAAGTGGGGCAGGGCTCCTTGCAGCTCTTGGTGCCTTAAGAGCCGGAACAGGGCTTGTTACTCTGGCGGCTCCAGAGTCTTTACAGTGCGTTTATTCCACAGCCCTTCCTGAAATTCTTACCATGGGGCTCCCTGAGACTTCTAAAGGAGAAATAAGCAAGTCCGCCCTTGAGCTACTTCTAAAAGCCTGTGAAAGAAAAAAAGCCCTTGTAATAGGGCCCGGGCTTGGGCTTTCAGACGAAGTTAAAACTCTCCTTTTTTCTTTACTGGAGAAAATAGAAGTGCCGGTAGTACTTGATGCAGACGCTTTAACTTTAATTGCAGAAGATTTAAACATTTTAAAAAAGTGCAAAGCATCTAAGGTGCTTACCCCTCATCCTGGAGAGGCTGCAAGGCTTCTTAAAACGCCCAAGGAAGAGCTACTTTCTGATAGGCTTTCTTCTGCCAGAAGGCTTACAGAGCTTACTTTCTCCACTGTAGTATTTAAAGGTCCCCATAGTTTAGTGTGTGACTTTTCTGGAAAGTGCGGAGTTTCCTCTATTGATGAGCCCGGGCTTTCTCAGGGCGGAACAGGAGATGTGCTGGCAGGAGTTATAGGTGCTCTTCTGGCTCAGGGCTATCCTCCTTTTGAGGCAGCATGTCTGGGAGTCTTTTTGCATGGATATAGTGGCATTCTTCTAAAAGAAATCAAAGGTCCCTGGGGATATATAGCTACAGAGGTAGCAAATGTCCTTCCCCAGGTAATAAAAAAACTAAAAGGAGTTTTCAAATGAAGATTGATAGACGAAGGTTTACAAGATTTGATACCTATGCAAAGGCTTATTTCCCCGGAGATTCAACCCCGTATGAAGTTACTAATATTTCTTACAAAGGTTGTTTTATAGTCACTTCCAAAAAAATAGATCGGGGTAAACTTCTTTTTTTTGAAATAGAACTTCCTTATATAGGAAGGTTGCCTATTTATGGAGTGGTAGTACATCACGGAACCCCTGAAAAACCAGGTCTTGGTATAGAAATTATAGAAATTGATCACGATCTTACCCCGGTTTGGGCTCTTTTTATCAAGGCCATGGGTTATATTGAAGAGGGAAAAAAAATTTATGATCAAACTATGAAGCAGTTAAAAGAGAAGGGAAATCTTTAACGGTGTTGTGCCTTTTTGTTTTTCTCTTCGGTCTTGCTCTGGGGAGCTTCCTTAATGTGGTTATTTATAGACTGCCAGAAGGGAAGTCCATAATCATCCCATCTTCCCACTGCCCTTATTGTCAAACCCCTTTAAAGTGGTATCACAACATTCCTGTTATTTCTTATGTTTTCCTTAAAGGAAAATGTGCTTTTTGTGGACATAAAATCTCTTCTAAATATCCATTGGTGGAATTTTTAACAGCCATTTTGATTCTTTTAACTTATTACAAATTTTCTCCCTTTATCTCGTGGAAGGCCTTTGTCTGGGCACTTTCTTTTGTGCTTTTTCTTATTCCTATTGCTTTTATTGATTTTGAAAAAAAGATTATTCCCGATTCCCTTTCCCTGGGACTTCTTTTTTTGGGCTGGCTTTTTGCTTTGATAAAGCTAAATCCGCTTTTTGATTTTAAACACTCTGTTATTTCAGGGCTTTCAGGAATAGGGCTTTTGTTTTTAATAAATGAGCTTTATTATCTTGTTTCTCATAGAGATGGTATGGGTATGGGAGATTTTAAACTTATGGGTGCAATTGGAGCTTACTTGGGATATGAAAGCTTTTACTCTGTGATTCTAAGTGCTTCAGTTATAGGGATAGCTGTGTTTTTTTGTTATTTTTTATACGGCAAACTTTTTAAGAAAGATATTAAAACGCCGGAAGAACTAATGAAATGGGAAATTCCTTTTGGGCCGTTTTTGTGTTTAGGAGCTCTTCTTTATTTGTACGATTTTTTTAGGTTTGTTCCTTTTAATTAGGATAACTCATAAAAAGACTTACAGGCCCGTCATTTATAATTTCCACTTCCATATAAGCCCTGAAAACCCCTGTTTTTACTTCAACCCCAAATGATTCAATCTTTTCCTTTAAAAGCAAAAGAAACTCTTCTGCCTTTTCTGGAGGAGCTGCCAGATGAAACGAAGGCCTTGTGCCTTTTTTCAAAAATCCGCACACAGTAAAGTTTGATACGAGAAGAACTTCTCCACCTATGTCTTTAAGGTTTAAGTTGAACTTGCCCTCAGAATCAGTAAAAATACGCAGAGTAACAACTTTCTTAGCAAACCATTCAATTACTTTTTCGTTATCCTCCTTTTCCACACAAACCAGTAAAACCAGACCTTTTCCTATGGAAGAGACTTCTTTATTTTCTACTTTTACACTTGCCCTTTTTACTCGCTGAATAATGGCTTTCAATGTATTCTGCCCCCAGCTCAAACGCCTTAAGATTGGGTTCAAAAAGATGGGCTTTTTTTTCTCCCAAGATAGCTTTAAGAGCCTTTTTGAATTGCTCTTTACTGAAAAGCCCTGTAATTTTGTAGAAAGCCCCAATCATACATAGATTTGCAAGAAAAGGCTTTTCAATGCTCTCTGCCAGGGAGTTTACCGGTACAAAGTAAAGACGGTATTTCTTTTTTAAAGCTTCAAGATCTTCTACACTTTCTGAAGATACCAGGTCAGAGTTTATAATTGCTCTTCCATTATGCTTTAGGCGGGGAAGAAATTTAACTAAGGAAGGATAATTCATGATTATGAGAAAAGAAGGTTTTTTTACAATGGGAGAAGCTATTTCTTTATCAGAAATTATTACTGTGCAGTTACAGGTGCCACCTCTCATCTCAGGGCCATATACTGGAAGATATGTTACATTATAGTCAGCCACCATTCCTGTCTGCGCAAGAAGATTTCCTGCAAAAAGAATTCCCTGGCCTCCAAACCCTGAAAGGATTACTTCAAGCTTCAAGGTTGACCCTCCTTTACCTCGTCTTTAAATGTTCCCAGAGGAAAGACCTGAGTAAGCTCATCCACCCTTTTAAGGGCTGAAATAGGATCCATTTTCCAGTTAATAGGACAGGCAGAAAGAATTTCCACAAAGCCAAAACCAAGGCCTTTTATCTGGGCAAGAAAGGCCTTTTTTATTGCCTTTTTTGTCTCAAGGATCCGTTTAGGGTTGTTAAGGGCAAATCTTCCAGAAAAAGCCACTCCCTCAAGTCCTGCCAGGATTTCAGCTGCCCTTAAAGGATAACCAGACTCAGAAGGATCTTTCCCAAAAGGGGTGGTGGTGGTTTTTTGTTCCGGAATAGTAGTAGGAGAAGCCTGTCCTCCTGTCATTCCATAAAGGGTATTGTTCATCATTATTGCAGTAATTTTCTCTCCTCTTAAGGCTGCGTGAAAGCTCTCTCCCCATCCTATGGCTCCGAAGTCTCCATCACCCTGATAGGTAAAAACCACCATGTCTGGATTTGCTCTTTTGGCACCGGTTGCAGCAGCACAGGCCCTGCCATGAGGAGCCTCAACTATGTCCACATCTATGTAAAAATAAAGGAAGCAGGAGCACCCTATGGAGGCAATTCCAAGTGCCTTTTCCTGAATTCCAAGTTCGTCTATTACTTCGCAAAGAACCCTGTGTGCTATACTATGTGAACAACCAGGGCAATAGTGAAAAGGAGTATCTTTTAAGCTCTTTGGCGGATGGAAGAACTTTTCAGGCATTTTTTAATCTCCTTTTCTAAGTCTTCAGGAAAGGGTATAACGCTTGGAGGGTAGGGCAAAGAGATTACTTTTGCCCGTCCTTCAACGCAGAGTTTAACATCCTCTACCATCTGTCCGCAATTGAGTTCAGGCACAATAAAAACAGGAGGCCTCTCTGCAGAGGCTTCAAGCACTTTTTCTATTGCCTTTTTTGGAAAGGGAAAGAGCGTAATAGGACGAATCATGCCCACGGCATAGCCTTTTTGTTTCAAAATTTCACAGGCCTCTTTTGCCAGACGCGCCATAGACCCAAAGGCAACTACTATAACCTCTTCCCCTCCCTCAATAATAAACTCTGCCCTGGCTTCTTTTTCCATTTTTTTGTATTTTTTTTGAAGAGTAAGATTTTTTTCTTTAAGTTCCTCTGCATCAAGAAAAAGGCTTCTTATAAAGCGGGAAGGCCTGCCCTTTGCTCCCGTAAGTGCCCATTCCTCAACAGAGTATCTTTTGATTTTTAACTTTTTTAACTCAAGAGGTTCTTTCATCTGGGCCAAAATAGCATCAGAAAGCACCATTACAGGATTTCTATACTTTTCTGCAAGTTCAAAGGCTCTGGCAGTAAACTCATATTGCTCCTGAGCATTGCAGGGGGCAAGTACAAGCAGATGATAATCCCCATGCCCACCACCTTTTACTGCCTGGAAGTAATCTCCCTGAGAAACTTCTATACCTCCAAGGCCTGGCCCTCCTCTCATTACATTGACCACCACTGCAGGAAGCTCAAGGGCTGCTATATAGGAAAAAGCCTCTCCCATAAGGGAAATCCCGGGACTTGAGGAGGTGGTCATAGCCCTTTTACCCGTTGCCGCAGCACCAAGTACCATGTTAATTGCTGCAAGCTCACTTTCTGCTTGAAGAAAAACCTTTCCCCTCTTAGGAAGTTCTCTTGCCATAAGTTCTGGAATGTCACTTTGAGGGGTAATGGGATAGCCAAAGTAGCAATCCACATCTGCTTTAAGGGCTCCCAAAGCAATGGCTTCAGCACCCTTTACAAGTATTCTTTTTTTAGCCGTCATTATTCACCCTCTTTTACAAAAACTATATCTGGACACACTAAATAACATATTCCACAGGAGGTACACTTTTCGGGGAACCTGGGATATACTACTCTGTATCCCTGTGCATTACGCCTTTCAGAAAAGTCAAGAACCTTTTTAGGACAGAAATGTACGCAAAGCCCACAGCTTTTACACCTTTCTTCTCTTATTTTTACTTCAAAAATTTTCTCCCTCCTCCCCAAGGTTTACTAACAATACAAAATTTTATGCTAATTTTGGATATTTTTTAATATTTGTGAAAATTTTTGCAAAGTCTCTAAATTTTCAACATTATAGAGGGATATATTTTTTTCAGGAAGAATTTGTTTTATAAGCCCTGTGAGCACTTTTTTAGGCCCAAGTTCTACAAAAGTTTTGACACCAGCTTTTTCCATTTCTTTTACGCAGGAAATCCATCTTACAGGGGAAGTTATTTGTTTTTTCATAAGTTCTTTTATTTTTATAGCCTCTTTTTCGGGTGTTCCGCTAACATTGCTTACAAAAGGAGTGACTGCGTCCTTCCAGTTAAATCCTTCAAGCAAACTGGCAAGCTCCTTTTCAGCCTCTTTCATAAGGGGGCTATGAAATCCAGCGCTTACTTTTAACTTTACTACTCTTCTTGCGCCTTTTTCTTTTGCAAGTGCTGCTACTTCATCCACTGCAGGCACCTCTCCGCTTATCACCAGCTGGGCAGGTGAATTGTAGTTGGAGATTACCACGAGTCCTTTTGCAGAAGAAACGAGCTTTTCAAGCTCTTTTTCATCAAAACCTATAATGGCATACATGGCAGAGGGTTTATCTCCTCCTGCCTTACCCATAAGTTCTCCTCTTTTTTTAACGGCAAGAAGCACTTCTTCAAGGGTAAGCACCCCTGCAGCAAAAAGTGCGCTGTATTCTCCCAAGCTGTGTCCGGCTACAAAGGCAGGCTGAATGCCAAGCTCCTTCAGAAATTTCTTCACTGCAAGATAGCAGGCAAGGTTCACCACAGTAAGGCAGACCTGGAGATTTTCGGTTTTAGTAAGTTCAGAAAGCGGACCTTCAAAACAGAGTTTTTTGACAGAAATCCCCGATATTTCTTCAGCTCTCTCAAAAAGTTCCTTTGCTTCCTTGCAGTTTTCAAAAAAGTCTTTTCCCATCCCAAGATATTGAGATCCCTGGCCAGGGAAGACCAAAGCCAGCATTATTCTTCCTCCTCCAGAAAGCTCTCATCCAGTTCTTCTCCAAGTTCATCCACAAAGTTCATTTCATAATCTTCTGCTGGCAGAAGCTCATCCAATTCCTCGGGTTCAAAGAGTTCCACTTTAATAAGCCATCCTTCTTCATAAGGATCTTCATTAAGGATCTCTACATCTTCTAGCACCTTTTCATTTACAGCTACTACTTTTCCTGAAACAGGCATGGGAAGGTCATAAAGTTCATCTACTGTTTCCACACTGCCAAAAATTTCACCTTTTTCAAACTCCTCATCTTCTGTGGGTAAGTCAATGTCCAGAATTTCTGTATTTTTCCAGGTAAAGTACTCAGTGATTCCTATACGAGCAAATTTTTTCTTTTCCTTTTTTACCCAAAGATGGTGTTCTGAATAAAACCTATCCTCCGGAATTTTCACCATAAAATACCTCCTGCCCAGAGATATCTTTCCCTGATTTTTATACATTTTTTTAAAATTAGCAAGAGTAATTTTTTAAAAATTTTTTTAATACCTCTTGAAAAAAATAATGGCGAAGATGGAAGAGAGGAAGATTTTAGATACTTTTTTTTGTTTTCAGATTTTTCAAAAATTTTTCTTTTAATTTTTGATTTAATTTAAATGCCCAGGCCAAAACCGCCGCTACACTGTAATAAAGCTCTTCTGGGATAGGACTTTCTATTTCCAATTTGTAGAGCTCTTTTACAAGCTTTGAGTCTTCCTTAATAGGAATTCCATATTCCCTTGCCAGTTCCAATATAACCTCTGCAAGTTTCCCCCTTCCCTTAGCTACTACCTTAGGAGCAGTATCATCTACATCGTATCGTAAAGCAACAGCTATTTTTTCTTTCTCTTCCATTTTTAGTTTACTTTTTTTGCGTTTTGTGATATAATTTTTTTTAATTACTTATTATATTCGGAAAATTTAAAAATCTCTATAAAGGAGGTGTTTTATGAAGTTAACCCTATCGGTTATCAAAGCTGATATAGGTGGGTTTGTAGGACATTCCTCTGTTCATAAAGAGGTGCTTGAGAAAGTAAAAGAAGTAGCAGAAGATGGTAAGGATAAAGGCATTATTAGAGACGTTTCTACTTTAGTATGTGGAGATGACATAGCCCTTGTTATGACTCACACCAAAGGTGTGGATGCTCCTGAGGTACACGAGCTTGCATGGACAGCTTTTAAGGAGGGCACAGAGGTTTCAAAGAAACTGAAGATGTATGGAGCAGGACAGGATCTTCTTGCGGATGCTTTTTCCGGGAATGTGAAGGGTATGGGGCCTGGAGTAGCTGAAATGGAGTTTGAGGAGAGAAAAAGCGAACCTGTGATAGTCTTTTTTGCAGACAAGACCTCTCCCAGTGCCTGGAATCTTCCTCTTTATGAAATGTTTGCTGATCCCATGAATACCGCAGGTCTTGTAATAGATCCTTCCATGCATAAAGGCTTTACTTTTGAGGTAATGGATGTGTATAGTGGGGAAGCCATTACTTTACAGACACCTGAAGAACTTTATGACCTTCTGGTGTTTATTGGAGCGACAAGCAGATATGTGGTAAGAAGCGTTTATAGAAAGTCTGATGGAGAAATAGCAGCCGCAGCTTCTACTCAGAAGCTTTCGCTTATGGCAGGAAGATATGTAGGAAAAGATGATCCTGTTCTTATTGTAAGGGCGCAGAGTGGTTTCCCAGCAGTAGGAGAGATTTTGGAGCCCTTTGCCAGACCGTGGCTTGTAGAAGGATGGATGAGGGGGTCTCATACAGGGCCTCTTATGCCGGTGTCTTTTAAACAGGCAAAACCAACCCGTTTTGACGGGCCACCCAGGGTAATTGCGGCTGGATATCAGATTACTGATGGAAAACTCATCGGGCCTTCTGATCTCTTTGACGATCCAGCCTTTGATCATGCAAGACAGGAGTGTGCAATTATGGCAAATCACCTGAGGAGACAGGGTATCTTTGAGCCTCACAGATTGCCTCCCGAGGAAATGGAATACACCACCTTGCCTCAGGTTCTCAAAAAACTTAAGGATAGATTTAAGCTCGTTGAACCTGAAAGGCCAAAATTTTCTATAGACGAAGAGGTTGCAGAATGATGTATAATTTTGTCTTTGATAGAAAGGATTACACCCTGGAGGATGAGATAAAGTTTCGTTGTTATAAAGGGATTTCCTGTTTTAATCGGTGTTGTTATGATGTAAAACTCGTTCTTACTCCTTATGATTTTTTGAGGCTCAGGAAGGCATTGAATCTTGGAGTGGAGGAGTTTATTGAAAAGTATGGAGAGGTTTATTTTGGAGAGGTAACTCAACTTCCTGTTATTTCTATAAATGTAGAACCTTATTCTCTTGCCTGTCCTTTTCTGGATGAAAAGGAGGGGTGCAGGGTATATCCCCATCGCCCCTCCTCCTGTAGACTTTATCCTCTTGCCAGGTATGTGATATGGAATGAAAAAGGAGAAAAGGAAGAAATTTTTAAGATTATAAGAGAAACTCATTGTAAAGGGCATTTTGAGGACAGACGCATAAAAATAAAGGATTATATGAAAGAACAGGGCCTTGAAGAGTATAACTATTATAATGATATCTGGGCAGAAATTGTTCATAAAAGACAACAGAAGGCAGATACTCCCCTTACAGGAGATGTACTTGAACTTATTTTTATTCTTGCCTATGATCTTCCGCGGCTGAGAGAGTATATTCAAACTGGAGAGATTGATATAATAAAGCCCGAGGATATAACAGGGCTGTCTGATGAAAATTTACTTGAAATTAGTTTAAAGTGTATCAGAGACAGGGTGCTGTCCGAGGACTTTTTATTTTGATGTAATGAATAATGAAAGCCGGAAGGGATTTACTTGATGAAATTAATATAATTCCTCTGGTTGATATAGTTCTTGTTATTCTTATTATTTTTATGATTACAGCTCCACTGATGACAGCCCGTTTAGAGGTGGAGCTTCCCAAAGCTTCTCAAACCCCGGTGGCTGCTTCTCCTAAGAAAGTGCTTCATATAGTTATTACAGAGAAGGGTGAAATAAGAATAGGAGGAAAGGTGATTAAACTTAATCATCTGAAGGCATGGCTAAAAGAAGCAAGAGAGCAGGGGATTGTAAAAAGTGTAGAAATAGCGGCTGATAAGAGGTGCCCCTATGGAGTGGTGGCTCGGGTGCTTTCTTTAATAAAAGAAGCAGGTTTTCAGGGAGTTGACCTTCTTACCATTCCAGCAGGTTCTTAAGTATGCAAAAGTCTGTCCCATGGTGGGCTTATTTTCTATCTTTTCTTGTTAACATTGTTGTTCTTTTTCTTTTTTTTTCTTCTTTTAAATTCAATCTTTTTAATTTAAAGCCACGAAGAAAAAAAGTAAGAGTAAGCCTTGTTTTTAAATCCTTCAATCCCCATGTCCGGGTTCCCCATACCGGGATTTTTTCTGAGAAGTCTTCAACTGAGAAAAAAAACAGACAGAAGAGAAAATCTGTGTCCAAACCGCAGCTTATTAAGAGGCAAATAGTGAATAAAAAAAAGAAAGAACAAAAAGTAAACAGAAAGACGAAAACGAAGCAGGTAGTAAAAAAGCAGATTATAAAAAAAAGGGTGCTTCAAAAAGATGTTAAAAAAACTATACAAAAACATACGAAAAAACTTGTGCAAAAGCCTGTGAAAAAAAATACCATCCCTGCTCTTACTCCTGAAGAGAAAAAACTGATTTCTGAAAGAATAAAAGCTCTTGAAAGGAAAAAGTTAAAAAAAAGAATACTTTCTTATTATACTGCTCTTGAGGCTGAAAAAGAGGCCAGGTTAAAAAAGCTTGAAGAGGAATATCGGAAAAATGCTTTGTCTCTAATAAAGCAAATTTTGGAGGAAAATTTTTCTCTGCCTGTGTATTTGAAAGATAAAATAGACCTATCTGCAATAGTTTCTATTGATGTGGACCAAAATGGCAGGATAACCTATCGTTTCTTGCAGAAGGCACCTGAGGAAGAGTTTAACCAGGCAGTAGAAGAGTGTTTAAAAATTTCAAATCCTTTACCTGTTGAAGGACCTTTGCATCTCGTAGTAAAATTTAAATCAGCCGGGCTTGAGACTATAAAAAAATAGGCTGATTAAAATTAAAGCTAAAATTGTAAAGCTTAAGGGAAAACGATTTGTCCTTAAGGCGAGAGAGTTTGGCTTGTTGAAAAACATAGAAAACTAAAAAGATAAAGTCTGTTTCAGCTGAGTAAAACACTCATCCGGTACTTTTAAATTTCCAAATCCCACTCCCAGCTTTATGTCTGGTTTGTTTTCTCCGTGAAAGTCACTTCCTCCGGTAATAAGCAGGTCCAGCTCTTTTGCTAAGTCAAGCAAAAATTCTGTAAATTCCTTAGTATGCTCGGTATAATAGGCTTCAATGCCTTTTAATCCAGAACTTTTGAGCTGCTTTATATAGGAAAAAAGTTCTTCCTCGGGGAGTTTCAGGCTTACAGGATGGGCAAGCACTGGCACACCTTTAGCTTTAAGAATAAGTGAAATAGCTTCTTCTGGAGAAAGGAGGGATTTTGGTACATAAGCAGGTGCTCCTTTTTTTAAGTACTTTTCAAATGCTTCCTGAATGTTTTTTACCACGCCTTTTTCAAAAAGAAGCCTTGCTATGTGAGGACGGCCTATTTCTCCTTTTCCCATCCTGAGAAGCTCTTCGTAGGTTATGTCTATACCCAAAGCCTGCAGTTTTTCCACCACCTTTTGATTTCTTTTTCTGCGTGCCTCCTGAAGTTTTTTTAAAGTTTCTTCAATCTCTGGTATTTCCGGGGTCAAAAAATATCCAAGAAGATGAAAGTGCCCCTGTCTTTCATATTTTACGCTGATCTCAATGCCGCACAGAAAGGGAAGCTCAAGCTTTTTTGCCTCTTCAAATGCCTCTTTAAGTCCGGAAAGGGTGTCGTGGTCAGTAAGAGCAAGGCCATTTAAGCCGATTTTTTTGGCCAGCCTTACAAGCTCTTTGGGAGAATATGTGCCATCAGAGGCGGTGGAATGGGTGTGAAGATCAACCAATTTTTAACCCTCCTTTTTCTTAAGCTGAAATAAAAATACAAGGGGTTTTTAAAAGCTCTAATTTTTTACTCCACCCACTTCTAAGTAAATAGCTACCAATCAGGGAAAAAACTTCTTCCTCACAAACAGGCTGAGCTGTTTCCACTTTTTCAAAAAAGGCATTCACTCCATTTTTAGCATCTTCTACGTGAGTTTTCCCCTTTTTATCTTTACTCACCATGGCTTCCCAAAAAAGTATACAGGGTAAGGACTCTTTTTTAAATTCTTCCCAAGAAAGATACACAGGAGGCAAGGTATTGAATTCATTTTTTAAGGCCTTAAGTAACCACAAGGCTTCTACCATACCTACTGCTAAGGCTCCTGCTCCAGCAGAAGCACTCCACGCCATAGGCTCTAATTTGCGTGCCGAAGTAAGCTCTAATGGATTTTTTCTTAAAGGTACAAAAAGAGGACACTCAAAGCCCAAAGCCACCTTATAACCTTTCTCTAAGAATTTTCTGACACTTTCTTTTAGTTTTTCTATTTCTTGATATTTCCTTTCTTCTCTCTCAGGATAGACTTTCCAGCCTCTTCCCGGTATTCCAAGTCCATAAGCCCAACCAAAGTTTTTAGTTTTTATAGACCCCACATCTGCACAAAACACCACTATTTCCTTCATTTTTGCTTTTTATTTTCGTAAGCTGCTTTAATAAAGTGGGTAAAAAGTGGATGAGGATCCATGGGCCTTGACTTAAATTCTGGATGAAACTGCACACCTATAAACCAGGGATGGTCTTCAAGCTCCACAATCTCCACAAGCTCTCCATCAGGTGAGGTCCCCACCACCTTTAGCCCTGCCTTTTCAATAGCCTCTCTGTATTCATTGTTGAATTCATAACGGTGCCTGTGTCTTTCAAAAATTTCATCTTTTTGATAGGCTTCCCAGACTTTGGAGCCTTTTTTTAACCTGCAGGGATAGGCGCCAAGCCTCATAGTGCCCCCAAGCTCTGTAGTCTCATCCCTTTTTTCCACCTTCCCTGTTCTGTAATCATACCACTCTTTCATAAGATAAATAACAGGATAGGGAGTGTTTTTATCAAATTCCGTTGAGTTTGCTTCTTTCCAGCCAATTACATTCCTTGCAAATTCTATTACAGAAACCTGCATCCCGAGACAGATGCCAAAAAAAGGAATTCCTTTTTCTCTCGCGTATCTTACTGCTTCTATTTTCCCTTCTATACCTCTTGTGCCAAAGCCTCCAGGGATAAGGATTCCATCAGCATCCTTAAGAATTTCTGGTGCAGTTTCTGAAGTAATTTTTTCAGAATTTACAAACTTAAGGTGCACTTTAAGTTCATTGGCAAGTCCTCCGTGGATAAGAGCCTCATTTAAAGACTTATAGGAGTCTTTAAGGTTTACATATTTTCCTACAATGGCAATGGTTACTTCATCCTTGGGATTATTAAACCTGTTTACTACTTCTTCCCATACTTTGAGATCAGGTTCCCTTGCCCAGATGTTCAAAAATTCCAGAATTTTCTCATCAAGCCCCTCTTTGTGAAAAACAAGGGGAATTTCATAAATGCATTCCACATCTTTTGCTGTAATCACTGCATCTTCTTCTACATTGCAGAAAAGAGCAATTTTTTTCTTGATTTCAGGAGGCAAAAATCTATCTGTGCGGCAGAGGATGATATCAGGCTGGATACCAATTGCCCTGAGTTCTTTTACGCTGTGCTGGGTGGGTTTTGTCTTTAGTTCTCCAGCAGTTTTTATGTAAGGCACATAGGTAAGGTGGATATAAAGGGCGTTTTCTTTTCCGAGATCATAGCCAAGTTGTCTTATAGCTTCAAGAAAGGGAAGACTCTCAATGTCTCCCACAGTGCCTCCAATTTCCACAATAGCCACATCCACCTGCGGACTTGCAAGCTGCAGGATTGCCTGCTTGATCTCATCAGTGACATGGGGAATAATCTGCACAGTGCCCCCTAAGTATTCTCCTTTTCGCTCTTTCATAATGACAGAATAGTAAATTTTCCCCGAAGTATAGTTGTTAATGGCAGACATTTTGGCTGAGGTAAATCTTTCATAGTGTCCCAGATCAAGGTCTGTTTCAGTGCCATCGTCTGTCACATATACCTCCCCATGCTGAAAGGGATTCATGGTGCCTGGATCTACATTTATGTAAGGATCAAGTTTTTGCAGGGTAACTCTTAACCCCCTTGCCTCAAGGAGTGCTCCTATTGAGGCAGCAGCAAGGCCTTTTCCCAAGGAAGAAAGCACTCCACCTGTAATAAAAATAAATTTTGTGTGCAATTTTTTATTTTTTCGCCGCATTTTTTCTCCCCTTTTTTAAAGATTTATCCACTTTTGAGAAGTTCTGGTAAGCCTTTTTAAGCCTTCTCTTGTAATAAGAAAGGTGTCTTCTATTCCCACCACTCCCAGCCCGGGTATATGGAACTTTGGTTCAAGGGCAATAATCATGTTTTCTTTTAGTACTTCTTTGTTTCCAGCTGCAAGCACAGGAGGCTCATCAATCTGTAAACCCACTCCATGCCCTATGAATTTCAGAGGCCTGTCTCCGTGAAGCATGAAAAATTTTTTAAAAGGTGAAGAGCTCGCAATTTCCCATGCCATTTCAAAGGCCTCTTCAGCGACCACTCCGGGCTTTATTTTTAAGACAAGTGTTTTAATTATTTTTACTGCCCATTTGTAAATCTCTTCAGCCTCCTTAAGAGGCTTAAAGCCTGCCATTCGTGTTTGATCCACATAATAGCCGTGGTAATAGCCACTGAAATCTATAAGAATGGGGGCTTCTTCTTTGAGCTTGTTTTTTGATGCTCCCCCTGGAAAGCCGGGCACTCCTTTTCCTCCCTGGCCTGTGGGGGCATGAATAGGAAAAAGCCCTGCTTTTCCAGAAACAAGATGCCCCATGTTTAATTCAAAGCCATTAAAAGAGCGCGTTATCCCAGGATGCCCAAGTATTCTGAGCTCCTTTTCAAGCTCTGCACTTGCTTCAAGTTCTGTCATCCCGGGCTTTAATTTCCCCAGGGCCCTTTTTAAAGCCCTGTTTAGCATAGAAGCAGCCTTTTTGGCACAGGAAATTTCAAAGGGTGTCTTTATTTTTCTTGCTTCTAAAAGAAAAGGGGTAATGTTTCTGACTTCAAAGTACTCTTTAAGAAAGTTGAGTACCTGTCCTTCAGCTCCTATCTTTTTTACACGAAGCATGGATAAAATATCCGGAAGTGCTTTTAAACTCTTTAGCTCCTCTACCTGAAAAACGCTCTCTTTTTTTGCCCTGCTTACCGGCCTATTTACAAGGAGCTGGACTTCATCTTTTGTAATTAAAAGACAGCCCCTTACAAGGGTGCCAGCAAGATAAAAGATGTGAAGAGGAGAAGAGACAATAAGGGCATCAAAATTTTCTTTCTCAACAATTTCCCAGAGCCTTTTAATCCTTAACCTGTAATCTTCTGAGCTTTTTCGCAATGGCAAGCACCGTGTTGGCATAGGGTTCACTGTGATTATATCTCATAATTACTCTTTTTTTTTCTTCCTCTGTGGCAGAAATCTTATAGCCTTCTTTCTTAAGATAATTAGCAATGCTTGAGAGGGCATCTTCCACATTATAGAGATCCACCACCCCGTCTTTGTCCCAATCGTATCCATAAACCAGGTAACTGCGGGGCACAAATTGGGGATATCCAAATGCCCCAAAGAGAGAGCCTTTTATGCTAAAAGGATCCCAGTGGTTTTGATAGCAAATTTGAATAAAATAAAGAAGTTCTCTGTATGCCCATCTGCTTCTTTTTTGCCATTTTGTTTTTATGCTGGTGTCATTTAGAGGAATATTTGCCTTTTGAGCATAGGGTTCAAAAATCTCTTTCTCTCCAGAAATAGCCATGCTGTAGAGCACATCCAGTACAGGCCAGTTTCCTGTATTTTCCCCGAAGTTTGTTTCCACCATAAAAATGCCTACAAGCACCTCTTTGTCCACACCAAATGTTTTTTCTATCTGAGAAAGGAGGTGATAATGAGATTTGAGAAATTCCTTTGCCTTTTTTAGTCTTTCAGGAGTGAGAAATTGGTAATAGGGAAGCTCGGCTTCCTTCCAGGTAAGGCTTTTTACCATGATTTGAGGATAAAAATCAAGCTCAGTTGAAGAGAAGATTTTTTCTATAAAAGAAGGGGGGACTTTTCCCTGAAGGTCCTTTTCCACCCTGTCCTGAAATTTTTTTAAGGCCTGTTGAGAGATGGATTCACCCCATAAGTTGGAGGTAAACAAAAAACAGAGTAAAAAGGCTAAAAAAACAGCTTTTTTCATTTTTTTTATTCTCCAGAAGCTGCCAGATTAAGCTTTGAGCCAGCAAGTATGCAGGCCCTTTCAGTATCTGTAAGGGAAACCGTGGCTTCTATTTCTCCTTTGTTTTCAATTTTTATTTTAACATTATTCTGGCCGGAGGAAAGGGCTCTCCTTATGCCTTTTATAACAAACTTATCTCCCTGAGATATTTTTTCGTAGTCTTCTGGATTTTTGAAAATTAAAGGCAGGATACCAAAATTTATAAGATTTGCCCTGTGAATTCTTGCAAAGCTTCTGGCAAGCTTTATTTTTACGCCGAGGTATCTCGGAGCAAGGGCTGCGTGTTCCCTTGAGGAGCCCTGCCCATAGTTTTCTCCGCCTACTATTCCCACAGCAAGTCCTTTTTCTTTAAGTTCAAGGGCTTTCCGGGCAAAATTTTCATCCACCCTGCTATAAACAAACTTGCTTATTTCTGGAAGGTTGCTTCTTAAGGGAAGGATCTTTGCCCCTGCTGGCATGATGTGATCCGTGGTTATGTTGTCCCCCACTTTAAGAAGAAAAACTCCCTCAAGATCCTCTGGTAAGGGATCAAATTTGGGAAGGGGCACAATATTGGGGCCTCTTATTATTTCCACTTTTTTTGCCTCTTCTTCAGGAAGAGGAGGAATAAGGAGGGTGTCATTTATGACAAATTTTTCAGGAAGCTTTATTTCTGGATAATCTCCCAGTTCACGGGGATCAGTAATTACTCCCTTCACTGCAGAGGCAACTGCTGTTTCAGGAGAGACCAGGTATACATAGTCAGGGCTTGTGCCTGATCTTCCGGGGAAATTCCTGGTAAATGTTCTGAGAGAAATGGAGTTTGTGCCTGGAGCTTGGCCCATACCTATGCAGCCAAGACATCCGCACTGATGAATTCTTGCACCGCCTTTAAGAAGTGGCTGAAATTTTCCAAGTGTCACAAGATTCTCTATTACCTGAAGTGAGCCGGGGTTTATCTCAAAACACACCTCAGGATGCACCCTGTATTTTTCAAGCACCTCTGCTACTATTAAAAGATCCTTAAGTGAAGAATTGGCACAGGAGCCTACAATCACCTGATCCACTTTCTTACCTGCCACTTCTTCCACTTTTTTTACATTGTCCGGAGAGGAAGGGCAGGCACAGAGAGGCTCAAGTTTTGAGAGGTCTATTTCTATCACCTTGGAGTAATTTGCATCTGGATCCGGAGAGAGCTCAATAAAATCCTTTTCTCTTCCCTGGGCTTTTAGCCAGGAGTGGGTGATTTCATCTGAAGGGAAAATGCTGGTTGTGGCACCCATTTCTGTGCCCAGATTGCAGATAGTTGCTCTTTCAGGCACACTCAGGGTCTTCACTCCTGGACCAAAGTACTCAAGCACCTTCCCCAGCCCGCCTTTCACAGTAAGCAGGGAAAGAAGATAAAGTGCAACATCCCTTGCTGTAACCCAGGGACCGAGTTTCCCTGTGAGGTAAACTCCAATTACTTCAGGCATTCTCAGGTAAAAGGGCTTTCCAGCCATGGCAAGGGCCACATCAAGCCCTCCAGCCCCAATTGCAATCATCCCGCATCCACCGGCAGTAGGGGTGTGGCTGTCTGAGCCAATGAGGGTTTTTCCAGGGATGGCAAATCTTTCAAGGTGCACCTGATGGCAGATGCCATTTCCAGGCTTTGAAAACCAGATACCATATTTTGCTGCAACGCTCTGAAGGAACCTGTGATCATCAGCATTTCTGAAGTCAGTCTGCAGGATATTGTGATCCACATAGGACACAGAAAGCTCTGTTTTTACTCTCGGAATCCCAATGGCTTCAAACTCCAAATAGGCCATTGTGCCAGTAGCATCCTGGGTAAGAGTTTGGTCTATTTTAATGGCAATTTCTTCTCCGGCTTTAAGCTGCCCGGAGACCAAATGGGCTTCTAAAATCTTTTCCGTAAGAGTAAGTCCCATTTTTAAACCTCCCCGAAACAATCTGGAAAAAGCACTTTTAGGCTTTCAATTATGGACTCAACTCTTTCTCTTAGTGCTTTTATTTCTTTTAAGTCCTGTGCAAGGATCATAAATTCTGAAATGGAAAGGGTAACGAAAATGGAGTATTTTTCTTTTTCTTTTTTTAGCGCATAAATGGAAAGAAGAGGAAGTAGTTTTATAACTTCTTCACAGGTTCCGGAGATAGAAAATGTTAGTGGGAGGTGTTTTACTTTGAGATAAGCTGGAAGCTCTGCCTTTTCCTCTTCATCCAGAAGCTCACACACCACATCTTGAGAGGCAAGGATGGAATGCTTGGGAGCACAACCTTTGAAAAAGTCGCCAGGAAGCCTTTGGGAAAGAAAAAGATAAAGTGTCTTGGTAAGCTTTAGATCAAGGTGCTCTTTTATGAGATTTCTTAAAGTCCATACAGGCAAGGTCATGAGATATTTTCTTTTTCCAATTTCGTCAAATTTGAGATAGCAGGGAATTCTTTCCAGAAATTTGTGAATGGGACCATCACTTAGGGCTTTGAGATTAAGCGTGATGTGATAGAGTTTGAAAATGTCTTCAGCTTTCAGGTTATATTTTTTCTTAAAAAAGTGAAAGAATTCGTCGGCTTTTAAGGGAATATTTTTAAGCCATTTTATTTCCATAAGCACTTCTCCTTTTGAAATTCTACTATTTTACACTCAATCAGGTGTTCTGCAAGAAGAAAGTCCTGAGGGTAAGTAATTTTTAAATTCATAGGTTCCCCTTCCACAATGTGCACCTCTTTTTGATAGTGAAGGAGAAGTGTGCCTTCATCAGTAAAGAGAAGTCCGTCTTTTTGAGCCTTTTCCAGGCACTCTCTCAAGATTTCAGCCCTGAAGCCTTGAGGAGTTTGCACAAGGAAGGCATTTTCTCTCTCAAGCTTTTTATAAATTTTGCCCTCTTTTGCTCTTACCATGGTATCCCTTACTGGAAGGGCAGGAATTGCAGAACCATGCTTTTTTACGCCCTGTATCACCCTTTCTATAAGAGAAAAACTCACAAAAGGCCTTACAGCATCGTGTACAAGAAAAATTTCAGTAGAAGAAGGGGCATGTTTTAGTGCCTGGTAAACAGAGTCCTGCCTGGTTTCTCCTCCTTTAACCACAGAAACCACCTTCTTTATTCCTGCTTTCAAGAGTTCTTTTTCCACAAAAGGAATATATTCCTCTCTTGTTGCTATCACAATTGAATTTACTAAAGGGTGTTTTTCAAAAATAGAAAGGGTATGAACAAAAAGGGGCTTATCCTTTAAAAAAAGGAATTGTTTGGGGACTTCTTTCCCCATTCTCTTCCCGATTCCTGCGGCTGGAACCAAGAGGGTTATCATAATAACATAAATATAACAAAATTATTTACAAACACAAAAACTTCTGTTAATTTTAATCTGGCATGAGTGGAAACAGGATAGGAAAGCTATTTCAGGTTGTAACTTTTGGGGAATCTCATGGCAGGGCACTTGGGGCTGTGGTTGATGGTTGCCCTCCAGGGCTTACCCTTGACGAAGCCTATATTCAGAAGGAGCTTGACAAAAGAAGGCCTGGCAAGGGGCCTTCTTCCACTCCTCGTAAAGAAAAAGATCAGGTGCAGATTCTTTCAGGGGTGTTTGAAGGAAAAACTACAGGTACTCCTATAGCACTTTTAATCTGGAATAAAGATGCAAGGCCAGAAGCCTATGAACATTTGAGAGAGATTTTCAGGCCAGGCCATGGAGATTTTACTTATTACATAAAGTATGGCATAAGGGATCACAGGGGAGGAGGGAGAAGCAGCGGGCGGGAAACTGCAGCAAGGGTTGCAGCTGGAGCCGTGGCAAAAAGAGTCCTGGAAGAATATGGGATAGAAGTTTTGGCTTATACTGTGGAGCTTGGAGGTATAAAAGTAGAAAAGAGAGAGCTTTCTCAAATCTATAAAAATTCACTTTACTGTCCGGATGAAGAGGCATTTGAAAAGATGCTAAAGCTTATTGAAGAAACCAAAAGGGAAGGAGACTCCTTAGGTGGAGTGGTTGAGGTAATAGCAAAAGGAGTGCCTGCTGGTCTTGGAGAGCCTGTATTTGATAAACTTGAGGCAGACCTTGCAAAGGCACTTATGAGTATAGGGGCGGTAAAAGGAGTTGAGCTTGGAGCTGGTTTTGAGGCAGCAAGAAAAAAAGGCTCAGAAAATAATGATCCTATTACCCCTTATGGCTTTGCCAAAAACGATGCAGGTGGAACACTTGCTGGTATCTCTTCAGGGCAGGACTTAATTTTAAGAGTGGCTGTAAAGCCTATTCCCAGCATTAGAAAAACTCAAAAAACCATAAATATTCACAGAAAAGAAGTGGAAATTTCTATAGGAGGCAGACACGATATTTCAGCCATTCCCAGGATAGTGCCTGTGGTTGAAGCTATGGTAAGAATAGTGCTTGCAGATCACCTTTTAAGACAGCTTGCAATCTTGGCCTTTAGGAACAGGCTTAAATTTCCTCAATTTTTTTAGCAAAATCCTGCAGGATATTTAAAACTTCTTCTTTTTCTGTGGGAAAGAAGCTTAATTCTACAATTCCTTTTTTTGGGTCTTTTACAGTAAGTAATGCCAGATGATTGTAGCCATCTAAGACAAATTTTAAAAAGGCAATTTTTTCAGGAGAAATTTTTGCTCTAATTATTTTACTTCTCATTGAAGAATTGAGCGGAAAATATTATGAAAAGGGGGAGGAGCTCTCCCCCTGGTTGACTTGGATTAGGAGTTAGGCCTCAACGACTTTCACTTTTGAAGCCTGTTCGCCTTTGGGCCCTTCAACCACTTCAAATTCCACGGTTTGCCCTTCCTTCAGGGTCTTAAAACCGGGCATGTCAATGGCGGAGTAGTGGACGAATACATCGCCCCCTTCCTCCTTGGAGATGAACCCATAACCCTTCTTCTCATCAAACCACTTAACCTTACCTCTAAACATGTTACACAAACCTCCTTAAAATTTTTCCTGACTTCTTAGCCTACACCCAAAATTTTTTTTGTAAAGACTAAATTTACTAAATTTTTAAAAAATAGAATTTTTGCTTCTATTATTTGAATTACATAAAAAATTGAGATCTATCACCCAGAATTTATGCGATATTCTGAAAAATCAAATGTGAATAGACTATAGACTTTGCTTGAAAAAGTTCTAATTTAATTATCTAAATATTTTGGTTATATTAGAGAACTGTAAAATTTTTGGTAAAATAGGGCGGCAATGAATAAAAATTTTGTATTATTTCTTTTGGGGCATTTTCTTTCTTTTACAGGAACCTGGATTAATAACACGGCCCTTCAGTGGTTGATTTACAAGGTTACACATTCTTCGTTTTATTTAGGACTTACCAATTTTTTATCCTCTTTTCCTATAATTTTGCTGGGCTTCTTTACAGGTTTTTTTATTGATAAGTACAATCACAAGGAGCTTTTTACATCTGTTCTTTTCCTCTCGGTTTTACCTCCTCTTGGAATGGGGCTGTGTATGCAAATAGGTGCCCTCACTTTTAGTAAAATAGCCTTTTTTGTGTTTTTTGCAGGCTGTTTGAGTGCGTTTGATGTACCCCTTCGTCAGGTAATAATTTCAGACATAGTGCCTTTAAATTTTCTTACCCAGGCCCTTTCACTTCAGTCTCTTTCTTTTAATATTGCCAGAATGATAGGTCCCATGATAGCAGGGTGGTTTATTGCCAGAAACTCCTTTTCCACCTGTTTTTATTTGAATGCATTGAGCTTCGTCCCTTTTCTGTTTTTTATGAAATATTTTATTAATTTACCTGAGACAAAGAAGATTTTACCTGCAAAGAAGTTTTCCTTTTTTTCTTCTCTTAAAGAAGCCTTTATGTATGTTAGAAAAAAACTTTACCTTTTAAAAGTTATTGTTGCAGTATCTATTTTTACTTTTTTTGGAGCTTCTTTGCTTGTTTTGCTCCCTCTGATAGTTCATCAGGGATTGAAAGGCGGGGCCAAAGAATTTGCTTTGGCCTCTTCTTCTATAGGGATGGGAGCTATTCTCGGGGCACTTTCAGTTACCTTCAGAAAAGTCTTTAAAGACAAACGATTTCACTTGTTTTTGGCGAATGTAATTCTGGCTACGGGCCTCTTTGGTCTTTCATTGGTTAAATCTTTATTTTTTCTACTTGCATTCTGTCTCCTTATAGGTTTTTCTTTTACTAATTTCATTCCTATAGCTAATTCTTTTTTACAGGAAGAATGTAGTCCGGAAATGAGAGGTAGAATTGTAAGTTTTTTTAGCATGTCTTTTTTAGGGATTTATCCCTTTGGGACACTTACAGCAGGGTTTCTGGGAGCACATATATCTTATCACCTCCTTATACCTTTGTATGTAGGGATCCTCCTTTCTTTAAACACTTTTTTTCTTTTGAAAAAATAAAAATTTTTGAAAAATTTTGATTGCTATCTTTTTAGAATTTTGCTATAATAACTTATTTACCACCATGGGGGAGCATATTTTAAAAGAATTTTTGAATTATCTTGAAGCTGAAAAAAGGGTTTCTTTTCATACTCTCAAGGCTTATAAACACGACCTTGAAGAATTTCTGAATTTTCTTTCTTCTCTCGGAATAGAAAATCCAGCAGATGTAAATGAAGTGCACTTGAAAACTTTTTTCTACAATCTCAAAGAGAAGGGCCTCTGTGCAAAAAGTCTGGCAAGGAAACTGAGTGCCATAAAGAGCTTTTATAAGTTTTTGTTAAAAAGAAAGGGAGTGACGAGTGAGGCAGTATTTTTACTGGAGGCTCCTAAGATAGAGAAGAAGCTTCCTTATGTGCCTTCTGAAGAAGAGCTTAATTCCATGATAGAAGAAGTTACCGGAAAAGATTTTCTCGGAGCAAGGGATAGGGCACTTCTGGAATTGATCTATGGATGTGGTTTGAGAGTAAGTGAAGCAAGTAATCTCACCCTTGAACAGATTGACAGTAAGCTTCGTATAATAAGGGTTAAGGGTAAGGGGGACAAAGAGAGGCTTGTGCCTTTTGGTCAGAAGGCTTTAGAGGCTCTGGAAGAATATCTTCCCAAAAGAGAACAAAAGCTAAAAGAGCTTGGAAAAGAGTCTCCTTATGTATTTTTGAATGCTAAAGGAGAAAGGCTCGGAGAAAGAGGAATAAGATACATTATAAAAAGACTTGGGCTTAAGTCTGGCCTTTTTTCTCTTCATCCCCATGCTTTAAGACACGCTTTTGCCACCCATCTTCTTAATGCCGGTGCAGACTTAAGAAGCATTCAGGAACTTCTTGGCCATGCCAATCTTTCTACCACTGAAATTTATACCAAAGTAGGCTACGAATATTTGCTTAAAGTTTATCTTTCTTCTCACCCGAGAGCTTCCCTTTCTTTTGGACAAAAACAAAAATCGTAATAAGGGGGATTTTATGCAGGAAGATTCACAGGTTATCAAAGTAAGACGGGAGAAACTAAAAAAAATAGAAGAAATGGGGGTTAATCCTTATCCTAATGACTTTAAACCTCTTGATCGGGCAAAGTATATTAAAGAAAAGTATGGTCCTCTTACTTCAGAAGAACTGGAGAAAGTAAAAGTAGAGTTCAGCCTTGCGGGAAGGCTTATGGCAAAAAGAGAAATGGGAAAACTTATCTTTGCCCATCTTCAGGATGCCACAGACAAAATTCAGCTTCTTGTGGCAAAAGGAGAAGTTGATGCTGAAAATTTTAAATTTTTCAAAAAAATGATTGATATTGGAGACATAATAGGTGTTAAGGGTAGAATTATAAAGACAAAAACTGGAGAAATAACGATACTCGTTAAGGAATTCAAGCTTCTTACCAAATCTTTAAGGCCTCTTCCTGAGAAATATCACGGCTTAAGAGATACTGAGCTCCGGTACCGTATGAGGTATCTTGATCTTATTATGAACGAAAGAGTAAGGGAGCTTTTTCGGACAAGAACAAGGATTGTGCAATACATAAGAAATTACTTCATTTCAGAAGGTTTTCTTGAAGTGGAAACTCCCATGATGCATCCCATTGCAGGAGGAGCTACTGCCAGACCTTTTATTACCTATCACAATGCTTTGGAAATGAATCTCTATCTAAGAATTGCCCCTGAGCTTTACTTAAAAAGATTGATTGTAGGAGGCTTTGAAAGGGTCTTTGAAATAAACAGAAATTTTAGAAACGAAGGGGTCTCAACCAGACATAATCCTGAATTTACCATGCTTGAGTTTTACGAGGCCTATGCAACTTACGAGGATCTTATTAAAAGGACAGAAGAGCTGTTTTATGGCTTGTGTATGGAGATAAAGGGCAAGCCTACCCTTGAGTATCAGGGACATACCATTGATTTTACTCCTCCCTGGAAGAGAATTGACTTTATGAAATCCCTTATAGAGATAGCTGGAGTTCCAGAAGAGGTGCTTTATGATAGAGAAAAGTTATTTAACTTTGCCCGGGAAAAAGGTATTGAGCTAAATCAAAAAGATCCACGCATAGGCAAGTGGTGGACAAAACTATTTGAAGAACTTATTGAACCTAAGCTTATTCAGCCTACTTTTGTGGTGGGTTTTCCCATTGAGGTGTCTCCCCTTGCCAGAAGAAATGAAGCCAATCCAGAAATTGCAGACAGATTTGAGCTTTACATTGCTGGAAAAGAGGTGGCTAACGCCTTTTCCGAGCTTAATGATCCAAGGGATCAAAGGCAGAGATTTGAAGAACAAATAAAGCTCAGAGAGGTGGATGACGAGATTCCACCTGAAATAGACGAAGACTTTCTGAGAGCCCTTGAGTATGGTATGCCTCCCTGTGCAGGAGAAGGAATAGGGATAGACAGGGTGGTAATGCTTTTTACTGATAGTCCTTCCATAAGAGAGGTGATCCTCTTTCCACATTTGAGAAGAAAAGAAGATCTTTAAAATGGTTTTTAAAAATTGGCAACTCTGGCTGGCTCTGAAGTATGTTTTTTCTCCTAAACGGGAAAGATTTACAGGAGTTATTTCCCTTATAGCAGTGCTTGGAGTTTGTCTCAGTGTTTGTGCCCTTACAGTGGTGAGTGCAGTAATGACAGGTTTTAAAGATGCAGTGCTTGAAAAAGTGCTTGGTTTTAATCCTCATATAAGCATAGCTTTTGCAGAAAAAGATCTTACTCCCTATGTAATAAAGACTGTAAAGGAGGTTATTCCTGAAAAAGAGTTAAAAAATATTTCCCCTTTTTTCCAACTACAGGGCCTTGCAATATATATGGGAAGCCCCCAGGCTATAGTCCTTAAAGGGATAGATCTTTTGCAATTAAAAAAAGAAAAAAACTTTGAACATTTAGAGCTATCTCCAGATATAAAAAAAACTCACTGGGATAAAGATCTTCCTCTTGTGCTGGGAGAAAAGCTTGCTGATAGGCTTGGAGTGAGACTTGGAAGCAGGGTAAAGCTTCTTAGTGTGGAGGGAATTTATACTATTTTTGGTTTTTTCCCCAGAGTACTTGCTTTTAGAGTGGTAGGCATTTTTAGAACAGGGGTTTACGATTACGACGAGAGCATTGGTTTCACTTCATATAAGGCCTTTTTAAAAAAGGCTAAACCTTCTTATTACGGAATAGAGCTTAAATTAAAAGATCCATTTAAGGCACATTTTTACAAAGAGCGGCTTTCTAAACGGTTAAAGGGAGTTGCCAGTATTATTGACTGGCAGGAGTGGAACAGAAATCTTTTTACTGCTTTAAAGCTTGAGAAAACAGGGTTATTTGTTATTTTAACCTTGATGGTGGTGGTTTCTCTTTTCACAATTGTCGCTGCGATGGTGATGCTTGTTAATGAAAAGAAGGTAGATATAGCTATTATTAAGGCTATGGGAGCTACTTCTCGGGATGTCTTAAAAGTGTTTTTTTATTGTGGTTTTATTCTTTCTTTTATTGGGGTAGTATTGGGCACCGGGTTAGGCCTTGCAATGTGTGAGTTTCTGAGCAAGGTCCCTGTGGTAAAACTGCCCAGTGATGTCTATCCAGTGGAATACCTCCCCGTCAAAGTGGCGCTTTCTGACCTTTGTTTTATAGTTTTTACTTCCATGTTGATAAGTATACTTGCCTGCCTTTATCCAGCAAAAAAGGCAGCAAAATTTTATCCTGCTGAAATATTAAGACAGGGATAAATATGAGTTTTTTGGTACTTCAGAGAATAAGGAAAAGTTTTTTTTATCTCAACAAAAGGGTGGAGATTTTAAAGGGGGTAAATCTTTCCGTAGAAAAAGGAGAGAAAATAGCAATAGTTGGGCCTTCTGGAGTTGGGAAAACCACCCTCCTTCACATTATTGGTACTCTTGAAAAGCCAGATAGTGGAGAACTTTTCTTAAATGGAAAGAGCCTAAGTTTAATATCAGAGAGTGAGCTTGCAGAGGTAAGGAAGAGATTTATAGGATTTGTATTTCAGATGCACTATCTTTTACCAGAGCTTAATGTGCTTGAAAATGTAGTGCTTCCAGGGAAACTGGCAGGCCTTAAAGATAAGGAAGCCGGTGAGCGTGCCAGGGCCCTTCTTGAACTTTTTGGGCTGGGTGAAAGGCTCTTTTATAAACCTTCCCATCTTTCAGGGGGAGAAAGGCAAAGGGTGGCCATAGCAAGGGCTTTGCTCTTAGATCCTCCACTCCTTCTTGCTGATGAACCCACAGGGAATCTGGATCCTCAAACTGCCGAAGAAGTAATACAGGCTTTTTTAAAGGCAAATAAAGAGGCAGGGACTACTTTGATACTTGTAACCCACAATCTGGACTTTGCCAAAAAAATGGATAAAATCTTTTTATTAAAAAGCGGTGTTTTGATAAAATTGTAAAATTTTGATAAAATTGTAAAAAATTTTTAAAAGGAGAGGAAGTTGAAGCAGATAAGAATATTTTATTTATTTTTGTTTTTCTTCCTGATTTTATTTTCTGCTTCTTTAAAAGCCAAAGAATTAAAAACAGTTATAATTTATTCAACTTCTTCTCAAGGGGGGAAGCAGTCCGGGGTTTACTTAAAGATGTATTTAAAAGAACTTGTTTCTCAGGCAATAAAGAAGGGCCTCAATCTGGAGATTAGGTCTCTTTCTCAAAGAAAAGCTCTTTCTTTTTTGAGAACAGGGCGTGCTTATTTAATTGCCCGTGTGAAGTGTATTTCAATAGGGAATGAAATGAGTTTTGAATGGAAAATAAAAAAAATTGGAACAAGAGAGCCATTTTATTTTTATGTAACCGGAAAAAAGCAGAATCTCTCTGATATTATTTCTCAAACTATTAAACACTTGGAAAGCATAGTGGAAAAGAAAGTGCTTATAGAGGACATAAGAGTTTCCGGAAATCTAAATGTAGGTACTGACTTGATCTTTTCTGTTATTAAACTTAAGCCTGGGGATATTTTGGATTTAAAGAAAGTTGATGAGTCTTTAAAAGCCATTTATGACCTCGGATATTTTGAAAATGTAGAGGCATACTTAGAAGAAGGGAAAAAAGGGGCTATTCTTATTTTTAAGCTAAAAGAAAGGCCGACTCTTAAGGAAGCCGAGTTTAAAGGTAATGAATCTGTAAAGGATGCAGTGCTTTTCAGAGTGGTGAAATTACAAAAGGGTGAGATAGTAACTCCAGAGCTTCTTGATAAGGCTATTTCAAATATCATCAGTTTTTATGAGCAAAAAGGATTTCAGGGAACCAGGGTGGAAGTTTCTCAGAAAAAAGTTTCGCCCACTCAGGTAAAACTTATTTTTCACATAAAAGAAGGTCAGAAAAGATATATAAAAAAAATAGAATTTGTTGGTAATCGTGCTTTTTCAGATGATAAATTGAAGGGCCTTCTTTCTGTTTCAGAGAAAGCTTCTTTTATGCGAGTTAGAAAGGTTATTTATTACTTAAAGACAATTTTGAAACCTGGCTCTGTTGCAGAACCAGGGGTTTACAATATGATGTATTTAAAAAGAGACCTTGCCAAGATAGAGCTGTTTTATAAAAATCATGGCTATCTTGATGTAAAAATTGGAGAGCCCTCTGTAAAAGAAGAAAAAGACGGGGTTATAATTACCATTCCTGTTGAAGAAGGGCCCTGTTATAGAATAGGTAGTATTAAAGTGGTTCAGGATCTTTTTCCTCAAGGTTTTATTAAGAAAAAGCTTTTTCTTAAATCAGGGGATGTGTTCAGCCTTGAGAAATTGAAAGAAGATAAAGTTCTTTTAACACATCTTTTTGCTGATCACGGATATGCTTATGCCAAAGTGAATACTTATTTTGATAAACATCCAGACAAAAAAGTGGTTAATATTACTTATAAAGTACATAAAGGGCCTGTAGTTTACATAAACAGGGTCGAAATTACAGGTAATACTAAAACGAGAGACAAAGTAATAAGAAGGCAGATTTTAATTGCAGAAAAGTGGCCTTATAGTGCAAAAAGAATAGAAAAAAGTGAAGAAAGAATTAGAAGACTTGGATTTTTTCAGGATGTGCAGATTAAGCAGGAAAAAGCTGCTAAGGAGGATGAGCTTAATTTAAAAGTCAAGGTTAAAGAGACGCGTACCGGAAGTTTTGGTCTGGGAGGAGGTTATAGCTCAAGAGACAAATTTTATTTTATGACTCAGATTTCAGAAAGAAATTTTTTGGGTAAAGGCCAGAAAGTAAGTCTTTCTTTAAGTATGAGTTCTGAAAGAATCAGATACTCTCTTGATTTTTTTGATCCATATTTTCTGGACACCCGTTATTCACTTGGTTCTTCTATTTACGATTATAAGATAGAATATACAGACTTTACTAAAAAGAGTAGGGGAATAAGTATAAAAGTCGGTTACAATTTTTCTTTAAATCTGTCCGGATATGCAGGTTATAGATTTGATCATACAGATCTTGAGGATGTGGCTGAGGATGCTGCTCAGGTAATTAAAGACTCTAAAGACATTCATACTACAAGTGCAATACAGGCAGGAATAAAATATGATTCCAGAAATCAATTCTTTTTACCAACAGAGGGTTGGTATCACGCTTTAGACACTGAATATGCAGGTCTGGGAGGAGATAGTAATTACTTCAAAATTACCGGTACTCATCATGTATTTTTCCCTGTTTTTAGGACAACGGGACATATAAAATTAGGATATGGATACATTACTGAAGGCTCCGGGAAGAAAATTCCTGTATTTGAAAGATTTTATTTAGGTGGTATAGGATCTATAAGGGGATACAAATATGGAGATGTTTCTCCCAAGGACCCTGCTACAGGAGACAAAATAGGTGGTACACGGATGTTTTATACTCAAGTGGAAGATATTTTTCCCATTGCCAAAGCTATTAATTTTATGGGGGTTATTTTTTACGATATGGGAGAGGTTTGGGATAAGCCTTCAGGCTTTAAATGCTCAAATATTAAAAAGAGCATAGGAATAGGTATTAGATGGCTTTCTCCTCTTGGCCCTATAAGGATTGAATGGGGATATAATATTGATAAAAAATCCGGAGAGGATACAAGCAATTTGAATTTTATAATGGGAGGAGTATTTTAAAATTTTACTTGCAAAAATTGAAATTTAGATTATTATTAACTGGCCTACAAAATCTGGGAAAGGAGGAAAGCCGTGTCCAAGATATGTGAGATCTGTGGAAGAAGACCCTCTTCAGGTCATAAAGTTAGCCATTCCTGTAAAAGGTCTGGAAGGTGGTGGTATCCTAATATTCAGAGAATAAGAGTAAAACTTCCCAATGGTCAGGTAAAGAGAATGAGAGTTTGTACCAGGTGTATCAAAGCGGGAAAGGTGCAGAAAGCTGTAAGTTAATTCAGCCTCCTTTCTACTTTGAGCACATCTTGCACTCTTGTAATGTTGGAAATTACCTTATTAAGGTGTGCCCTATCAAAGACTTCTACATAGACTTCAAAATAGGCTTTATTTCCAGAAGTGCGTAAATGTGCCTTTAAAATGTTGCTTTCTGCCTCTGCTATAGCGGCAGTTATACTGGCAAGAAGTCCTTTTCTATCATGGGCTACAATGTATAAATGAGCCGGATAGGCCTTTCCATCAGGTTTTTCCCATTTGACTTCTATAAGTCTTTCCGGGTCAAAGTCCTTTAAATTGGGACAGTCTACACGATGGACAGAAATTCCTTTACCTCGTGTAATGTATCCTATAACTTCGTCTCCAGGAATTGGTTTGCAACATTGCGCAAGGTGAAAAAGAATGTCCTTTGTTCCATCTACACTTAAAATTTCTCCTGGTTTAGGAAGTTTTATTCTCTTTTTTTCTTCTTTCCCTTCATCTTTATAAGAAAAAGCCCCTGTAAGTTCAGAAAAAGTTTTTAAAACCTGCTTTGCTGTTATTTTGCTGCTTCCTATTTGATAAAAAAGCTCATCAAGGTCCTTTACTCCGAGCTTCTTGAGGAGCTCTGTAGTTTCTTTTGCTTTTAAAAAGGCATTAAAGGAAAATCCTACTTTTTTAAAGGCCTTATTTAAGATTTCTTTGCCCAGATTGATTAATTTTTCTTTTTCTTCCTTTTTAAACCAGCTTTTTATTCTGCTTCTTGCCCTTCCAGTTTTAACGATTTTTAACCAGTCTCTGCTGGGCTTTTGGGAAGGTGAAGTTTCAATTCGTACCACATCTCCGGTTTCAAGTTTGTAATCTAAAGGCACAAGTCTGTCATTTACAAAGGCCCTTACACAGTGATGGCCTATTTCTGTGTGAATGGTATAGGCAAAGTCAAGTGGGGTGGCTCCTACAGGAAGTACTATTACATCTCCCTTGGGGGTAAAGACATAAATTTCTTCCGGGAAAAGATCCAGCTTCAAAGACTCCAGAAACTCTCTTGGGTGCTTAAGTTCTTTTTGAAGCTCTATTAGCTTTTTTAACCATGCAAATTGCTTAAAATCCTTCCCTGAAAGACACTTTCCTTCTTTGTAAAGAAAATGGGCAGCAATTCCTTCATTTGCTATTTTATCCATATATTCTGTGCGAATCTGTATCTCAACCTTTTTTCCCTCTGGCCCAAGCACTGTGGTGTGAAGACTTTGGTACATATTTGGCTTGGGAAGGCTTATGTAGTCTTTAAAGCGTCCTGGGATAGGAGTCCATTTTGCATGAACAATCCCAAGTACTCTGTAACATTCTTCCACCGTGTTAACAATTATTCTAAAGCCAATGAGGTCATAAATTTGGTCAAGGTCATTAATAGTAAGTCCATATTTTTCAAGTTTTCTATAAACGCTGTAAAGATGTTTTACCCTTCCAAGGACTCTTCCTTTTATTCCGCTATTTTCAAGAAGCTCTTTTAAAATAGCTTTTACTTTTTCCACATATTCTTTTGCTGCCTCTACCCTTTTTGCAACTTCTGTCTTAAGCCGATTATATTCATGAGGATAAAGAAATTTAAAAGAAAGGTCCTCCAGTTCACTTTTTATCCAATCAATACCCAGACGGGCAGCAAGAGGAGCATATATTTCAAGAGTTTCTCTGGCAATTCTTTTTTGCTTGTGTTCTGGTTGATATTGAAGTGTGCGCATGTTGTGGAGTCTATCAGCCAGTTTCACCAGGATTACCCTTAAGTCTTTTGACATGGCAAGGATAATCTTGCGCAAGTTTTCAGCTTGCTTGGCGGTTTTATCACTGCTGCTCGGAAGATTTTTAAGTTTGGTTACTCCATCCACTATAAAGGCTACTTCTTCACCAAATTCTCGCTTTATATCTTCCAGAGAAACATCGGTATCCTCTACAGCATCGTGAAGAAGCCCAGCTGCAATAGTAGGGAGGTCAAGCTTCATTTGAGCAAGAATATAGGCTACTTCCAGGGGATGTGAAATATAAGGCTCACCAGACTTTCTAAACTGTCCCTCATGAAGTTTTTCTGCCCATTTATAGGCCTTTTCTACCAGAGAAGTATTGCATTCAGGAAGATAGCTATGTATCTGATCCAAGATCTTTTTAATAGTAATATTGCCCATGGATTGCTATTCCTCAGCCAAATCTAAAAGGCTGGCTTTAATATTTTCTTTACTAAGGCCGCATAATTCTCTTAATGTTTTTAAGTCACCATGTTCAATAAATTTATCGGGAAGGGCAATTTTTTTGAATTTTACAGTAGGAAGGCGGTCTATAAGAAGTTCAGCTATAGCAGAAGAAAGCCCTCCTATGCAGGTGTTTTCTTCTATAACCAAGACCTTTCCTGTTTTCTTTGCAGAGGAAAGTATAGTTTCCTCATCCAATGGCTTTATAAATCTTACATCAATTATTTCAACGCTTATTCCTTCTTTTTCCAGGCTATTTGCTGTTTCAAGTGCGGTGTAAAGACAGGGCCCTGCTCCAAAAACTGAGATGTCTGTGCCAGCTTTTAACAATTCTGCTTTACCCAGAGGAATTTTTTTTAGCTCCCAATCAAGGCTTACTCCTTCTCCATATCCACGGGGATACCTGATTGCTGTGGGATGGGGATACTCAAGAGCACTATATAGCATGTGTTGTAGCTGATTTTCATCCCTTGGTACCATTACTACAAAGCCTGGAATTAACCTTAAATACGAAAGATCAAATGCCCCGTGATGGGTTGGGCCATCTTCTCCTACAAGCCCTGCCCTGTCTATGGCAAAGATTACCTTTGCCTGATTAAGAGCAACATCGTGAATTAACTGGTCAAAAGCCCTCTGGAGAAAGGTGGAATAAATGGCGCAGACTGGTAGCATTCCCTGCAGGGCAAGGCCAGCAGCAAAGGTCACCGCATGCTGTTCACATATTCCCACATCAAAAAATCTTTCAGGGAATCTTTCAGCAAACTCTTTTAAACCTGTACCTGTTTTCATGGCTGCAGTAATAGCCACGAGCCTGGGTTCAATTTCTGCCAGTCTTATAATTGTGCGTCCGAAAATTTCTGTATAGGTAGGAGGCATATTGGCTTTTTTTATAATCTTGCCTGTCTTTAAATCAAAAGGCCCAACTCCGTGAAATGTCTCGGGATCTTTTTCAGCAGGTGGATACCCTTTTCCTTTCCTGGTAATAACATGAAAAATAATAGGCCCTTTCATTTTTTTTAGGTTTTTTAAAATATCAACAAGAAGTTCTATGTCATGCCCATCTACAGGACCTACATATTCAAAATTGAGGGCTGTAAAGAGTGCTCCTGGAGTAATAGCAATTTTTAAAAGATCTTCTCCCTTTTTTAAAAGGGTGAGAATACCTTCTCCTCCAGGGAATTTGTGGGCAATTTTTTCCATTTCTTTCTTTATAAACCGGGTAAGATTACCGGTAAGTCTTTTAGAAACAAAAGAAGATAAAGCGCCAACATTTGAAGAAATGGACATCTCATTGTCATTAAGAATAATAAGTAGGTCTTCTTTCTGGAATCCTGCGTTGTTCAGGCCTTCAAAAGCAAGCCCTGCTGTGATAGAGCCATCTCCTATTATCACAACCACCTTTCTGTTTTTTTCTTTTTTTAGTCTCAAAGCAGTTGCCATTCCAAGGCCTGCGGAAATAGAGGTGCTACTGTGACCGGTGTCCAGAAAGTCGTGAGGGCTTTCTTCCCTTTTGGGGAAGCCAGAAATTCCTTTCCACTTTCTTAAAGTTGGGAACACCTCCCTTCTTCCTGTGATAATTTTGTGAGTGTAACACTGGTGGCCTACATCCCAGATAATTATGTCTTTCGGAGAATCAAAAACATAATGAAGGGCAAGGGTAAGCTCAACAGTGCCAAGATTAGGGGCAAGGTGGCCACCATTTTGAGAAACCACTTCCAAAATGTATTCCCTTATTTCTTTGGCAAGGGATTGGAGCTGAGAAAATTTTAATTTTTTAATGTCTTCAGGAGAGTTGATTTTGGAGAGAAATTTTTTCATACTTTCACCCCATTAGAAGGCTCTTTCTAATAAAAAGTAAGCAAGTTCTTTCAAAAATTTCCCCTTTTCGCCAAGAGGCTTTAATGATGATACTGCTTGCTCTGTATATTTTCTGGCAAGCTCTTTTGATTCTGGAAGCCCTACCAGTGCAGGGTAGGTAAGCTTTTCTTTTTTTATATCTGAATGGACTTTCTTTCCAAGCTTTTTTTCATCTCCTGTAATATCAAGTATGTCATCTATAACTTGAAAGGCAAGCCCTAAGTATTTTCCATACTTTGACAGGGTTTGTATTTGCCTTTTGTTGCCTCCTGCAAGAATTGCTCCACATACAACTGAGGCCTCAATAAGTCTCACAGTTTTGTGAAGGTGAATCCACTTGAGGACTCTGATTCCTCCTTTTTTCCCTTCCATTAAAAGATCAGCCATCTGGCCACCCACCATACCCTCAAAACCTACAGCTCTGGCAATAGTTCTAATAGCTTTGATTAGTCTGGAGGGAGTGGTATTTTTTACTTGTAGCGGATGGGTAAAAAGTTCAAAGGCAAGGGCTTGGAGTCCGTCTCCTGCAAGCACAGCTGTGGCTTCATCAAAGGCTTTATGGCAGGAAGGTTTCCCCCTTCTTAAGTCATCGTCATCCATACAGGGAAGATCGTCATGGATAAGAGAATAGGTATGAAGGCACTCAATTCCTGCAGCAAAAAATGCTACCTGTTCTTTCTTTCCCCCAACTGCTTCACAACCTGCAAAACAAAGGGCAGGCCTCAGTCTTTTTCCCCCTGCAAAAAGGCTGTATTTTGCTGCTTCAACCACTCTTTTCCCATATTCTCCATCTGGAAGATAATCTTTTAAAACTTTCTCTATTTCTTCTGCTGCAATATTTAAATACTCAATTACTCTCATCCAGGGGCTCCAATTTAAAACCTTCTCCTTCTTTGAGAATTATTTCAACCCTTTCTCTGGCCTGATTTAACATTTTTTCACACAATTTTATTAAGTATATGCCTTCTTCATATAATTTTAATGCTTCTTCCAGACTTGACTCTCCATTTTCTAATTTTTTTACGATTTCTTCAATTCTTTTTAAAGCCTCTTCAAATTTAATATCTTCAGGCTTTATCTCCATTCTTTACCTCCAGCACTTTTACCAGAAGTCTTCCTCTGGCAAGCAATATTTCAAGCTTTTCTCCGGGAGATACCTCTTTTGATGCTTTCACGATGGCTCCGGTCCTAACATTTCTTACTATACTATACCCCCTTTCCAGAACATTTAAAGGTGATAATGAAAAGAGGAGTGTTTTAAGATGGATAAGCCTCTTCCTTTCAAGTTCAAGCTTTTTTTGCAGGGTATATCCCAATTTTTCCTTCCAGAACTCAATTTTTTGTAAAATACTTTTCAATTTTGCTTCAGGACTACAACTATTCAGTTTTTCTTTGAGCTTCCTCAAATTTTTTTCTTCAAATAAAAGCCGATCTTTTATGGCCATTTGTAATTGATAGTTCAGTTTTTTGAGAAGTGTCTCAAGCTTTTGAAGTTTTTTATAAGGGCTATTTTGTTCAAGATTAAGTTTGTACTCAAAAAGCCTTCCTTCTTTCTCTGAGATTTTTAAACTTACCAATTTAACGAGTTTTTTAGAAAGTGCCTCAAGTCTTTCTTTAACAAGGGAGGCATCTGGAAATACTTCTTGAGCTGCTGCAGTGGGGGTAGGGCACCTTTTATCTGCAATGAGATCACATAGGGTAACATCTATTTCGTGACCTACTGCAGAAACTACAGGAATTTTTGAATCTTTTATACCAAGGATAATGTCTTCAGTATAAAACGGAGCAAGGTCTTCAATAGAGCCACCACCCCTTGTAATAACAATTACTTCCACATCCTGAAAATAAAGATTTATGTCTCTTATTGCCCTTACAATTTCTTTTTCTGCACCTTCTCCTTGAACTCTTACGGGATATACGAGAATATGGGTCTTCCACCGGGAAAGCCCCACTTTAAGGAAGTCTTTAAGGGCTGCCCCGAAAAGAGAAGTAATTACAGCTACTTTTCTGGGATAAAGGGGAATTGCCTTTTTTCTTTCTCTGGCAAAAAGGGCTGCATATTTCTTTATCAAAATTTCCTTTTTTAGCATTATAAGACCTTTTCCTATGGGAGAAAGTCTTTTTACTATAAAAGAACATTCTCCACTTCTTCCATAAAAACTTAAAGTCCCAAAGGCAAGGACTTTTATCCCATTTTTTAAGAAAGTTTTTGTTTCTTCAGAAAGGTGATTTTTAAAGATTACACATTTCAAACTCGCCTCTTCTTCTACCAGATTAAAATAAATGTGTCCTGTTTGACTCTGTTTGAGATTGCTGATTTCACCCTCAATCCAGATGTGAGAAAAGTTTCTTTCCAGGAGGTCTTTTAAATTGGCTGTAACTTCTTTTACAGTGTAGTAAATCTTATTGTTTATCACTTTGGAAAATATTTTAAACCTCTTTAAAATTTTTACAAGGATATTAAAATAAACCAAATGCGTTGTCCCAAGTGTAAGGCAGAAGATACAAAAGTAATTGACTCAAGAATTATTGAAGATGGTTTTGCTATAAGAAGAAGGAGGGAGTGCTCTTCCTGCGGTTACAGATTTACTACTTATGAAAGAGTGGATATGGATTTTGTGATTCTGAAAAAAGATGGAAGGAGAGAGGCTTATAGCAGAGAAAAACTGCTTGCCGGTATAAGAAAGGCCTGTCATAAAAGGCCCATCAGCGAGGATACCATAAGAAAATTTATTTCTTCTCTTGAGCTTGAACTTATTCAAAAAGGAGAGAGGGAGATTCCATCTTCCTATATTGGAGAAAAAGTAATGGAAGCCTTAAAAAGGTGGGATAAAGTGGCTTATATAAGATTTGCTTCGGTATATAAAGAATTTAAGGATGTTTCAGAGTTTATTACTCAAATAAAGGCATTGGGAGAGAGGAAGGATGGTGGGTCTTGATCCTCAGGAGAGATTGGTTTTTCCTCTTGATGTGGCAGGTGTGAAAGAGGCTGTTTCCTGGGTGCAAAAGCTCTCACCTTTCGTAGGTGTGTTTAAAATTGGTCTGGAGCTTTTTGTGGCTTCGGGCCCCAAGGTGGTGGAAAGGGTGAGAAAGGCAGGAGCAAAAAAAATTTTTCTTGATCTTAAGTTTTGTGACATACCCAATACTGTGGCTGGCGCTGTGAGATCCGCCTCTGAGCTTGGAGTGGACTGGATTACAGTACATACCCTTTCAGGTGAGGGTGCTTTAAAAAAAGCAGTTGAAAATGCTTATAATAATTTGAAAATAGTAGCAGTGACCATTCTTACTTCTCTTGATAGGGCAGATCTTATGCAGCTCGGTTTTTATGGGGAACTGGCAAGGGATCCCAGAGAGCTTGCTTTCAGACTGGGAAGCCTTGCGGTAAACAGTGGATGTGATGGCATTGTATGCTCTGCCAGGGAAGTTGCCAGAATAAAAGAGGCTTTCCCTCAGGTATTTACTGTTGTCCCTGGTATAAGGCTTGAAGAAAACGATAAAAAAAGGGATGATCAACTTCGTACAGCAACCCCTTATGAAGCTATCCTTTCTGGAGCAGATTATTTGGTTGTTGGAAGGCCTGTAAGGGAAGCAGAAAATCCTGAAGCAGTTTGTCAGGAAATTTTAAATCAGGTTGAGGCAGCTTTAAAAGAGCGTAATAAAGAATCACAATGATTGTTCGTCATACGGTTGACCTTCCTCTTCATACTGGCAGGTGTCCAAAGTGGCTTTTTGACAGAATGGTGCGTCTTAGCAGGGCAATTTTACTTTTTATTTACGAAGAATTTGGTGAGGATGAACTCATTAAAAGGGTATGTGATCCATGGTGGTTTCAGGCTCTTGGTTGTCTTTTGGGGTTTGACTGGCATTCTTCAGGCCTTACCACCACGGTGGGAGCAGCTATTAAAGAAGCTCTTAAACCTTATTTTCAGGAGATAGGCTTTTTTGTCTGCGGAGGAAAGGCAAAAACTGCCCTTAAGACGCCGCAGGAAATACTCCATTGGGGAGATAAAGCAGGTCTGACAAATGATTGTCAGAGATTTGTAAATTTTAGCAGGCTTGTGGCAAGGATTGACAATAATGCCATTCAGGATGGATTTCAAATCTATTTTCATCTTTTTGTGTTTACTAAGAAAGGCAATTGGGGTGTTATTCAGCAGGGAATGGAGGGGAATCTGGGTTATGCCAGGAGATATCACTGGCAATCTTTTGAGATAAAAAATTTTTGCGAAGATCCCCATAAAGCCATAATTTCAGCCTTAAGAAAACAGGAAGTTTTAAATCTGGTTGCCAGGAAAAGCAAAGCAACTCAAACTGCAATGCTTAATTTATTAAAAGAAGATCTTCCTATAGTATTAAAAGAAGTCAAAATGGCAGGAAGTTTATTTTTTAAGCCTTCCCATTCTCTTACGGAAAAGGATATCTCTCCCAAGGTTCTTAGAAAAATCTGGGAAAGTACTTATGAGAATCCTCCCCAGGAATTTAAAGACCTGCTTCTTACTCCTGGGCTTGGTGCCAGGGCTTTGAGAGCTCTTGCCCTTACAGCAGAGCTTATTTATGATGTAAAGGCCTGTAGAGAAGATCCTGTCTGTTATGCTTATGCCCATGGGGGTAAAGATGGTCATCCATATAAGGTAAATTTAAAAGTTTACGAACATACAATCAATGAGCTGGAGGACATGTTAAGGCGACTCAAGATTTCTCAGAGGGATAGGATAACTCTTTTTAAAAGATTGCCCAGGCTTTACAGTAATTCTAAAAAAATTGAAAAATTTTAAAAGAAATCCATTTTTAAACTGAAAAGAAGGGGCAGACAGGCTTATTTTTTTTAAAATAAATGTTGACTTTTTTCAAAGTCGTTATATAAAATTTTAAAAACTTTTAGTGAGGACCATGTTGTCTGGGGAGTTGCGAGAGTATTTAGAAAGTAAGAAGTCAGGTATATATAAAGAATGGTTAGAGAGGTTTTGGAGGTCTTTTGGAAAAGAGAGTGAGAAATTTTTTAAGCGAGAGGTAGATCGTTTTCAGAATCCCTTTGGTTATAGGGTGGAGGAGACTTTTCAGGGATTGATTGATGTGATTTTTGGTGATTTTGATTGGGAAAAGGCAAATTATTTTCTTGATAGGTTGGTTCAACTAAGGGCTATTCAGGAAACAGAGCCTTCAAAGGCCCTTCATCTTTTCTTTCTTTTGAAAGAGATTATTAGAGAAGATTTTGGAGAAGATTTTATTGAGAAATTTGGTATTTTTGAATACCTCAGGCTTGAAGACAAAATAGATATTCTCCTTCTTAAAGCGATGGATTATTTTTTGAGTTATAGGGAGAGGCTTTATCAGATAAGATATGATGAGTGGAAGCGCAATAGATTTTTATTATTGAAAAAGGCAGGTATAATTTATGATCCTGTAGAAGGTAGTCCAATTCCTGTAGAGAGGGAGAAAATAGCAGGAGGAAAAAATTAAAAATAAATAATAGAGGGAGAGGCTTATGAATGTAGGAGTAAGCTTGCTTGCGGTAATTGCATTAATTCTTATACCGTGGATAGGGGTTTCAGCCCTGGGTTTGGACAGTTTTTTTGGTATAGTAATTCCTTATTTAGCTTTTTTTGTGTTTTTTATAGGTTTAATTTATAGAATAGTGCAATGGGCTCGGGTTCCTCAGCCATTTAAAATTCCCAGTGTATGTGGCCAGGAAAAAAGTCTTCCCTGGATTAAGTACAGCAGGCTTGAGTCTCCTGCAAACACCTGGGAAGTTGTGCTGAGGATGTTTTTTGAAGTTGTGTTTTTTAGGAGTCTCTTTAGAAATTTGAGGGCAGATCTTCAGGGAAGGCGGCTTATTTATGGTTCTGCTAAATGGCTCTGGTTTGGAGCTATTCTCTTTCACTGGGGATTTTTTATTGTCCTTATAAGGCATTTGAGACTATTTCTTTATCATGTTCCTTCTATTCTAAATTATATTGATTATGTGGATAGCTTTTTCCAGATAGGTTTTCCTCCTATTTATATCACAGATCTTATGATTCTTGGCGGTCTTCTTTTCCTTCTTTTAAGAAGGCTGGTAGATGCCAAAGTTTCTTACATTTCTCATGCTTCTGATTATTTCCCACTGTTTTTGATTTTAGGAATAGTGATTTCAGGGATATTGATGAGGCATGTTTATAAAGTAGATGTGTATGGTGTAAAGGAACTTGCTATAGGCCTTGCGACTTTACATCCAGCTATGCCTAAGGATGCCCACATTGGTACTATATTTTTTGTACATCTCTTTTTGGTTTGCACTCTTGCGGCTTATTTTCCGTTTAGTAAACTTGTGCACATGGTGGGAGTCTTCTTTTCTCCTACCAGGAACCTGCCCAATGATAACCGTATGAGAAGGTATGTAAATCCTTGGGATTACCCTGTAAAGTATCATACTTTCTGTGAATGGCAGGAGCACTTTAAAGAACAACTTCAGCAGGCTGGTTTTGAATTAGATGAAGAGTGGTGTAAGGGTCAGAATGTAGCAAAAGAAAATAAAGCAGCTTAAAGAATTTTAAGGGGAGGGATAGGTATGGCACTTCCAAAACCAGACGAGCTTTTACAGGATGTGAACCTGCACAAGGCTCCAGAAAAACACTGGATGGATATAAAGCCAGAGTTTAAGAGAGGGACTTATTGTTATGCAGTAGAGCCGCAGGTAATGGAAGATTTAGGGCTTCCTCACATGGGCCAATGGCAACCCCATGATGAAAAATGGCCCCTTCCTCCTGACTGGAAGGAGCGCACTTTAAATGCCTTAAGAGATAGGCTCAATCGTTTTCGTTCTTTTAAACTTTTTATGGACATTTGTGTAAGGTGTGGAGCCTGTGCAGACAAGTGTCACTTTTTCTTAGGGAGTGGAGATCCCAAGAATATGCCTGTTTTAAGAGGAGAGCTTGTAAGGTCGGTTATTAAAGGAGAATTTTCTCCTCTGGGTAAACTTTTTGGGAGACTTGCCGGAGCAAGGGAGCTTACTGAAGATATAATAAAAGAATGGTTTTATTATTTTTATCAATGTACAGAATGTAGAAGGTGTTCAGTTTTTTGTCCTTATGGCATAGACACTGCAGAAATTACTATTGTGATGAGAGAAGTCCTTCACGAGCTTGGTATTGCTATAGACTGGGCGATGAAGCCGGTTAGATTCTGTCATATCGTGGGTAACCACATTGGAATTCAGCCTCACACTTTGAAGGAAATTATAGAATATTTAGTGATGGACATTGAAGAAATCACCGGTGTAAAAATAGAAGTTCCCATTAATAAGAAAGGAGCTGAGGTGCTTTTTGTTCCTCCTTCTGGAGACTACTTTGCAGACCCGGGGATTTATAATTTTATGGGTTATCTTATTCTTTTTCATCACATTGGATTGGATTATACTATAAGCACCTATGCTTCGGAGTCTGGAAACTTTGGATTTTTCAATAAACTTGAGCTTGCAAAGAAACTTCATGCAAAGATTTATGAAGAGGCACGGCGTCTTAAAGTTAAATGGATTCTTGGTGGTGAATGTGGACACATGTGGAGGGTATGGCATCAATATCATAACACCTGGTATGGTCCTGTGGATTTCCTTGAAGTGCCCAAGTCCCCTATTACTGGAACAGTTTTTGAAAATGCTAAAGATAATAAGATTGTCCATATATGTGAATTTACAGCAGATCTTATTGCTCACAATAAGCTTAAACTTGATCCTTCAAGGAATGACCATGTTGTGGTAACTTTCCATGACTCCTGCAATCCTTCCCGTGCTATGGGAATTCTTGAAGAGCCAAGATTTATTCTTAAAAATGTTTGCAATAATTTTGTTGAAATGCCAGAAAATACCATTAGAGAAAAGACATTCTGCTGCGGAAGTGGATCAGGTCTTAATGCAGATGAATATATGGAAATGAGGATGAGGGGAGGTTTTCCGAGGGCTAATGCTGTAGAATATGTAAGAAAAAAGTACGGAGTAAATCATCTTGCCTGTATTTGTGCTATTGATAGGGCGGTCTTTCCTGCCCTTATGGACTACTGGGTTCCTGGGGTGGATGTATGTGGTGTGCATGAGCTTGTGGGTAATGCAATTGTACTTGATGGTGAAAAAGAAAGGACTATGGATTTAAGATATCGTCCATTAAAAGGTAAAGAAGGCAAAGAAGGAGAGGGGGTATAAGCCATGTACAACAGTGACAAAGTGATTCCAGGAATTATTATTTTTATCATCTTTTTTACAATTCCCATGTGGTTAAATTTGGGAGGAGCAAAAGCTATTCCACGACCGGAGCTTCCCAAGGAAGAAAAAAATTGTGTAGAGTCCAAGGAATACATGAGGGCTTATCATATGAAACTCCTTCTTAAGTGGAGGAATATGGCTATAAGAGAAGGAAAGAGAACATTTGTTGGAGCGGATGGAAAGACATATCTTATCAGCCTTCAGAACACATGTATGAAGTGTCATAAAAGTAATGAAAAGTTTTGTGACAGGTGCCACAAATTTGTAGCAACTCATCCAGATTGTTGGCACTGTCACATAGCCCCTGAGGAAGTGGCAAAACTGAGGAGGTGGCAAAATGGCAATAGATAGAAGAAAATTTTTAAAAATTGCTGGCCTTTCTTTTTTGTTTGGTACAGGTGTTTTCTCCTTAGAAGAGTTCGTGCTATGTAGGGGTGATGAAGTCCTTGCTCAGGTAGTGGGAGAAGGGAAAAAAGGTAAAGTTCGCTGGGCAATGGCAATTGATACAAGACGTCTTACAGAAGAGGATTGCAAAAGGATAATAGAGGCCTGTCACCGAGCCCATAATGTTCCTGATATTCCCGAGCCCACCAAGGCTGTAAGGTGGATCTGGGAAGATACTTTTGAGCATGCCTTTCCTGAGCTTGCAGAGGAAGATCCTTCTGAGGAGTTAAGAAATAGAAAATATCTTCTTTTATGTAACCACTGTGAAAATCCTGTCTGTGTAAGAGTATGTCCTGTTCAGGCAACTTTTCAGAGGCCTGATGGAATAGTTGTACAGGACTATCATAGATGTATAGGATGTAAATTTTGTATGACAGCCTGTCCTTATGGCTCTCGTAGTTATAATTTCTTCCATCCTAAGGAATACTTAAAGCATGTAAATCCTGAGTACCCTGCAAGGACTATGGGAGTAGTTGAAAAGTGTATTTTCTGCTATGAAAGGCTTGACCAAGGGAAACTGCCTTATTGTGTAGAAGCAGCTAAAGGAAAAATATATTTTGGTAATATTTACGATCCAGAGGCTGAAATAACGAGGGTTATTAAAGAAAATCTTGTGCTGGTAAGGAAGCCACAACTTGGAACTAAACCAATGGTATTTTACATTGTGTAAGGAGGGCTTGAGATGTTAGAATATGCATTGAAAGGAAGGCCGAAATATTGGATCTGGATTTTGTGTTTGCTTGTTATTATAGCCATAGGATTTTACTACTGGGTTTTAGAGCACAAACTTGGTACAGGTGTGGTTTGTGGTTTACATAAAGATTTGACTTGGGGTTTCCATATTGGACAGCTTGCCTTTTTTGTTGGTGCTGCAGCATCTGCTGTTATGATAGTGCTTCCTTACTATTTACACAATTGTAAGGAATTTGGCAGACTTACGGTTCTTGCTGAATTTTTTGCAGTGGGAATGGTTGTAGTTTCTATGCTTTCTGTATTTGTGATTATGGGGCAACCTCAAAGAGTGTTTAATGTTCTTCTTTATCCTACGCCACATTCTATTATCTTTTATGACCTGATAGTGCTTTCTACTTATCTATTTTTAAATCTTCTCTGTGGATGGACAGTTCTTCATGCGGAATATAAAGAGACTAAATATCCTTCCTGGCTTAAGCCTTTTATTTACTGGGCTATTCTCTGGGGACCTTCCATTCATATGGTAACAGCCTTTCTTATTCAGGGTTTACCTGGAAGAGGTTTCTGGCTTACAGCTATTATGGCTCCGAGATTTTTAGCCTCTGCTTTTTCTGCAGGACCTGCTCTTCTTTTAGTCCTTGCCCTTCTTTTAAAGAAGCTTACAGGGTTTGATATTGGTAAAAAAGCTGTTGATACCCTTTCAAAGATAATTACTTATGCTTTTATTATAAATCTTTTATTTATATGCTTTGAGCTTTTTACAGCTTTCTATAGTGGAATCCCTGAGCATACAGAACCTTTTATTTATCTTTTCTCTGGACTTCAGGGGCATTCTGAATGGGTAGGTTTTGCCTGGGCTTCTGTGATTCTTGCTTTAATAGGTTTAACCTTACTTGTGATTCCCCAGACCCGTAAAAATGAGACAACCCTTGTTCTTGCATGTATTGCTGTGGTACTTTCTGTATGGATAGACAAAGGGCTTCTCTTAATGATAGGTGGTTTTACTCCCAATCCTCAGGGTGTAGTGGTTCCTTACAAGCCAACTTTTGGCGAGGTTATGATTGGTGTGGCTGTTTGGGCTATTGGTTTTCTGATTGTAACTATTCTCTGGAAAATAGCAGTATCTGTTTATCAATCTAAAAATCTTGTAGTTAAAATGAAAGGAAACTAAGAAAAATTGAGCCTGGTTTCAGGAGGAGGTTTTCCCTCCTCCTGAAAAACATTTAGCAAATCTTTTCAGTAAAATTTTAAGATAAATTATGATAACTTTTTCCATTCCCCGTCTTTTTATTGCCTCTCATAAGGGAGGGGCTGGAAAGACTCTTTTTACTCTTGGAATTCTTCATTATCTTAAAACCCGTGGGTATACAGTTACTTGTTTTAAAAAAGGACCGGATTATATAGATGCTGGCTGGTTAAGAAAGGTTTCTGGTAGATCCTGTCGTAATCTGGACATGTTTCTTTTTGATGAAGCTCATAATCTTTTTTCTTTTTATCAGGGAGCAAAGGACTGTGATATTGCTGTAATTGAAGGGAATAGAGGACTTTTTGACGGAATGGATTTTAAGGGAAGCTGTAGTTCTTCTCGTCTGGCCTATCTTTTAAAGGCCCCTATTATTTTGGTTCTTGACTGTACGAAGGTTACAAGGAGTTTAGCAGCTTTAGTAAAGGGTTTTTTAGAATTTGAAGAAGGTCTGGATATAAGAGGGGTGATTTTAAACAAAATAGCAAGAGAAAGACATGCCAATGTAATAAGGAATTCTATTGAATATTATACAGGGGTCCCTGTACTTGGAGTTATTTATAAACTTAAAACCTCTCCTAAGGAAAGGCACCTTGGGCTTATTACTTCTTTAGAATACGAAGAGAATTCTTTTTTACAGGAACTTTTAGAGATGGTTCAAGAAAATTGTGATTGGGAACGCATTTTAAAAGTAGCAAGAAGTGCTCCTCAACTTTATATTCCAGAAATTGGCCAGAAAGATGATGGTGTTTTTAAAGAAATAAAGGTGGCAGTTTTTAGAGATCCCTCTTTTCAATTTTATTATCCAGAAAATCTGGACGAACTTGTCAGGCTTGGTGCGGAGCTTGTGTATATAAATGCTATGGAAGATTCTTTCCCAGAAGTTGATTGTGTGTATTTAGGAGGTGGATTTCCAGAATTACAGGCAGAAAAATTGGCAGCAAATGAAAAGATAATGAGGGCGCTTAAAGAGGCCGCAGAAGAAGGAATGCCAATATATGCGGAGTGTGGAGGATTTATGTATCTTGGTAAAGAAATAGAATGGAAAGGCAAAAGTTATCCTATGTGTGGTGTTTTACCCTTTAAATTTGTGGTGGATAAGAAACCGCAGGGGCATGGCTATGTTATTGCAAAAGTCGTGGAGGAGAATCCTTATTTTGATTTGAATCAAACTCTCAAAGGCCATGAATTTCATTATTCTAAAGCACAACCAATTGACAAAAATAATTTTTTGAAGTATATATATCAAATAGAGAAAGGTTTTGGGATAGATGGCAAATATGACGGTGTACTTTATAAAAATGTTTTAGCTGGATACTTACACATACATGCTTATAGTGTAAAAAACTGGGCTGAGAATTTTTTGAAACGTGCTAAAGAATTTAAAAATAAATCCTAAAGGAGGTGTAAGATGTTTGAAATTACTGTAAACTATGACACCTGTGAAGCTTGTGGGACCTGCATTGATTCCTGTCCTGCCCAGGTTTATGACAAAGGCGAGGACGATAAGCCTGTTGTAGCAAGGCCTGAAGATTGTCTTGGTTGTATGACCTGTGTGGAAGTTTGTCCTACTGGGTCTATTACTGTAAACGAGGTGTAGGTAATATTCTTAGGGGCCTTTTGGCCCCTTTTTAAACTTTTCTTTCAATTTTTTAGCCACTATCTCAGGAACCAGGTCTTCTATATTTCCTCCTAATCTGGCAGCTTCTTTTACTATAGACGAGCTTAAAAATATCCACTTTAAACTCGGCATAAGAAAAATAGTATCAATACTATTAGAAAGCTTTCTATTCATAAGAGCAAGCTGCATTTCATACTCAAAATCTGATACTGCCCTTAAGCCTCTTATAATTACACAGGCTCCTTTTTGCCTGGCAAAATCTACCAATAATCCGTGAAATGCTTCAATTTCTACTTTTTCAGGGTAAGGCAAGGTTTTAGTAGCTTCTTTAGCCAGTAAAACTCGTTCTTCTATGTTAAAAAGTGGTTTTTTATTGGGGTTTTCTCCAATAGCCACAATGACTTTATCAAAAAGTCTGGCGGCTCTTTTTATGATATCAAGGTGTCCATTGGTAATGGGATCAAAGGTACCCGGATATATTGCAATTTTCATTTTTTTTGCTCCAGAGGAATAAACATAAATTTAAATACTGAATTGCCCTCAATTTTCCCAAACCCAAGGAGGCCTTCTAAAAATTCCACATAATTAGTCTCTGGTCCTTTGACCCTTCTGATGAGAAAAGCAAGTTCATCTATCCTTTCATTTTCCACTCTTTCACTTCTATACAGGCCCCAAAAAAGTTTTGTTTCGGAGATTTTGTTCTGATTTTTTTGATGAATTAAGGTTAATAGAGGTAGATAATTATATTCTATACCCTTATTTCTGAATGGAAATAAGGCAGGTGCATAAAATTCATTTGTCTTTCTGTCATAATGTTCAAAGCTATACCCTAAAGGCCAAATCCTTGCTTCTCTTAAAAGAGGTTTATTATTTTGCGAAATCTTAACCAATTTTGAGAGTACAAGGAATCTATCATCTTTCTTGAAGTAAAGGATGCTTTTTCTCTGAATCCTCAACTCATTGTGAAAATAAAAAGGCCATATAAGAAAGGAACTCTTTTCTTCAGTAGAAGTTTTCCATCCAAAAAAAGGCCAGAGGCGTGAGCCTTTTACATTCTCACCTTCAATTTTTCTGTAAAAAGGCCACGGAAAATCAATCTGATAATATTTTCTTTTTTTTCCTTTAACTTGTTGATAAAAAGGCCATAAAAGGATTAATCTTGTATAAACTGGATTATCTTCCTTTGCATAAAAAGGAAAACTAATAATTGTTTTGCTTTTGAAATCTGGATCTTTGTCTTCTTTTTTTATATAAAAAGGCCATAGAGTAAAACTTCTTTCTGTATTTGCTTCTTGAAATTTCCCAAAAATGGGCCAAATTTTGGCGCCTTTATACCTATCTGGATACTGTTTAGAGGTAATAATTCTAATAAATGGCCAGAAATAACTGGTAGCTTTATAGTTTTCGTATTTTACTCTGGTATAAACAGGCCAGAGCACAAACATAATTTCTTTTTTTCCAAAAAAGTTTTTAAGAGTTCCATAAATAGGAAAAATTCCACCAAAAGTATTATTATTGTTATCTTTTCCTGCAAAGAAAGGGAAAATTTCTATAAAATTTTGATTTTTATTATATAAAGTGTTATTTTCACCCCAGGTTTTTTTTATTAATGGAATAAATTTGAAGGAGGTTCGTTCTTTATTTTGACTATAAATTCCCAGTGGGGAAATAAAGTATACTTTTTTTTCGTACGGAGTGTCTACTGTGGTAAAGAGAGGTCTTAATGAAAATATTTGGGAATGGGAGTTGTTTTCTTTATAAATAAAAGGGCCAAGTAGTTCTATAGATCTTTTTTTAGAAATTTTGTTGTAAGAATAGACAAAAAAAGGCCATAGATTGAAATTTTTAAAATAAAGATCTTCGTAAGCCTGTGCAGAAATGGGAAAATATATTATGAAGAAAGAGATTATTACAAAAAGAAATTTATCCCAACACCTTTTTGTCATACTTAAATTAAGTTTTCGGCAATTTTCCCACGAAGATAAATTATAGCATCAATTTGTTTGAAGTCAAATAATCTCAAATCTTTTTGGTAATGGACTTTTTTATTGTAAGAAATATTCTGCAGTTTTATTAGAACAATCTTCTTGCTTTTTTTTTAAAATTTTGTTAATATACCTTTTAATGTTTAAAAGATTATTATCTTTCATTAAGAAAGAAAAGTTTCTTGCTGTAGACTTTGGTAGTTACTCTCTTAAACTGGCAGAATTTCAAATCCTAAATGATGAGCCTGTATTGACTGGTTTTGTTCAGGCACGTACCTATGAAAATGTTCTTATAAATGGGATAATCAATGACGAAAAACTATTAAAAACCAATTTTCAGAATTTAATTTCTAATATTTCAAGCCCTTCAAAAAAAATTTATCTGGCTTTGCCTTATGAATTGGTAATTATAGGGAGTTTTACAACCCATGCAGAAATGTTAGAAAAAAAGAAAATAAAAGAAATGATAGATGAAGAAATTCCTTATAAAATTGATGATGTTTATTATAGCTATTACATTTTGCCTGTGCGAGAAGAGTATGAGGTTTATTATTTAGTAGCTAAAAAAAATGTGATAGACAAATATATAAAATTTTTTGATAGCTTACATTATAAAGTAATTAATATTGATGTGGATTTCGTTAGTCTTCATAATCTTGCAGAGCATTTGTATGGAGACGGTCCGAGGCTTATTATAGATTGGGGTTTTAGTAAGATCAAATTGTTTTTTTCTAATAAAAGTACTCCAGTTTATGCAAGGGAACTTTTTTTGTTAGGCTTGAAAACATTTAAAGATAAGTTGAAAGATAAACTTCATATTTCTTCAGAGGAGGCAGAAAAGATTATGGTAGATCCTTTGTCTACAGATAGAAGGGATAAAGTAAAAGAAATTTTTAGAGAGTATCTGGAAGAAGTTTTCACTGAGTTTGAGTACGGATTTGATATAGCTTCTCGGAAATATAATTTAGAAATATCTGATATATTTCTGGTAGGAGGTGGGGCAAGAATCTGTGGAATTAAAGAATTAATTGCTCAAAGATTTAATAAAGAGGTTAAATTTTTTGACATTAGTAAAAAAGTTAAAATTGCTGAAAATATTAGCCCAGAATATTTGCAAGTCATAAATACTCAAGGAGCAATAACTATAGGCATAGGTATAAAGGAATTTATATGATAATAAAGTTTAATTTAGTCCCCGTTTCTGAAAAAATTGAAGAAGAAAAAAAATTAGGTTTTAGAAGTATTGGGTATTTGGGTTTTTTGTTCCTGCTATTAGCTGTAGTCACGGTGATTATTATTGGTAGCGGACTCTGGCTTACTCATAAAGAGCGGAAATACCAAAGAATCAAAAAAATGAAACTGGCAGAATTAGAAAAATATAAAAAAATAGCCAGAAAAGTAAAATTGCTTGAAAAGCAAAATGAAGAAATAAAACAAAAGATTAAGACTATTGTGTCTTTAAAGAAAAAACAGGGCAGATTTTTAAAAGTGTACGATGTTTTGGTTAGTTCTATAGGTAATAATAAAATTTTATTTAAAAATTTGAGCATAAGAGAAGGTGTGGTTTCTTTGCAAGCGCTTGCTCTTGATCTGGAAGAAGTTGCAAACTATTTAAAAGCTTTAGAAATTCAAAAAAAGATCTTTAAGTCAGTAGATTTGAAAAATACACATAGAAAAAAGATTAAAGAGTTAACATTGGTTGAGTTTAATACAGAAATAAGGTTTTAAAAAATGGAAAGATTAAAAGATTTATGGTTAAAATTAAAAGATTGGGAAGAGACAGCTACACGGAGAGAAAAAATACTTCTTTTGTTAATCTCTATCATTTTGCCTCTTTTTTTGTATTATAGGCTTTATTTTGCTCCTTTGAAAGAAAAAATTAAAAGACTTGAAGGAGATATAAAAAGTTTGCAATCTCAAATAGATATGTATAAAAGGATTTCCAGGCGCTATAGAGATTTAGAACAGGCTTTAAAATTAAGAAGAGTATTTTTAGAAGAAATTAAAGGGATTCTCCCGGATGAGAAAGAAATTCCGGGTCTTTTAAAGAATATTGCACAGACAGCTAAAAAAAATGGCCTGGCAGTTTTGTCTTTCAGGCCAGGTAGTGAAATAAAAAGAGATTATTATAATATAATTCCTCTTGATATGCGTTTTCAGGGTAATTATGAAAGTGTTATGAATTTTTTAAATCAGGTGGAAGAAATGGAAAGATTGGTGGTATTAAATAAAATTGAATTTAAACCGGAGCCCAAGACTCAGACTTTAATTGTAAGCGCCACTTTTCACACCTTTAAATATACAGGAAAGAAAAGAAAATGAAACGAAAAGTTTACTTATTTTTGGCATTATTTTTATTTATTAATTTACCTATTTTTGGTTATGCTGGAAGTTTGTCAGTTAAGAGTGTAAAAAAAGAACTGGAGTTGTGGAGGAGAGAAATAAAAAGAAAACCATATGTTTTAAATTTAAAAAAGCTTAATAATCCATTTTTTGGATTGACTTATCAAAAATATTTTAGAAATAAAGGAGGAGTTAAGCCTTTTAAATTAGTAGGGATTATTAGAACTAAAAATGGAAATATAGCATTATTGCAGGATCCTTTTTCTAAAGGGTATATTGTTAAAGTAGGAACAAAGATAGGAAATTTTGTAGTAATAAAGATAGCAGAAAGTTACATTTTAGTAGAAAGAGAGAAATACGATATATTTGGGAACAAAATAAAAGAAGTAGAGAAAATAAGTTTGGAAAAGGAGTTATAAATGAAAGGCATAAAACTAATTTTGTTTATTATTTTATATAGCATTTTTGTTAGAGTAGCATGGGCTCAGATCAATGTCCTGAACGAAGTGTTATTTTTACAAGAACCCGGAAATACTCTTATATTCAGTTTGAAGTGCCTGCCAGAGTATGAAATAATCCAAAAAGCTAATTTTTTAACAATAAAATTTAAAAATACTCTTCCGGGAAGTAACTCCAGATGGATAAGTGAACTTCCTAAAAATATTTTTAGGAAAGTAAACATAATGTTAAAAAACAAAAATTTAATAATTTCTTTCAAACTTTCAAAGCCTTTTAACTTTAAAGCCAGTGTATTTGAAACGAATTTAATCTTAAACTTATTTTATCCTTCTCCTAAAAAGCCAAAGCAAATAAAAATAATTGGGAAAAAAGTAAAAAAGAGTTATGTTTATCCAGCTTATAAAATTCCTCAAATGGGTGCTGAGCATATAAAGATTCCTTTATCCAAAAAATACAAAGGCCAACCCATTTCTGTAGATTTTCAGAATGCTGATATTCATGCTGTTTTAAGAATGCTTGCAGAAATAGGCGGATTTAATCTGGTAGTGAGTGATAAAGTAAAAGGTTCTATTACTTTAAAATTGAATAAAGTCCCATGGGATGAAGTTTTAGATATAATTTTAGCCACCAATGGTCTGGCCATGGCAAAAGTAGGCAATGTGGTGAGAATAGCACCTATTTCTGAACTAAAGGCAGAAAGTGAGCAATATAAAGCTTACATAGACTCTTTAAAAAAGATAAAAGAAGAAGGAATACTTGTGACTAAAGTTTTTAAATTGAAATATCTAAAAACATCTGAAGTGGTTGATCAGATAGACGACATAGTTGGAGATAAAGGGACAGTTACGTCTGATGCAGTTTCTAATTCTATAATAGTTAAAGCATCTAAAGGTATTCTTGAAGAGGTTGGTAGTCTTATAAAAAAGATTGATAGGCCCAATAAGCAAGTTTTAATAGAAGCACGAATAGTTGAAATAGAGGAGTCTTATACGCATAAACTGGGGATTACCTGGAATCTTTCTGATGTTACCATTTCTGGAGGTACAACAGTTTTAGGTGGAGATGCTATTGTGGATTTGGGTGGTGGAGCCGGGCCTACCCTGGGGTTTGTAATAGGAAAAGTGGGGAGATCCACCAATATTTTGGATTTAAAACTTTCGGCTCTTGAAAATGAAGGTGTAGCAAGAATTATTTCCGCCCCAAGAATTCTGGCTTTGGATAATCAGGAAGCAGAGATAAAACAGGGTAAGAAAATTCCTTATTTAAAACTTAATGAAAATGGTGTGGCTACCACAGAGTTTGTAGATGCTGTGATAAGATTGAAAGTTACTCCGCATGGTACTGTGGATAATAGAATAAACTTAGATATAGAAGTTGAAAAGAATACTCCGGACTTTGGTACCATGGTAAATGGGGTGCCCACGGTGATTACAAGATATGCCAAAACCAGGGTATGGGTTAATAGTGGAGAAACTTTAGTAATAGGAGGAATAAAAGTCAAGGATATAAGTGAAAATACTCAGCAAGTACCAGGATTTGGGAGAATTTTGGGTTTAGGCCATCTTTTTAAGAAAAAAGACAGGAGTGATCATAAAACAGAACTCATGGTATTTATCACTCCTAAAATTGTAAGTGTAGAAATTCCCGGAGTAGATTATTAATTTCAATGAAAAAGGTCATAGTCATAGGTGGGGGGCTTGCGGGCTCTGAAGCTGCCTGGCAAATAGCAAATCAGGGCATAGAAGTTGTTCTTTATGAAATGCGTCCCCAGAAATTTACGCCTGCTCATCGCACTGATAAACTTGCAGAGCTGGTATGTTCAAATTCTTTAAGAGCAAGGGACCTTACAAAGGCCGTAGGCCTTCTTAAAGAAGAACTTAAAAGATTGAATTCACTTATCATGGAAGCTGCTGAGAATGCCCAGATAGAGGGAGGAAAATCCCTGATTGTAGATAGGGAGAAGTTTTCTGCCTATATTACAAAAAAAATAGAAAGTCATCCATTGATTAATGTAATAAGAAAAGAAGTATGTAAAATACCTGAGGATGAAATAGTAGTAATTGCTTCCGGGCCACTTACTTCTGAATGTCTTAGCAGGGAGCTTTTAAATTTAATAGGTGAACCTTATTTACATTTTTATGATGCACTCTCTCCTATAGTATATGCAGATTCTATCAACTGGAAGAAAGTATTTATTCAGGATAGATACTCTGATAAAGAAGGGGCTTATGTGAATTGTCCTCTGACAAAAGAGGAGTACGAAAAATTTGTACAGGAGCTTTTGAATGCTGAAAAAGTACCACTTCATTCATTTGAAAAGCCTAAGTATTTTGAGGGATGTCTTCCCATTGAAGTAATGGCTGAGAGGGGAATAGAGACATTAAGATATGGGCCTATGAAGCCTGTAGGTTTAGTTGATCCGAGGACAGGTAAAGAGCCTTATGCTGTGGTGCAGCTCAGGCCAGAAAATAAAGAAAAAACCCTCTACAATATGGTGGGTTTTCAAACAAAATTGAAATATACCGAGCAAAAGAGGGTTTTTAGACTGATTCCAGGGCTTGAAAACGCAGAGTTTGCGAGGTTTGGCTCTATACACAGAAATACTTTTGTGAATTCTCCCAGGGTACTTACTTCATTTCTTAATTTAAAAAAGTCAGAAAAGATTTTTCTGGCAGGACAGATAACAGGAGTGGAAGGTTATGTGGAATCCACAGCCATGGGGCTTTTAGCTGGAATAAACGCTGCAAGGCTGGCAAAAGGAAGGCCACTTCTTGTACCTCCCAGGGAAACTGCCATAGGTGCTCTGGTGCATTACATTACTTCTGCAGATCCTGAACACTTTCAGCCCATGAATGTAAACTGGGGGCTTTTGCCTCCTTTGCCAAAGGGTTTGAAAAGGCTCCCAAAAAAGGAAAAGTGGCTTAAACTCTCGGGAAGAGCCCTTGAATATATTAAAAGCTGGAAAAAAACATTTTAGCACCATTCTTTCCAGGAGAATAGTTCTTCTTATTTCCTTGTCCTTGAACCGAATATTACGAATATAGGCGAGCTTTTTGTATTGCAGGAGGGCAAATGTCCTTCTCTTGAGAAGCTTTTTCCTGGAGCCATAGCCCAAGTGAATAACAGGCTTACAGCACCTTTCACACAGACGGATTGTTTTGTCTTCAAAGAGCTCCATTATTTCCTTAGCCTTTTCTTTCATTTCTCACAATTGCTCGGAGGCTGGAAGGCAGTTTTGAGATGTTAGATAAGCCTTGAAAAGTTCAAAAAATGTCAACCTAACTTTTGTTGTTACTTTTTTAAAATTTTAATCACTTTTATCTTGACTTTTATAAAATATTAATATAAAATCTTTTTAGTTAAAAAAATGTAACAAAAATTTTAAAAAATTTTTTAAAGGAGGTGTAGAAGATGAGGAAGCTTATTGTAGGAGTAATTTCTGGTATTTTTTTAACAGCTTCAGTAGCTCAGGCTCATTTTGTGCTTTTAAAACCAAATACAGATATTTTGGAAGAAGGAAAAAGGATTGTATGTTTGAAAACCTGGTTTACCCATCCCATGGAAGGTGGGCCTAATATGGATTATCACATAATAGACTCTGGAGTAGTTATAAATGGTAAAAAATATAAATTGAAATGGAAAGAAGAGCTCATACCGGCTTTAAAAGGAAGCAAGAAGAAAGTTCCTCTTTATAAAACAAGGTTTAAAATAAGAAGACCTGGAGTTTATCAGTTTTATGTGGATCCTGAGCCTTATTTTGAACCGGCAGAACAGAAGTTTATTAAACAGATTGCCAAAGTTTATGTAGAGGCCTTTGGCATGGAGGATGGATGGGATCAGCCTATTGGACTCAAGGCAGAAATTGTTCCTCTTACCAGGCCTTTTGGCATCTGGGAAGGAAATACCTTCAGAGGAAGGGTATTTATCAATGGAAAGCCTGCTGCCAATATTGATGTTGAAGTAGAGTATTATAACAAGCGTGGAGTAAAAGTGCCTGCAGATCCATTTATTACTCAGGTGGTGAAAACCGATGAAAATGGCTATTTTGAGTACACTATCCCCTGGGCAGGTTGGTGGGGCTTTTCTGCCCTTGGAGATGGAGGAAAGCTCCGTTATAAAGACGGAAAGGAGTATCCCGTAGAGCTTGATGCAGTGCTCTGGATCAAGGCATATCCCAAGCCCAGAGGAGTAAAGTAAAATGCACATTTCAGAAGGAGTACTTCCAGGGTGGCTCCTTGCTTCTGGCTATGCTGCTACAGCCTGTGGAGTCGCCCTGGGCTTAAAAAAGCTTGATCACTCCAGAATCCCTGTAGCGGGGCTCCTTTCCGCCGTATTTTTCGTAGCTTCCCTTGTGCATGTGCCTGTTGGAGTGGGTAGTGTGCATCTTATTCTAAATGGCCTTGCAGGAATAATTCTGGGCTGGATTGTTTTCCCTGTGCTCTTGGTAGGACTATTTCTACAGGCCGTGCTTTTTCAGTTTGGAGGGCTTACTGTTCTTGGAGTAAATACCTTTAACATGGCTTTTCCTGCCGTAATTGCTTATTATATTTGTAAGCCTTTGCTTAAAAAGCAGAGCAAGGCGTATATTTTGATAGGAAGCTTTCTTGCTGCAATAATTGCCATAATGGGGGCAGGCTTTTTGGTGGCAGGAGAGCTTCTTGCTACTGGTGAATCCTTCAAAGAAACCGCTAAGCTTATTGTGCTTCTTCACATCCCTGTTGCTGCTATAGAGGGAGTTATCAATTTTTTTATTCTTTTATTTTTAAAACGTGTGGCTCCTGAAATACTTGAAGAATGGAAGTGATTGGAAAGAGGAGGAAAAGTGATGAAAAAGGTATTGTTTAATTTATTTTTGTTTTGGGCCTCTGTTTTTTTATCTTCCCTTGCTTTTGCCCATAAAATATCTGCTTTTCTGGATGTGGAAGGTAATAAAGTTACTGTGTATTCTTATTTCAGTGATGGCACCCCTGTGAAGAAAGGACAAGTAGAAGTGTATGACTCTACAGGTAAGTTGATTCTTAAAGGGCAGACCGATTTAAATGGAAAATTTGTGTTTACCGTACCTAAGCCAGATAATTACAAGGTGGTAGTAAATGCAGAGCTTGGGCATAGAGCAGTGGCTGAAGTAAAAAAAGAGGATTTTACAGGTGAGGAAGAGCAAATTGCGGAAAAATCTGAAGAGCCTGGAAAAAAACAGGAGCAGCTTGATGTTACAGCTTCTATTTCTGAAAATAAACTTAGACAAATAGTTAGAGAAGAACTTAAAAGGGAGCTAAAGCCCATTCATCAAGAACTTCTTGGGATTAAAAAAGAACTTTCTTCTGTAAGTTTTAAAGATGTATTTTCAGGGCTGGGCTGGATTTTAGGAATTTTTGGAGGAGCAGCTCTCGTATATGCCAGAAAAAATGGAAAATAGCTTAGCCCTTGAAAAGGGCATTTTAAACCGAATAGATCCAAGAGTTAAAATTCTTCTTTTTTTTCTTTATGCCTGGACTATAGCCGTGGCCAAGGATTTTGGAGAAGCAGGAAGATACGCTATTTTCCCCCTGTTTCTCTTTTTTTTAGCTGGTTTCAGAGGAGTAAAAGGTTTAAAACTCCTTTTTTTGGCCAATACTTTTTTGTTCCTTATAGTAATTTCCATGCTTCTTACTTATAGAGAACCTCCACTTTTTTACATAGCAGGCCTTTCTCTTTCTATACCTGCTCTTAAATACGGATTGCTTTTAATTTTTAAATCCAATCTTATTCTTATACTTATGCTTTTTTTAATTTCCACAACCAGGGTATTTTCTTTATTCCACGCCCTGCATCATCTTAAATTACCTGATAAATTGGTTGCTTTATTTTTCTTTACTTATCGTTATGTCCATACTGTTCAGGAGGAGTATCATCTGATGCTAAAGTCTGCCAGGGCAAGAGGGTTTGAAAGCAAAACTTCTTTAAAGACCTATCGGACCCTTGCTTATATCCTTGCAAACCTTCTCGTTAAAAGCTACAAAAGGGCAGACAGAGTTTACAAAGCAATGCTCTGCAGGGGATTTAACGGCACCCTTCCTGTGTATGTCCACTTTAAGTTTCAAAAAAGGGACTTGGTTTTTTCTTTAATCGGTGTATTTTTGTATATAATTGCTACTAAGTTATAAATCCAGTAAAGATTTGTAATTTATTCAAGGAGATAATATAAGGGCATTGTTTCCTGCCTTTTGTTAGAAGAGTAAACAGGGTTTAAGGAAAAATTATGCAGCAGGATAGCGTATGGAAAGAAGCAATAGAGATTTATTTTCAAGAGTTTATGGAATTCTTTTTTCCTGAAATTGCCAAGGATATAGATTTTGAAAAAGGATATGAGTTTCTGGATAAGGAACTTGAAAAAGTTACCAAGGATGCAGAGATAGGGAAGAGATTAGCTGATATTCTGGTAAAGGTATATTTGAGGGATGGTTCCGAAAAATGGCTCCTTATTCATATAGAGGTACAGGGATATTATGACAGGGACCTCCCTAAGAGGATGTTTATTTATAATTATCGGATATTTGATCGTTATGGTGTGGATGTGGTGAGTTTAGCAGCAATATTAGCTGATGATGTAAAAAGTTTTAAAGCTGATAGATATGAAAGGGTATATTAGGGATTTGAGTTAAAGTTTAAATTTCCAGTAGTAAAGATTTTAGATTACAGGGGAATGTGGAACGAACTTGAAAAGAGTAAAAATCCTTTTGCAGTGATAGTAATGGCACATTTAAAGGAGACGGAAATAAAAGGTGATATGGATAAAAGGCTTTTCTGGAAGATAACCCTGGTAAAGAAATTATATGAGAAGGGCTACCAAAAGAGAGATATTTTGTTATTATATAAATTTATAGATTGGTTGGTAAAGTTACCCGAGGAGTTAAGCGAGAAATTTCATCAGGAGATAATAAAATATGAGGAGGAGAAGAAAATGCCGTACATAACTACGGCAGAGAAGATAGGTATAAAAAAAGGTATAGAGCAGGGAATACAGCAGGGAATACGGCACGGACTTTTAAAGGCAATAGAATTAGGTCTTGAGTTAAAGTTCGGGACAGAAGGCTTAAAGATTTATCCCGAAATTAAGAAGATAGAAGATGTAGATGTGCTTGAAGCAATAAGCGAAGGAATAAAATCAGCAGAAAGTATAGAAGAGCTCAGAAAAATTTATAAAGAATATGTCTCTTCTAAGTCTGAATAATCTTACTGTAATTTTAAAAGAGCAGATAATATTAAACAAAATCAGTTTTTCCCTCTCTTCTGGAGAAAAAGTTTTTATCCTTGGGCCAAATGGAGCTGGAAAAACCACTCTCATTGAAACTATAATGGGTTTTGTGCCTTTTCAAAAAGGCCAAATCAAGTTTAAAGGAAAAGTGGTAGCCAATGAAAAGGATTTTCAAGAACTTAGAAAAAATGTAGGCTATGTTTTTCAAAACCCTGATGATCAGTTATTTTCTCCAACTGTTGAGGAAGAGCTTGCCTTTGGTCCTTTAAATCTCGGATGGGATAGAAAAAGGATAAAAGAAAAAGTGAGCGAAATTTTGGCGTTTTTTAACATTGAACATCTTCGTCATAAGAATACTTATGAACTTTCAGGAGGAGAAAAAAGAATTGTGTCTATTGCCTGTGTGCTTACTATGGAGCCTGAGCTTCTTATTATGGATGAGCCTTCAAATGGCCTTGATGAAAAAAATTTTAGAATTTTGGTAGAATTTCTTAAGAATACTGACAAAAGTGTAATAGTTGTTACTCACGATAAAGATCTGGTGAGAGAGCTTTCCTGGAAAACTTATTTTTTAAGGGAAGGTAAATTAACAGAAGAATAAGCAAAAGTGCCCCGCTTTTTCCCAGAATATCTCCAAAAGTAGCAAAAAGGGGCTCTTTTTTTATAAGTCTTACTTTTCCGTAAAGAATTATTCTTTGATTTAGTCTGCTTTTTTTTATGACCTTTCCCAGGGGATCAATTATGCCTGAAATTCCTGTATTTGCTGCCTGAAGGATGTATTTTCTTGCTTCAACTGCCCTTACGATGGCCATTTGAAAATGCTGAAAAGGGGCAGAGCTTTTGTCAAACCAGGCATCATTTGTGGCTATAAGTACAAGTTGACTTTCTTTTACTCGCTTTCTTAAAAGTTCTGAAAAGGCACTTTCAAAGCAGATAAGAGGAGTGGCAGAAATTTTTTCTTTTGCAAGCGGGAGTTTTAAATTTTTTCCATAACCAGGGCTAAGGGAAGTTAAACCCACTGTAAATTTTTTCAAAAAACTTAAATAATTGGCAAGAGGCACATACTCTCCAAAAGGCACAAGCTTTTCTTTGTCATAAAAATCCACTATTTGTCCATTTTTTATTACAAAAAGGGTATTGTAATATTTTGGTGAAAGATTTTGTTTTTTTCCCAGGCGGAAAGCCCCTATTACAAATGTGCTTTTTTTCTTTTTAAAAAAATTGAGAACAGGCATGGAAGGTGGATCGTCCGGAAAAAAGAAGGGCAGGGCAGTTTCAGGGGTAAGTACAAGTTCTGTATCGGGAGGAATTTGTACAAACATCTCAAGATAGGTATTTAGAGAATAGGAAATATCGCTTTCGTTTTTTATTTCTTGAGGGATATTTCCCTGAAGAATAGCAACTCTTATTTCAGGTGCTTTTTTAATAATTTTTGAAAAATGGGCTTTACACCAGATTCCATAGAAAATCAAAAAAGAAAAGAAAGAGAGAAAAAGAAGGAAAGAAACCTTATTTTTGACGCAAATTTTATTACAAAAAAGAAAGAAAAAAAAGTAGTTTATTAATATCACGACAAGGCTTAGCCCCCAGATGCCGAAAATGTCAGCAATCTGCAGGAGAAGGGGAAAATTGCTTAAGAGATAACCAAGCTCTCCCCAGGAGAATCCAGTCAAAATATTGGCCCTTAAAAATTCTGTGCCACACCAGAGAAAACCAACCACGAGTCCTTTAAAAAAAGTAGGATTTTTGAGAAGTCTTGCAATTTTTATTGCATAGAAAAGGAAGGCATAAAAAATGGAAAGATAGAGTGAGAGAAGAAAGAGCACCCCCCAGCTTAAAAAAGGACTTAAATTTCCGTATTTTTCAATGGTGTAGGGCAGCCAGTAAAGAAGGATAAAAAAATAGGGCATACTCCATGCAAATCCAGCAACTATAGGGTTCAGTTGTTCAAGAAAGTAAAAAATTGGCACCAAAGAAAAAAGAGAAAATATGTAAAAGTTATATTTAGGAAAGGAGAGGGCAAGCAGGGTACCACTGATAGAAATAATTAAATACTCAAGAATTTTTTTCACGGAGTTTTAGCTTGAGTAAGTCTATTTTCCTTTTATCTGCAGAGATGATTTTTACTTCAAAAGGAGGAATAAAAAACTCCTCTCCTGGTCGGGGAATCCTTTGGATAACATCAATTACAAATCCTGAAATAGTTTCAAAATTACCTTCAGGGAAAGAAACATTTAAACATTTTTCCAAATCTTTTATTTTGGTAGTTCCGGGTATCAAGAACCAGCCATCTTTATCTTTTGAAAATGGGCATGCTTCTTCAGACATGAGTTCTTTCATAATGTCTTTTAATCTTAAGATTCCTGAAAGCTCAGAAAGTTCATCCACTACAAAGGCTATTTTTAGCTTTTTTTTAACCAGCTTTTCAAGAGCAAAGTTTAAGGAAATGTGTTCTGGAAGTGTAAGGGCTGGTTTAATATAAAGCTTCCAGTCAAATTCTTCTTTTACAAGTCCAGGAACAAGGTCTTTTAAAGACACATACCCTGTGAAATTATCCAGCACTTCCTGATAGACAGGATAAAAGTGGTGAGGATGAGAAATTACTACTTTCTTTAACTCTCTCCAAGGCTTTTTTTCATCAAGTCCCTTGAGAAGATGCCTGGGTATAGTTAAATCTCTTACTCTGAGCTCTCTAAGTCTCAGAAGGTCAAGAAATAGTTTTTCTTCTAAAGGAGTAAGAAGCTTATCTTCTTTGAGGTCTTCAATGACTTCTTTTAGCTCTTCTTTAACTTCTTCTGTTTCTCTTGGCTTTTTTTTGAATAGTCCTTTTAAGGTTTCTAAAATTGAGCCTTCTTCCATTTTACCATTTCTCTGTCTCTAAAAATTTTACATACTTTTCCACAGCCTCTTCAAGCTCTGTTATGGGTTTATTATAGCCTGCCCTGCGGATTTTGCTAATATCTGCCTGTGTGAAGTATTGATATTGATTCCTTATTTTCTCTGGCATTTCTATGTACTCTATGTTTGGAGAAAGTCCCAAAGCTTTAAAAACAGCTTTTACAAGATCATTAAAGCTCCTTGCCTTCCCAGTTCCTACATTGAAAATTCCTTTTGCCTCTGGATGCTCCAAGAAAAAAAGAGTCATCTCAACAGCATCCTGCACATAGACAAAGTCCCTTTTCTGCTCTCCATCAGCAAAATCAGGATGATAGGACTTAAAAAGCCTTACTTTCCCGGTCTCTTTTATTTGCTCGTAGGCTTTAAGAACAACACTTCGCATTTCTCCTTTATGAAACTCCCTTTCTCCAAATACATTGAAGTATTTTAGGCCCACAACTCTTTCAAGAAGGCCATTGTAATAAAGCCAGAGGTCAAAAAGCTGCTTGGAAAAACCATAAGGATTTAAGGGCTTTAACCTGGGAATTAGCTCGTGATCATCAGAAAATCCCAGGCTCCCGTCTCCATAGGTGGCAGCAGAAGAGGCATAAATAAAAGTAATTCCCTTTTTTATGGCAAAAAGAGCAAGCCTTTGAGAGTATCTATAATTATTTTCAATCAAGTAGTTGACATCTTTTACTGTGGTATCACTGCAGGCTCCAAGGTGAAAAATGGCTTTTATTTTTCCAAAATAGCCTTTTTCCAGAAGAGGCAAAAACTCTTCTTTGTCAAAATAATCAAGGAATTTAACTTCCAGAAGATTTTTCCACTTTTCAGACTCTGCGATGTGATCCACTAAAATAAGCCTGTCTTCTCCTTTTCTATTAAGGGCTCTTACCAGATTTGCTCCAATAAATCCAGCTGCTCCTGTAACTATTATTTTGGACATCTTTCCTCCAGGTTAATTTAGTGGCAGGGGGAGATAACAACCCTGCCACTTTTGAATTTTTTAAAAATATACAATAAGAGTGAGAATAATTCCAGTTACAAGCACCATAAAAAGTACAGGGAAAATTACAGCCTTGATAAATCTGCCCTCTTCTCTTCCGCTAACTCCTATGGTTGCAGCAGCATTGGTTATTTTAGAAGGAGTAATAGCAGAAGCAATTCCACCACCTACTGCATGAGCAGCATAGATCCACATAAAGGCCTGTGCTCCAAGGGTTGAAACAGTGGCTCCCCATTGAATTTTGGCAAAGAGTACATTGGAGGCAGTTTCGCTTCCTCCCACAAAGGCACCTATAAGTCCTAAAAATGGCGCAATAAGGGGATAGGCTTTGCCAAAGATGTCTTTAAGTGTCATGGCAATAATCATATCCATATTGTGGGTTTTGAAATACGGACCAGGAGTGAGTTTGCCATTTACCACCTCCATAGCAGACCAGGCCATGATAAAGGCCACAGCAAAGAAGAGGGAGTAAGCAATAAATGGCCCCCAGATTCTTTTTATCCAGGTGCTAAAAGCATTCTCAAGTTGCTCAGAAGAGGGCCTTAAAATAAATATAGAAAGGATACATACTACAAAAATCCAAAACCATACATGGGCAAATATATTGAGATCTACTTTGTGCTGAGCAAAAAGGTGAAATACTTCAGCACTCCCTAATACATTGGCAAGTGTTTTTTTCACAGAAGGAATGTTCACCACTATGGAAAAGAGAATAAGCAGAATAAAAGGAGAGGCTGCTTTAAAGACTTTTCCGCCAAAACGAGGCCTTTCTGAGTGGTCTTGTACCTTACTTCTGTAATAAAAGTAAGTAAAAAGCATGGTTGTAAAACCTGCTGCAATGCCAATGGTCTCAACCGGAAGAATTCTAAATCTGGCTATTAAAAACGCAGTGCCAGAAAGGACAAGCCCTGAGAGTAAGGCAGCTACCCAATGTCTTTTCATTGCCTGTGTTCCACCCACCATAAGAAGCATTAAAAAGGCAAACATTACAGAAACAGGTGGTAAAAATACAGTAATTTTATAGGCGAAATCCCAGATAAACTCGTGCACATTAGTGATACCGGGTGGTTTTATTCCAAAGAGCGTAGCAACTTTTGCAGGCAGGGTAACCGGAATAGAAAACAGGGCAAAAGAAGTGAGGGGATCATAACAGAGAATACTTATACCAATGGCGGCTATTGGAGCAAATCCAAGCAGTCTAAAGATTGGGGGAAACATAGCAGGAGTCACCATTCCAAGGGCAGTACTGAGAGAGCCAAAACCCATTCCAATGAAAAGCGCCTGTTCCTCTTTTGTCCTGGTAATGCCTTTTACATAGTCAATGATTGTTTTTAAAGCCCCTGTTTCCTTCATGATAAAAATTAAGAGCATGGTAAAGGTTACTGCCAGGGTAATGCCAAGTGCCTTTACGATTCCCACAAGACTTGCTCCCCAAACCACATTCCAGGGAGTTTTGAAATAATAAACTGCTACAATTGCTGTAAGAATCCATCCTATAATTGAGACAAAAGTGCCTGAGCGGTGAAAAAATACCATGCCTATGAGAACTACTAAGATAGGTAAAATTGCTATTAAAAATTCCATACACGTCCTCCTTTTTTTAAGGATTAAATCATGTATTGAAATAAAAAAATTAAAGTAAAAAACACATTTTGCAATACCAGAAATGCGACAATAAAAAGAGTTTACTTATTCAGAGACTCTGGATTTTGTAAGACAAAAATATTTTTTCACAAGGTCAAAAGTTTTTTTTGTGGCTCCGCTTTTTTCTTTTAAAAGCTTATATGCCTTTTCACCGACTTTTTCAAACTCTTGAGGTGCTTTTTTGAAAGTTTTAAGTAAAGAGGGAAGGGCAGAGGAATCTGTCTGAAAGCAGAGCCCTTTTTCCAGAAATTCTTTGATAAAAGGAAAATTTTCCATAGAAGGGCCGAAAATCACAGGCTTTTTCCAGTAAATTGCCTCAAGGGGATTTTGTCCACCGTGAGGGATAAAACTTCCTCCTATAATGGCAAGATCACAGATTCTATAAAGGGCTCCAAGCACCCCCATTTTGTCAACAAGAATTATAAAGGGATTCCCCTGGGGAAGTTCTCCCTTTTCCAGCTGAGTCAAGGGAGTAAAACCTGCTCCTGGCTTGAGCTGACTTTTTACCAAATTTTTCACCTCTTCCAGTCTTTGTGGATGTCTTGGCGCAAGAATGAGGGTTCCTTCTGAAAATACATTCAAAAACGACTCAAGAATCAGTTTTTCCTCTGGGTGATGGGTGCTCCCTGCAATTATAACAGGACTTGGAAGCTGTTTTGCCCAGGGGAAGGATTCATCTTTTATCTCAAGATCAAATTTTACATTTCCAGTAAGATAAAGTTTCTCAGGTTTAACTCCAATATCTGCAAACCTTTCAGCATAAATCTTTTCTTGAACTCCTATAAAGGAAAGGCTATTCAAAATTGGAGCAAAGAAAAAAGAGAGTTTTTTATAACGCTTATAAGACTTCTCAGAGAGCCTTGCATTTATAAGGGCAACTGGCATTTTTTTTACTGCTTCCATTATTAAATTTGGCCAGATTTCAGTTTCAGCAATAAGAAGCATGGAGGGCTTTATAGCAGAAATTGCCCTCCTTACCGCAAAGGGGCAATCAACAGGCAAAAATATCACTTTAACAGGGAGCCCTTTAAGCTTATTTAAAGCCACCTCTCTTCCTGTCTCAGTAATGGTGCTTAGCACCACATCAAACTCCTCTGAAAGCCTTTTTACAAGAGGCACCACTGCCAGGACCTCTCCCACTGAAACAGCATGAATCCAGACTTTCTTTCTCTTAAGAGAGGAAAAATAAGCTTTTGTATAAAGGGCAAATCTCTCTTTTATCCAGGTCGTTCTCAGCTCCTTTGGCTTTTTTAAAAACTCCCTTGGTAAAAAGAATGGATATACTCCTATGTAAAAAAGAGAGTAAATCCCTCTCAGCATTTTCTTATCCCTATAAGGGAAATTTGGGAACCTCTTTTTTCTCCATCCTTTCTATAGGACCAGTATTCATCGCTTTTACAAAAAGTACAGTCTTCACAGATCCATATATTTTTCTCCGGAATGCCAAGTTCTTTTACTTGAAAAAGATTAAGCTTTAAAAGGCTCAAAAAATAGGCATTCTCTCTTTTTTCTACAAAAGACTCAATTGTGCCAAAACTTTTTTTCACCTCTTCCAGAACATCCTTTTTTACTTCATAACAACAGCTTTTTATGTGTGGACCAAAGGCCACGAAAGTCTTTTCTGGAAGCCCCTTTTTTTCTGTAAAAACCCGTTTTAAAGCATGAAAAAGGATTTTTTTCACTGAGCCTCTCCAGCCTGCATGAACAGCACCAACTATAAGTCTATTTTGTGATGTCTCACTTTTAAAGAGCACAGGAAGACAATCTGCGGTGAGCACTCCTATCAGAAGCCCTTTTTTCATAGTAAACCCTGCATCAGCTTTTATTTCAAACACAGAAGGTGCGTTTACTTCCACTACCTTGGCACTGTGAATCTGACGGGGAAGAAAAAGCTCAAAGCCTTCTGGCTTAAAGTTCTCAAAAGAAAAATTGATAGGCAGTTTTTTTGAAAAAAAAGCAATAATATCTTGAGAGATCAGGTTTTCAGGATAAATCAGCTCTGCTGGAAGTTTCAAAGCTCTTTCCAGAACTCAGGGATTTTTTGAACGAGCTCTTTTAAAGCCTTTGCCCTGTGACTTAAACGATTTTTCTCTTCTGGCAAGAGTTCTGCTGATGTTTTTTTATACTCCAGCTCTTTCACCAGAAACAGAGGATCATAACCAAATCCATGAGTTCCCCTTGGAGAGGTGGCAATTTTTCCTTCCCACACTCCTTCAGCCACTAAGTACTTTCCAGAAGGATGATAAAGCACCATCACGCACACAAATCTTGCAGTCCGCTTTTCCTCTGGTACATCCTTTAAAAGCTCAAGGAGTTTTTTGTTGTTATCTTCGTCAGTTGCATTTTCTCCTGCAAATCTTGCTGAGTAAATTCCTGGAGCACCATCTAAGGCATCCACTTCAAGCCCTGAGTCATCAGCAAGAGAAGCAAGCCCGGTCTTTTCTGTATAATATTTTGCCTTAAGAAGTGCATTTTCAAAAAAGCTTTTTCCAGTTTCTTCTGGAGGAGGAATTTCAGGAAAGTCCTTCAGGGTTTTTATTTTAAATCCATAAGGAGAAAGCAAAGCAGAAATTTCTCTTATTTTTCCCTGGTTTGAGCTGGCAATTAGAATTACCTTATCCATTCTCCAGAACCTTTTTTTGTTTTTGAATAATTTCTTTTATGCCTTTTTCAGCAAGCTCTTTCATCCTCTCAAAGTCTTCCCAGGAAAAGGGCATGCTCTCTGCCCCTGCCTGAATTTCTACCACCTTGCCTGACTCTGTGAGAAAGAAATTGGCGTCCACCTCAGCAGCAACATCCTCTTCATAGCTAAGGTCTAAAAGAAAATTTCCTCCAATTTTTCCCACGCTTATACCTGCCATGTACTCTAAAACAGGATCTTCCTGTATCACACCTCTTCCGATGAGCTCTTTTATGGCAAGTTTTAAGGCTACAAAGCCACCAATTACAGAGGCGGTTCTTGTTCCTCCATCTGCATTTAAAACCTCGCAATCAATCCAGAGTGTTCTCTCTCCGAGCTTACTTAAATCCACCACTGCCCTCAGGGTTCTGCCAATAAGCCTCTGGATTTCCATGGAGCGGCCCTTTCTCCCCATGGTCTCACGGGGAGTTCTATCTGAGGTGGCACCAGGAATAAAGGCATACTCAGCAGTGATCCAGCCTGTGCCAGTGCCCTTTAGAAAAGGAGGCACCTTTTCATCTAAGCTCACTGTGCACAGCACCATGGTATTCCCCAGCTCCACCAGCACAGAACTTAAGGGATTTTTCAAAAATCCTGGCTTTATTTTAAGCTCCCTTATCTCGTCAAAAGCCCTTCCATCTGCCCTCATAATTCACTCCTTATTCTATTCTACAACACCTGGTTGTCAAGCTTGCCTTCAAATCCTCTCCACCTCAAAACTCACAATGTTTCTCTCCTGTTTGCTAAACTCAATCCCGATAAGATAAACCTCTTTATATTTTTTTGAGTATTTTTCCCAATATTTTTTTTCTTTAAGTTGCTTTATTGCCTGGTGAGTTGCTCCGGAGTCCACCACTTTAAACTCAAATATATATGCCCTCTCTCCAAATATCACCGCCATATCAAGCCTTCCCTGATTTGTCATTTCCTCCACCTTTAAATCTAAACCCAATGCACTAAAGTATGCATAAAACACACTCCCATAAAACCCTTCATACTCTTCTAAATTATTTTTTTGAAACCAGTTATATGGAATACTTGCAAAAAGACCCCTGAAAACTTCTTTTAATTTTTCTACTTCTCCTTCTGAAAGGGCTAAGTAAATATCTCTTAACCCTTTTTGTTTTACTGAAAGGTCAATAAAGGTGGTTAACAAAAAGTTATTAAAACTCATTTTAACTTCCAAATTAGGATAAGAAAGTTCAAAAGTCTCCATAGGCCCTGTTTGATAAACATCTTTTATGGTCAAGTAACCTGTTTGAAAAAGTATGGTTTCAGGATAGATACGATCTACATCAAAGCTTTCAAGAATTTCCTCTCCTGTGACAAGGCGTTCAAGAGATGGAAAAGCAATCTTTTTTTCTAAAAGTAGCTTGATTAGAAAAGTAGGAGTACCTGTCTCAAACCAGTAAGAACGAAACCTCCTGTTTTTTAATAAAAGTAAGATGTCAAAGGGATTATAAACGGGCTCTGAAAGGAAGTTATAGCCATTATACCAGCGTTTTACTTCCTTAAGATCAAGGCCTTTTAACAGATCTTCAAAGACTACCTCAAGCTCCTTCTGGGTATATCCACAGATGGTTCCGTAGGAAGGATTAAGAGTTATGTCCTCAAGATTATTAAGCCCGCTAAATATAGACACTTTGGAAAACTTGGAAACCCCTGTGATGAAGACAAACTTTAAAAATTCATCGGCATCTTTGAGCACAGAATAAAAATTTTTAAGTATTTCCCGCATTTCAGTAGCCACTTCAGGTTTGGTTATGTTGTCAAGAATAGGCTTGTCGTACTCGTCTATTAATACCACCACTTTTTGATTAAATTTTTCGCGGAGTCTTTGAATAAGCTCAAAAAATTTTTCTTTTATTCCAGGATATTTAAGTTCAATTTGATATTTTTCTTTATGCCTTTGGAGAATGGCCTCCTGCGTTTGAATTAATTCTTCGGGTTTTCTATGTACCCCTGCACCAAAGGAAATGTAAATCACCGGATATTTCACACTCCAGTTCCAGTTATTCTCAAGATAAAGCCCCTTAAAAAGCTCTTTTCTGCCTAAGAAAGCCTGTCTTAAAGTGTCAAGAAAAAGACTTTTACCAAATCTCCTTGGACGAGAAAGAAAGTAATATTTCCCTTCATCTACAAGCTTTTTCACAAAAGGGGTTTTGTCCACATAGTAATAGTTTTCAGTTCTTATCTCCACAAAGCTCTGGATACCTATGGGCAATTTTCTCATTATTTGCCTCCAAGGTTTTAAATTTTACTTACTTTCTCTAAAAAGCCTTTCCGCCACATTGTCAAGAATCTTTGCCACATCCTTTGAACTTTCTATCTTCTTTTCCATTATTTCTTCCCAGAGCTCTCTGCTTTCCATACAAAAGTAAAAAGCCACTTTATCCTGATAGGCTAAAATTAAATCTTTTAAGCTCTTATAAATTTTTTTTCTTAATTCTTTGAAATACCGTCTTTTTTTATCAAGACCTTCAATAAATTCAAAGCTATATATTTGGGTATCTGGAAATCTTTCCTGGGCAATGTATTTTAGCTCCTTTGGATATCTTAATGTGCCAAAACTGATCCAGGCAATTCTCTCTAAAGGAATGGTAGCCAAAACTTTTTCCAGGACAGGGGGATATTCCTTCTCGGCTTCCTCGTAATAAATAATTGGGTCAAAGTGAAAGGCAACGGAAAAGCCTTGTTTAACGGCGAAAGTAGCACTTTCAAGCCTTTTTTCAAGGGGAGGTGCTCCTTTTTCTTCAGAGGCAGCTATTTTGGGGGTGTTAAGAGACCAGGCAAAGATAATCCTGGGATCAGCCGGAAGTTTTTTAAAATAGCTTTCTGGAATGTAAACCTTTGTTTTAAGTTCAAGCACGGCAAAAGGATCTTCCTCTTTCCAGAGGTGGATTAGTTTTTCAGAGACTCCGCACAAATTTTCAAGAGCCATGCTGTCTGCAAACTCTCCTGTGCCTATTCTCAAAACTTTACCTACTTTTTTGAAAAGCCTTAAAGCCTCTCTCAGCTCAGAAAAGCCATTTTCTATCAGATTAGCCCAGAGCTTTATACCGGGCCTGTTAAAATAACACTGCAGAATGCAATAGGTGCAGTCAAGGGGGCAGCCCTCTGCAAAGTGAAAGATTCTATAGCCACAGCAAAAATAGTTTTTTGTGCCAGGGCACTTTCTGAAAAATCTGCCAGGATAGTGCATCAAAAATAGCTTTTTTTTGCCAGAAGAAATCCTTTCTGGATAGGAATCCTCTTTCCAGCTGTAATCCTCGTAAGAGGGAATAATATGATAAGACTTTACTTTTTTGAGAATTTCCTGGGAGAGGGCAAAGGGAAGCGCCCTCTCCTCAACAAAAATTTCCATTGCCTTTAAAGGTATTTTTCTATAAGGACTTCTGCAATCTGAACAGCATTGGTTGCTGCACCTTTTCTTAAGTTATCTGCTACAACCCAAAAGGTTAAACCACACTCAAAACAGAAATCCTCCCTTATTCTTCCCACAAACACCTCGTCTCTGCCTGCAACATCTATTTGCATGGGGTATTCTTTATTTTCCGGGTTGTCTATTACTACTACTCCTGGTGCACTTTGAAGTAGCTCCCGTGCTTTTTCAGGGGTTATTTTTTTCTCTGTTTCAATGGTAATTGCCTCTCCATGACCATAAAATACAGGCACCCTTACCGCAGTTGCCGTAACTTTTATTTCAGGATCCTCCATTATCTTTCTTGTTTCGTTGACCATTTTCATTTCTTCTCTTGTATAAGCATTGTCCAGAAAGATATCTATGTGAGGCACGCAGTTAAATGCAATGGTATGAGCTATGTGTCTGGCAGGGGGCATTGGCCTTCCTTCACACCACGCCTTTGTCTGCTCTTCAAGTTCATTTATAGCCTTTTGCCCGGCACCAGATACTGCCTGATAGGTGCTCACAATCACCCTTTTTATTCGTGAAAAGTCATAGAGTGGTTTAAGAGCCACCACCATTTGAATGGTGGAACAATTGGGATTGGCAATTATCCCTTTATTTTTATAGCCAGCAACTGCATGTGGATTCACTTCAGGCACAACAAGGGGCACCTCTTTATCCATCCTCCAGGCACTGGAATTATCTATCACCACAGCTCCATCCCTTGCAAAAAGAGGGGCAAAGTCAAGGCTTCGTTGAGCACCGGCAGAAAAAAGGGCTATATCTATGCCCTTGAAGCTCTTTGTCTCCTCAAGAACTTCAACCGGGACTTCTTCTCCTTTAAAGGGAAGTTTTATCCCTTTGGATCTGGGAGAAGCAAAAAGTCTGAGCTCTTTTACAGGAAAATTTCTCTCTTCAAGCACTTTTATCATCATTCTTCCTACAGCACCTGTTGCTCCAACCACAGCTACTGTGTATTCCCCCACCTTTTGCCTCCTTGAAAAACAAGATTTTAGAAAAAAATTAACATAAATTTTTAAGCATGCAATAAAAATCAGGCTTTATTTCTGTAAAGTATACCCACAAGCTCCTGAAGCCTTTTGGAGACCTCAAGCAGCTCCTCGGGAGGAATTTGCCTTATCAGTTTTCCGGTATCCCTTTCATAAACCTTTACTACCAGAGTATTGTATTTTTTTTCAAACACTACTTTTGTCTCTAAGTTGAACTTCTCAAGAAATTTCTGAAGGGCCTGGGCTATTTCCTCAAGGTTTACTTTTTTAAACTTTTCTTTTTCTCGTTTCTCCATCTCCCGGGCTTCTGTCTTTTTGGTGTTTAATTTCATTTGAACCTGTTCCTGTGGCTGAGGAGGCTTTATAGCTTCTGTAGCCAGGTTTTTAAAAAGTTCTACCTTCATATCTTAGCCTCCTTTAAAGGACTTTACAATTTCTAAAATTCCTGATAATATCTATCGGAAAGAAAATAAAAAACTTTAACATGTTTTTAAAGGAGAGGTGTTATGGAAGAGCTTGCCCGTTTTGGAGTGTCTATTCCCAAGGAACTTTTAAAGGCTTTTGATAATTATATAGAAAGAAAACACTATGCCAATAGATCTGAGGCTATTAGAGATCTTATAAGGCAAAAGCTTGTTGAAGAAGAATGGAAAGAATCTAAAGAAGAAGTGGTAGGGGTAATAACATACCTTTACGATCATCATAAAAGAGAGCTTGCCGAGAAGATTATTGATCTTCAGCACGATCATTATCAAAAAATTATTACTACTCAACACATTCATGTGGATCATCACAGATGCCTTGAAGTTGTTTTGGTTAGAGGGAGAGCTAACGAAATAAAGGAGCTTGCAGACAAGATTCAATCCCTGAAAGGAGTGCTCCATTTAAATCTCGCTCTTACCACACTGGGTAAAAGCCTTCCTACATAACTTTGGAAAATTTTTCTCAATAGAGTCTGTTTTATCAGTTTTCGTGAAAATATTAACATAAGATTGATTTTTTCTCTGCCATCGGTGAAAGTGTGGTTTCAAAATTGGAAATATTTAAAAAATTACCCAGTGGAGGAGCGTATGGCAGGGGATATGAAGCAGGAGTTGAAGCATTATTATGAAATTGTAAAAAATTTTCGCCTTGAAGTACCGGAAAAGTTTTCCTTTCCCCTGGATGTTTTTGACAGGTGGGGAAACAGGCTTGCCCTGATATGGACTGACGGAGAAGAGGTTAAAAAGTTCACTTTTGAGGAGCTTACCAGGCTTTCCAGTAAGCTTGCAGGTGGTTTAAAAGGAAAGGGCATAAAAAAGGGTGATAAGGTAATGCTATTTCTTCCAAGCGTTGTGGAGTGGTGGATTTCTGTACTGGCGTTTATGAGAATAGGAGCAGTTATTATTCCTGCAACTACTCTTCTTACTTCTCACGACTTAGAATACAGATTCTCTGTAGCTGATATAAAAGCAGTTATTACTGATAATGAAAACGCTCCCAAGGTGGAGGAAGCGGTAAATAAAACAGGAAAAGATATGCTCCTTATATGCGTAAATGAAAGACAGGGCTGGGAAAATTTTTATGAGCTTCTTAAGGCAGATGCCTTTGTAGGAGAAAGATTTGCTCCGGATGATCCTTGTTTTATATTTTTCACTTCCGGGACAACAGGCCTTCCCAAAATGGTGCTTCACACTCAGGTATCTTATCCACTTGCCCATGTGATTACTGGGAAGTTCTGGCTTAATCTTAAGCCCGGCTCCATTCACTGGAATCTTTCTGATACAGGCTGGGCAAAAGCTGCATGGTCAAGCCTTTTTGGACCCTGGAATATGGGAGCAACTGTTTTTGTGAGGGAGAGAGGCAAAAAGTTTTCTCCTCAAATAATGATTGAAACCTTAAAGAAATTTGAAATAACCAGTTTTTGCGCACCTCCTACAGTTTACAGAATGCTTATAAAGGAGATTCCTCTTAAGGAACTCAGTTTTCCCACAGTTAAGCACTTTGTTTCAGCAGGTGAGCCTTTGAATCCAGAGGTAATTGATGTCTGGAAGGAGGCTACAGGGGAATACATTTACAATGGCTATGGACAGACTGAAACAATAAATACCATTGCCATGTTCAGGTTTATTCCCATGAGAAAAGGAGCCATGGGGTTTCCGTCTCCTGGTTTTGTGATAGATATAGTTGACGATGAGGGAAGACCAGTTAAACCCTATGAAGACGGCCACATTGCTATAAGAGTAAAGCCAGAAAGGCCAGTAGGGCTTTTTAAAGAGTACATAAACGACGAAAAGGAAATGGCTGCTGCCTTCAAGGGAGACTGGTACTTTACAAGAGACAGGGGCTATAAGGACGAAGACGGCTACTTCTGGTTTCTTGGAAGGGAGGACGACATAATTATCAGTTCAGGCTACAGGATTTCTCCTTTTGAGGTAGAGAGTGCCCTTATCAAACATCCTGCAGTGAAAGAATCTGCAGTTGTAGCAAGCCCTGATGAGGTAAGGGGTGAGGTGGTAAAGGCATTTATCGTGCTTAAAGGAGGCTATGAACCCTCTGAAGAGCTTAAAAAAGAACTTCAGGAGTTTGTTAAACAGGAAACTGCACCTTATAAGTACCCAAGAAAGATTGAATTTGTAGAGGAGCTGCCCAAGACCATAAGTGGAAAAATAAAGAGAAAAGAATTAAGGCTCAAGGAATTTGGTAAACTCTAAGATATATATCACAGTAGGGCGGGACTTATTCCCGCCCGCAAACTATAGTTTGCCCAATAACAATTTGCCCTAAAGCTATTCCTCCATCGTTTAAAGGTACTTTTTTAGGCAAAAATACCTCAAAACCAGCTTTTTCAACTGCCTCCCACAATCCTTTTAAAAGCAGTCTATTTTGAAAAGCACCTCCGCTTAATACTACTTTTTTAATTCCGTACTTTTCTTTAAGCCTCAGGACTACCTTAAAACTAACCTCTATCAAAGCCTCATGAAAAGAAAGAGCAATTTCAGAAGCAGGAAGTCCTTTATCTTTTAGTTCAATTATCTTTTTTATAAGCTTTTCTGTGGAAATGATTATTTCTTCTCCTTTTTCTTCAAAAGGAATTTCTATTTTGTGAAATTTTTGGGTTTTCAAGGCTTCCTCTTCAAGTTTTTGAGCTGCTTCTGCCTCTGTGCTAATAACTTCAGCAATTCCAAGAATAGCAGAGACTCCATCAAAAATCCTCCCAATACTACAGGCCTCAGGGCAGTTTAGTTTTTTCTTTAGCATCTGGCAAATTACATCTACAGGATATTTTTTCTTAAGTGGTAAATAATCCAGAGGGAGTCCAGCCTGATAAAGGAGAGAAAGGCCTATACGCCACACCTCTTTTATGGCCTTTTCTCCACCGGGAAGCATAAAATAGGAAAAGTGGGCAGCTCTTTTAAATTCTTTTCTATCGGCAATCAAAAATTCACTCCCCCAGATTTTGCGATCTGTTCCAAAACCTGTTCCATCAAAAGCAAGCCCAATTACGGGCTCATCAATCTCATATTCAGCCATAACAGAGGCTATATGGGCATGGTGATGTTGAACTTTTAAGCGTTTCTTTCCTCCTGCAAGCTCATCAGCAAGATAAGTAGTAAAATAATTAGGATGCATATCTGAAATAAAAACCTCTGGATGAACATCAAAAATCTTTAAAAAATGGTAAACAGCTTCCTTATAAACCTTCTGAGTAATAATGGATTCCAGATCTCCAAGATACTGGCTTAAAATAATAACATTGTCCTTGGCAATAGCAAAGGAATTTTTAAGGTCTGCTCCGGAGGCAAATAAATGGAGAGAAGTCTTCTTTTTTGTCAGAATTGGGGCAGGAACAAAGCCTTTTGAACGGCGAACAAAAAAAGGAGTCTCCTTTAAAACAAACATTACACTATCATCACTATGGGCAACAATCTCCCGATTATAGGTTACAAAGTAATCAGCAATATCTTTAAGTCTCTCAAAGGCTTCTTCATCTTTAAAACATATAGGCTCATCTGAGAGGTTTCCACTTGTCATAACAAGGATTAAATCTTTATCCAGAGAAAAAAGCAGATATTGAAAAGGAGTATAAGGAAGCATAATGCCGATATGAGTAAGGTGAGGTGCTACATACCTGCTTACAAGCTTTTTTTTCTCTTTTAAAATAACAATAGGTCTTTCTTTGGATAGCAGTAATTCCCTCTCCTTAGGTGAAACATATAGAAATTTCTCTATTTTTTCAATGCTTCCTGTCATTAAGGCAAAGGGTTTAAAGGGCCTTCTTTTTCTCTCCCTGAGTCTGAGGACAGATTCATCATTTGTGGCATCACAGGCTAAATGAAAACCTCCCACTCCTTTTATAGCCACAATATGCCCTGCCTTGAGAAATTCATAGGTTTTTTGAACAATTTCATCAGTGTCTTCAGAAATTAGAGTTTTGTCATTTTTATATAAAAAGAGATGAGGACCACACACTGGGCAGGCTGTAGGCTGGGTATGAAAGCGACGGTCAAGGGGGTCTTCGTATTCTTTCTGACATTCAGGACACATGGGAAAAGGAGCCATAGAAGTATTGTGCCTGTCATAGGGAATGTCTTTGACAATGCTAAAGCGTGGTCCGCAGTGAGTGCAAACTATAAAAGGATAGTGATAACGCCTGTCATCTGGGTCAAAAAGCTCTTTTAAGCAGTCTTTGCAGAGGTTGGTATCAGGGGGGATAAAGGCCCGCTTTTTATCGGTTTTTCTGCTTTTTTCTATAAAGAAGCGGGTATAGCCCTGCAGGGGTCTTTCTTCAATTTTAATTTCCTGAATAATGGCAAGAGGAGGGAATTCCTCTTTTATTCCTTTTACAAATTTTTCTAAATTTTCCTCTTCAGCCTCTGCTTCTATGGTAACCCCTTCTGTATCATTTAGCACATAACCTTTTATGTTATTTTCCAGAGCTAACCTATAGATAAAAGGACGAAACCCAACTCCCTGAACAATTCCGTTAATTCTTATGAAGAGATGTTTTAACATTTATTTTATAGATTACACCTTTTAGCTTTTTTTAAAAGGGTTGGCCCCGGTTTTTCAATATAAAAATTTGATTGAATAATTTATTCAGAGATTTTAGATGATTTAAAGAAATTTCTTTTAAGTTTTTAGCAGGGCTTCCGATATATACATAGTGAAAAAAGAAAAGAAAAGAAAAAAACAAAAGGAGGTGGTTAGATATGGCAGTGAGGATTAATTTTAATGAGGCTGCTGCCCAAACCCACACAGCCCTTATTAGAAACGAAAGGGCTATGAACAAGAGCCTTTTAAGGCTCTCAACCGGCTACAGGATTTTAAATGCTGCAGACGATGCTGCAGGAATGTTTATTGCAGACATGTTAGGAACCATGGCAAAGGCTTATGATCAGGGTAATAGGAACATTCAGACAGCCATTTCTGCGCTTCAGATTGCAGAGGCTTCTGCGGGGCAGGTTTATGATAAGCTCCAGGAGATTTACATTAGAGCGCAGAATGCTGCTAACGACATTAACGACCCAAATGCGCGTGCTGCTTTGCAGAGAGAAATTAACAACTTTATTGATGCAATTCAGAAGATTACAAGAGATACAG
>JAMOQE010000044.1 GCA_027064165.1 Thermodesulfatator sp. | reverse complement strand
TAGTTGTTGCATTTTTGAGAAAATAATTTATTTTAGCTTTTATGCTCAGCACAGAGAAAATTCGCTATATTAAAGAGTTTTTAAAAACAGAAAAGCTTGACGCATTTCTTTTTACTTCTCCTGCCAATATCTTTTACCTTACAGGCTTTAAATCCACTCATGCCTATGTAATTTTTACTCCTCACGAGCGTTTTTTTCTCACTGATGCCCGTTATTTTGAAAAAGCAGAAGAAGAACTTAGCTGCTGGCAGGTAATCCTGATTGAAGGGCCAGCCATCAAGTTTTTAAAAAAATTCTTTAAAAGCTCTGATATTAAACTCGTTGGCTTTGAAAAAGACTCCCTCACCTGCGAAATAAGAGAAAAACTTAGGTGCAAGGGCATTAAGTTTAAGGGCTTCTCCGGAGTATTAAAAAACCTCAGAAAAAAGAAGTTTTCAGAAGAAATAGCGGTTATCAAGGAAGCTATTCAAAAAACTGACGAAGTTTATAACAAGGTGCTTGAAAAAATATCTCCTGGAATGAGCGAGCTTGAAGTAAGAGGACTTATAGTCTCTGGAATCTTTTCTGCAGGCTCAACGGGAGAGAGCTTTCCAGCCATAGTGGCAGCTGGAAAGCATTCTGCTATACCTCACTGGGAAACCTCTCCAGAAATTATAAAGGAAAAAGGGCCCCTTCTTATTGATATGGGCTTAATATGGGAAGGATATTGCTCTGATTTTACCCGGACTCTCTATTTAGGCAAGCCTTCAAGGGAGTTTCTGTACTATTACGAGCTGGTTAAGACTGCCTGGTGGAAGGGCTTTGAAAAAGTTAAGGCAGGCACTCCTTTAAAAGAAGTAGATATTGCCATAAGAGAGTATTTCCGGGAAAAAGGGGTGGACAAATATTTTATCCATGCTACCGGGCACGGAGTAGGGGTTGAAATCCACGAAGAGCCGCGGGTTTTTAAAACTTCTGAAGACATAATTGAAGATGGTATGGTCTTTACCATAGAACCCGGGCTTTACTTCAAGGGGAAATTTGGCATCCGCCTTGAGAATATTGTAATTGTGAAAGATGGAAGGGGACAAATTTTCTCTGAAGTCCCCTTAGATTTAAAAATCCTTTAGCCCTTGACAAAACTTATTATAAATTTTATATTTTGATGAAAATGCAATTCAATTTCTATTTTGGAAAATTTAAAAATGGAAAAAATAATTAAAGTTGCTCTGGTAGGAAATCCAAATGTTGGTAAAACAAGCATTTTAAATCACCTTGTTGGCAGCAATCTAAAAATTGGCAACTGGACAGGTGTTACTGTAGAAAAAAAAGAAGGCCATACCTATTTTCAGGACTACAAAATAGTCTTTGTGGATCTTCCAGGAGTTTACACCCTTGAAGATCCTTTTTCAGAAGACGAAAAAATAACCGTTAATTTTCTCTCTTCAGGGGATTACGATGTAATTCTAAATGTTGTGGAAAGCCTTAAACTTGATAGAGACCTCTATCTTACGGTCCAGCTTTTTGAATTTGGCAGGCCTCTTGTTATCGCCCTTAACATGATAGATGAAGCAGAAGCTATGGGAGTAAAAATAGATCACGAAAGGCTTTCCCAGCTATTAAGAGTACCCGTAATAAAAACCATAGGCAGAACAGGAGAAGGTGTTAAAGAGCTCCTTCCTGCAATTGTAGAAGCCTTTGAAAAAAAGGCTAAGCCTGTAAGATTTCATTATCCAGATGAAGTGGAAAAATTTTTCAGGGATTACAAAAAGGAAAACCGTTTCCCCAAACTTCAGGAACTCATACACTCAGAGCCGAATTTAAAAAACAGAATTAAGGAAAAGTGGTTTAGCTGTTCTCAGGGAATTGCAAAAGAGGTTTGCACTCAGAAATTAATACCCACAAAAAATATCACAGAAGTTCTGGATAAATTTTTGCTCCATCCTGTGCTTGGAAACTTTTTCTTTGTGCTTATTATGTATTTTCTCTTTAAATTTGCTTTTGACTTTTCTTCCCCTTTTATTGAATGGATAGACGGCTTTCTCTCCCAATTTGTCTCTCCTCTGGTACTTTCTCTCTTTAATAAGATCGGAGCTCCTGAATTTTTAAACAACTTTTTTTCCTCTGCTGTAATAGGAGGGGTAGGGCTTGTGCTGAGCTTTCTTCCCCTCATTGTCAGCATATTTTTCTTGCTTACACTCCTTGAAACTTCGGGCTATCTTCCCCGGGTAGCCTTTCTTATGGATAGATTTACTCACAAACTCGGGCTGCATGGACAGAGCGTAATTCCACTTCTTCTCGGCTTTGGCTGCAATGTGCCAGCCCTTCTTGCCACCCGCACCTTTCAGGATACCAAAGACAAACTCGTGGTAATGAGTATCATTCCCTTTATCTCCTGTCCTGCAAGGCTCCTTGTGTTCTCCTTTTTTGCCTCCATCTTTTTTAAAACCCCTGCCCTTGTAATACTTGCCCTTTATCTCACCGGCATTGTCTTTGGGATACTTACAAGCCTTGTGTTGAGAAAAACCCTCTACAAAAAAGAGCTCTCCCACTTTGTCATGGATCTTCCACCTTATAGGGTTCCTTCTCTATCTGTGCTTTTAAACATTGTAAAGATGCACACCCGGGAATTTATTTACAAAGCCGGCACTGTGATTTTTCTTGTTTCCATAAGCATGTGGCTCCTTTTAAACCTCCCTCCGTCTGCATCAAAAGTGGAAGATACTCTGGCTGTCAAACTGGGCAAGGCTGTTTCTCCCATTTTTAAACCCATAGGCCTTGAAGACTGGCGTATTACTACCTCCATTCTCTCAGGTTTTCTGGCAAGAGAAGCAATTTTAAGCAACATGGGAGTGGTATTAAGCCAGAAAAAAGAAGAAAATGTAAAGCCCTTTCATTTTTTTCCTGAACTAAAAAGACAGACCTTTGCCCTGTTTAAGGCCTTTCAAAAGGCCTTTTTTAATCTATTTTCGCTTCTGCCAGCAAGTTTTCATCCTGATACAGAAGAGTTTTCCCTTCTTAAAAACCGCATCTCTGGACTTTTTACACCTGCTAAAGCCCTTTCTTTTCTTGTGTTTGTGCTTATATACAATAGCTGCCTGCCCACGGTGGTAACCATGTGGAAGGAAAGTTCAAGAAACTTTGCCTTAGGATTTTTGATTTATAGCTTTGTTCTGGCCTGGATGCTTTCTTTTCTTGTTTACCGTCTGATGCCTTTATAAAGGCTAACGACCCCTAAAGTAAGTGTTTTAACACTTATATCTTCAAATCCCGCCTTTTTAAGCATTTCGCACACTTTTTCCTGTGAAGGAAAGGCTTCTATGGAATTAGCAAGATACTGATAGGCCTCTTTATCTCCTGTTAAAATTCCACCAAGAAGAGGCATAAAGTAATGAAGATAAAGCCTGTAAAGGCTTTTAAATACTGGCAAAGTGGGCCTGGAAAATTCCAGAATAACAAGGAGCCCCCCGGGTTTTAATACTCTGTAAAATTCAGAAAGTGCCTTTTCCCTTTTAGTAAGGTTTCTAAAACCAAAGGCAATACTTATGCCACCAAAGCTGTAATCTTTGAAAGGGAGCTCCTCTGCATCTCCACAAAGGGGAAAAAGCCCTGGAAAAGCCCTTTTTCTCATTCCATAAACAAGCATTTCCAAACTTAAGTCAAGGGCAAACATGGGAGAAGGGTTCTTTTTGTGTATTTCTTTGCTAAGGGTGAATGGCCCGCAGCAAAGGTCAAGAAGCGGAGGTTCCGCTGAAGAAAGCTCTCTTGCCACCTCTTTTCGCCAGAGCACATCCTGCCCAAAACTTCCCAGAAAATTAACCAGATCATAGTTCCTGACTATTCTGTCAAATTTATCCTTTACAAACTTTTTGTGAGGGTCACCCATAATATTATCTATTTCTGGTCATTTTTTCATACTCATCGTAAGTGCCGATCCATACCCAAATAAAGTCTTCCTCATCTTTTACTGCTAAAGCTCTATAATAATCACTTATTCTTACTGACCAAAAATTTCCTACTTTTTTGAAGTGTAAAGATGGATGATAAGGATTTTGTTTTAACAATTCAAATTGTTCTTTAGCTCGCTGTTTGACATCTTCTGGAAGATTTTTAAAAGATTTCCAAAATCTTGAAGTTGTTTTATACATTAAAATTCTTTAAGTTTCCCTGCTCGTTTCTCTTCCAGAGCTTCTTCAATTAAAAAGTTCAAAAGACCTTGTTGAGAATGTTTTTCTATTTCTTTATCCCACTTTTCCCAGTCTTTTTCCAGAATCCATTTTTTGAGTTTTATAAAATCTTGGGCTGGTAATTTTTCAATGGCTGACTTTATTTCTTCTACAGTAAGCATTTTCTAATCCTTTAAAGGAATTTTTTAATTTTGATTTTAAAACTTTTTTTTCAATTTTCAATCTAACAGCATTATTTTAATAGCTAAAGCTCTCTTGTCAAAAATGAATTTTAGATTATTATTTATAATGTCAGAAGTGCCCCTGTAGCTCAATTGGACAGAGCAGCGGCCTTCTAAGCCGTTGGTTGGGGGTTCGAGTCCCTCCGGGGGCGCTTTTTTCTTTTAAAAATTTTTAAAAGAGGGGAGAAAAAATGAAAAAAGGTATTCATCCTGAGTATTATCCTGAGGCTGTGGTAAAGTGTGCCTGTGGCAATACCTTTAAAGTAGGCTCCACTAAGCCTGAAATCAGGGTGGAAGTATGCTCTAAATGTCATCCTTTTTATACTGGTGAAACAAGATTTGTAGACACAGAAGGAAGAATTGAGAAGTTTATGAAAAAATATGCAGATTTTTATAAGAAAAACTCATAAACCCTGCCATGGGCCTTGCAGAATTTTATTTAAAAAAGCTTGAAGCTATTGAAGAAAAGTTTGAGGAGCTTTCTTCTAAACTTTCTGACCCTAATGTTGTGTCTGATCCAAAAAATTACGCAAAATTGGCAAAGGAACACTCTGAACTTACAGAAATTGTAGAAACATTCAGGGAATATAAAAAAACCATCAAACAAATAAAGGAAAATAAAGAACTTCTTGAAGAGGAAGAAGACGAGGAGATCAGAGAGCTTGCAAGGGAAGAATTAAAAAGTCTTGAAAAAAGGCTTGAAGAACTTGAAGAAAAGCTACCCCTCCTTCTCCTTCCCAAAGATCCAAATGACGAAAAGAGCATTATTCTTGAAATAAGGGCTGGTGCTGGTGGAGAGGAAGCTGCCCTTTTTGCTGCAGACCTTCTCAGGATGTATCAAAGATACGCTGAAAGGCAGGGCTGGAAGTTTGAGATTCTTGATGCCAATGAGACAGGGCTCGGTGGTTTTAAAGAAGTAGTAGCAAGAATAGATGGAAAAGGTGCCTATAGCAGGCTCAAGTATGAAAGTGGCGTTCACAGGGTTCAGCGGGTCCCTGTTACTGAAAGCTCAGGTAGAATTCACACTTCAACTGTAACAGTGGCTATTCTTCCAGAAGTAGATGAAGTAGAAGTGGAAATAAGGCCAGAAGATTTGAAGATTGAGACCATGAGGGCAAGTGGACATGGTGGCCAGCATGTAAACAAAACAGAGTCTGCAGTGAGAATCACCCACATACCCACGGGAATAGTGGTAAGCTGTCAGAATGAAAGAAGCCAGCACCAGAACAAGGCAACAGCCCTTAAAATCCTCAGGGCAAAGCTTTATGAGCTTGCCATGAGGGAGCAGATGGAAAAAATCCAGAGTGAAAGAAGGTCTCAGGTAGGGACTGGGGAAAGGTGCGAAAAAATTAGAACATACAACTTTCCTCAAAACAGGGTTACAGATCACAGAATAGGTATGACTGTGTATAACCTCCAGGAAGTACTTGACGGCGATCTTGACGAATTTATAGATGCCTTGATAACCCATTACAGGACAGAGGCCCTTAAAAGAGAGGAAGAAAACTTAAGTCTTGCAGCTTAAAAAATGATAGAGGCTTATTCTTTTGGAAGGCTTGTCTTCAAAGGCAAACCCTATACAAGGGACTTAATAATCCTGTCTGATGGCATGTCCTTACGTATAATTGACAACTGGTGGAGAAAAGAGGGGCATTATCTCCAGGTGGAGGATTTGGAAGAAGTGTGGGAATTCAAGCCAGAAGTGCTTGTAATTGGAACCGGGGCAAGTGGATTAATGAGAGTAGCGCCAGATGTACTAAATAAGGCAGAAAAACTTGGCATAAAAGTAACTTCTCAGCTCACTTCAGAGGCAGTGAAAACTTTTAATACTTATTTAAATCAGGGAAAAAGGCTTGCAGGAGCCTTCCATCTCACCTGCTAATACTCTACTTCCAGTTCCAGTTAGACTGAGAGGTAGAATTTTCAGGGTTTACATGAATAACCTGAGTTTGATAGCTTTTTTTCTTTTTCTTTTTCAAGAATGGAAAAAGTTTTGAAAGCCACCCTTCATCTTCTTCCTGATAATAGTAATAAGGTGGCGGTGAGTAAGGATAAACAGGATAATATCCCGGAGCCCCCGGGTAACCGTAGAAAGTAGCATTAGCTGTAGCATTTGTCCTGGAAATATTCTTTTGTTTAGAATTTTCTTCCTCATCTTCTGCCCAACCTATTTGGCCGGTAGAAAGGTCTATAACTAAATTACTGGTAAAGCCTTCCGCTTCTTCTTTAACATAGGGACTATAAGCCTTTTTAATCTTTGGTTTTTTACGCATTGGTGGATAAAGATAAGGAACATAATAATAAAAACCTTTTTCTGGATGAATTTGAGCAATGGATCCTGCAGGAGGATAATAGGCATAAACCTGTCTATAAAAATCCTGTTCTGTCCCCTGGATATAAGCAAGCGACTTCTGAGCAAATAAGGTAAGCTGTGGAATAATCTGAGAGACATCTTTTAATTCCTGAAAAAATTTAACAGTCTTTTTTTTACCTGTTACATCCATCAGTCTTGCATCTATACTAACAGTATTTCCAAGCACGGTAATACTTCCCCAGATTACATACCTTGCATGAAATTTTTTAGCAAGTTCTTTGGCTTTATCCTGAGTAATGGGAAACTGGAGATTTTTTACCTTTTTAACCTCTTCTAAATCTACTGGTTCAACCTTTGAAGGCACAAAAAGTCTGCTAACAAGCATTTCAGGAACAGCATCTTTTAAGTAAGAATAATCAGGTTTACCAAAGACTTTAAAAGGCAGAACAAGCACCCTATCAGATTTATTCTGTGTCTTACTTGCATAAGATAAAGGAAATTCCAAAAAAATTATGGATAAAATGACAATTAAAATAAAATTTAATTTTTTCATTTTCATCATCCTGAAGCATCACATTTTGAGAGAAATTATTTTACACTTGTAAACTTAACACCATTTTTTGTTTTGTCAAAGCAAAAGCAAGGGAGGTGCTTTACTTAGAGAAAAAGTGTAGTATATTTAATACTCAAAACTGGGAGGAGTGCCCGAGTGGACGAAGGGGGCGGCCTTGAAAGCCGCTGAGGGTCTTCTACGGCCCTCCGGGGGTTCGAATCCCTCCTCCTCCGCTTACTAACCTTACATTAAATCTAAATATGTTTAAAAAACTCTTTCAAAAACTCAAAGGAGAAGAGCCTCAAAAAGAAACAAAAGAGGAAATTGCCGAAAAGTTAGATTCTAAACAATTTGAACAAAAAAAAGAAAAAAAAACGGGCTTTTTTAGTAAATTCAAAAAAGAATTCTTAATTGAAAAGTTTAAAAAAGGCCTTTCTAAGACAAAAGAAAAGCTTAGCTCAACCCTTTCTGACCTCTTTGAGGTTGACAGAGTAGTTGACCTTGAGACTATTGAAGAAATAGAAGAAAAGCTCGTTCTTGCGGATCTGGGAGTTGAAACTACTCTTGCACTTATTGAACCCTTTAAAGAACGGATTTTAAAAGGCGAAACTTTAACCACAGGCGAGCTCAAAAAGTTTTTGAAAAATCAGATGTTAAGTTTTCTGAAAGAAACTGACAGGCCCTTTCCTCCTGAAGGAAGGCCTTCTGTCCTGTTTTTCCTTGGTGTAAATGGAGTGGGAAAAACTACAACCATTGCTAAAATAGGAAAAAAACTTATGGAAGAGGGCTTTTCTGTAGTGCTTGTAGCAGCAGATACTTTCAGGGCAGCTGCTATTGATCAATTAAAGACATGGGGTGAGAGAATTGGGGCCCCTGTAGTGGCACTTCAGGAAGGAGCTGATCCAGGGGCTGTAATCTATCAGGGAATAACCTATGCTCAAAAGCATGAAATAGATGTTGTTCTTGTTGACACAGCAGGAAGACTTCACACAAAATATAATCTTATTGAAGAACTTAAAAAGATGGTAAAAGTTATGTCAAAACTTGTTCCAGAAGAATCAAGGGAACATATTTTGGTGCTTGATGCCACAACTGGTCAGAATGCCATGAGCCAGGCAAAGCGTTTTTCTGAAGCTATATCAATTCACAGTGTAATTATTACAAAAATGGATGGTACAGCAAAAGGAGGAATTGCTATCTCTATATCCCATAAATTTAACTTACCTATAAGATTCGTAGGTCTTGGAGAAAAGCCAGAAGATCTCGTGCCTTTTAATAAGGAGGCCTTTGTATCTGCCATACTTCCTTAATAAAGGAGGTATCTTTTAATTTGAAATATCTTTTTATAGCCATTGGAGGGGCCTTTGGTGCTCTTAGCAGATACTTTATTGTGCTTTTTTTTGCAAAAACATTTTCCACCTCATTTCCCTTGGGCACCCTTGCAGTAAATGTAACAGGTTCTTTTGTTATCACTCTTATTGTAAGTTTTTTCTTTTATTCAGGAATTGACCCTCTTTACAGATATTTATTTATAACCGGATTTCTTGGTGCTTTTACAACTTTTTCCTCTTTTACTTTTGAAACAATTCAGCTTCTAAAAGAAAAACTACTTTTTTTGTCTTTGCTTAATATAGTGCTTAATTTTGCCTTATCACTTGGAGCAGGAATATTGGGAATAGCCCTGGGAAATTACTTGTTTTTTAAGTAATTTTCATTAAAATTCAGTTTATATCAGGTCTATTAATTTTCTCAAACGGAGGGAAAAAAATGGCATTATTAAAGGAGGAGGCATGGCTTTTAAAAATTTACATAAGAGAAGAAGATAGAGTTGAAGGAAAGCCGCTTTATAAAAAAATCCTGGAAGTTGTTAAAGAAAAAAATCTCTCAGGAGTAACAATTTTTAAGGCCATTATGGGTTATGGCCCTTCAAGAGAAATAAGAGGAATATCCTTTCTTGACATAGGTGCAAACCTTCCTATTTTAATTGAACTCGTGGAAGAAAAAGAAAAAATTGACCTATTTCTTAAAGAAATAGAACATCTTATAAAACACGGCCTCATTATTTTACTTCCTGTAAAAGTAGTAAAATACGAACCTTAACAGTTGTTGAAAATTCTGTTGAAATTTAAACAAAATATTATGTTTAAAAAGGATGTAGAAAAATTTTTAAATTTTGAACACAAAAATTTACATAGCTTTAAAACAAGATTTTATATTCAAAATTCAAAGAAAAAATCCTATTTAGAAGAAACAAGTCAAAAACACCTGTTTCTTATTATTCTAAAACATTTTTAAAATTTTCATTAAAAAAATCATTAACAATTTAAAATAACAAAAATTTTTTACAGCTTTACTTGACTTTTTTTTTAAGTTTACTATACTAACATTTAACCATCAAAATTTTTTGTAGTTTAAAAACTTTTTCAGGAGGTGTAACCATGAAAAAGTTTTTAATATACGTTTTGATTGTTCTATTTTTAGGGCTGA
>JAMOQE010000043.1 GCA_027064165.1 Thermodesulfatator sp. | reverse complement strand
ATACTAACAGGCGCTTTGAGGAGCTTAGGGAGGATATGAACAGGCGATTTGATGAGCAGATGAAGTTTATGGAGATAATGGTAGGGGTGTTTACAGCGCTTGTGGTGGCGATAATAGGATTTGCGTTATGGGATAGGAGGACGATAATCAGGAAGGCGAAGGAAGAGACGATAGAGGAGCTTGTAGAGAGAGGGGTGATAAGGAAGCTGCTTGAGGCACTGAGGGAGCTTGCGAAAGAAGATGCAAAGGTAGCGAGGGTATTAAGACATTTTGGCTTATTGTAATACAAAAATATCAATGAAAATTCTTATAAATACAATCCCCCTTTTAAAACCTGTTACCGGGGTGGGCTGTTATATAGATAATCTTTGTTCTCAATTTCTTGGCCTTTCTTCTGAAGATGTTACCTTTTATTATGGCTGGTTTTCCTGGAAATTGTATACTAAATTTATTCAGCAAATTTTCAAAAAATGAAATCTAAAGTTTTTCTTGAAGTAGGAATAGGCAATGGGGAGTTTATTGTTTGGGCGGCCAAAAAAGATCCACAAAGCACTTTTGTTGGAGTTGAAGTATGTAAAAAAGTATTCAGGGATGCCCAGAAGAGAGTAGCAAAAGCCGGAGTAAAAAATGTAAAACTGTTTTTAATGGAAGGAACCAGAGCACTGTGTCAGCTTTTTAAAGAAGAATCTCTTTCTGGAGTTTATCTCAACTTTCCTGATCCTTGGGCAAAAAAGAAACAGAAAAAAAGGCGCTTTATAAATAAAGCTTCTGTGTGGCTTATTGCCAGCCGTTTAAAAATAGAAGGCTTTTTTATCATGGCAACTGATTTCAAAGAATACGCAGAAGAGACAGTGGAGCTTTTTTCTGCCACTGGAGCTTTTTCTTCTCTCTGGAATACACCCATTAGAAACGAGCTTCCTGGTTATTATCTTACAAAATATGCAAGAAAATGGCTTTCTCAGGGGCTGCCCCTTTACTTTGTTGGACTAAAAAAGATTAAACATTGTGAAGTTCCCAGCTGGCTTTACTCTTATTATCCACTTTTAAAACTAAAAGGAGGGGAAAGTTTGCCAGAAGTAGTGCTAAGTTTAAATAAAAAAGCAGATTTTGAAAGATTGGCTCAAACTTTGCCTAAAGGCACTCTCTGGGAAGAAGAACTGGTTAAAGAGCCCTTGTTATCTAAATGTGTAATTAAAGTCCTTGAGATTTATTCCAAAAAAGATGGCCTTCTTCTTGACATGCTTGTTAGTGAAGGAGAGTTTGTACAAAGATTTTTTGTGAAAATTGCACCCCATTCAGAAGGCCTTATTTTAAAAATTCACGAGGCTACCAGTGCTGAGCCTACAGAAGGAGTCCATCTTGCCATGGCAATTGTTGCCAGGCTCTGTGAAAAGTTTTTAAATGCAAGAATAGAGCGCTCCAGCTGTAAGAAGAAAGTTTGGCAGAAACTTGAAGGAAGGTATTAAATGGGATATAATGTATTATCCACAACTTAATCGGGAGGTTATTATGGGAGAGAAGATTGAACAGCAGGTGGAAGATCTTTTTCTTGAAGCAGCCAGGATTTTAACTCTTGGAGACTTTGACAGGGCACTTGAACTTCTGGAAAAAGTGCTTGAACTTGACCCCAAACACATAAAGGCCCTTGAAGCCAAGGCAGCAGTTCTTATGAAGAAGGATAGAATAGAAGAAGCTCAGCAGGTGATAGAGGCAGCTCTTGAAATTGATCCAGAGAATCCAAGGCTTTACTATAGACTGGGACAAATCTATTATAGAAAAAAGGATCTTGACACTGCTCTTGAGCATTTTACCAAGGCCATAGATCTTGAGCCTCTTTATCCTGCAGCCTACATGGCAAGAAGCCAGGTGCTAAGAGACAAGGGCATGGAAGAAGCAGCAGATATGGAGCTTGATAGAGCTGTAGCTGTACAGAGAGAGCTTGCTAAATCAAGAAAGGTGGTGGACTTTTAGCCCACCACCCTTTATTCCAGCACCACTGCCCAGCCAAAGGGGTCCTCTTTTTCTCCGTATTGGATGCCTGTTATAAGATCAAAAAATTTCCTGGCAAGAGGCCCTGTTTCTCCATTGTTTATTATGTACTTCTCCTCCTGATAACAAATTTCTCCCACTGGTGAGATTACTGCAGCTGTGCCTGTACCAAAACACTCCTTAAGCCTTCCGCTTTTTATCCCTTCTATAACTTCATCTATGGAAATCCTTCTTTCTGTTGCCTTTATTCCCAGATGTTTGGCAAGTTTCAGGACTGAATCCCTGGTAATTCCGGGAAGGATTGAGCCTGTAAGGGCAGGGGTGGTAAGCTCATCATCAAACACAAAGAAAATGTTCATTGTGCCTACTTCTTCTACATATTTTTTTTCTTTTCCATCAAGCCAGAGAATCTGGGTATAGCCTTTAGCCTGTGCAAGCTCCTGTGCCTTAAGACTTGCAGCGTAATTTCCACCAGCCTTTATGTCTCCTGTGCCTCCGGGAAAAGAGCGAACAAACTCTGTAGTTACATAGATTTTTATTGGATTGAAACCTTCAGCATAATAGGCACCCACCGGGCAAAGGATAATCATAAAGTAATATTCATCACTGGGATGCACCCCGAGGCTGCCTTCTGTTGCAAAAACAAAGGGCCTTATATAAAGGGCAGAGCCTTTTTTTCTGGGTATCCATTCTTTCTCAGTAAGCACCAGGGTTTTAATGGCCTTAAATACCATTTCAGGATCAAGCTCAGGAATGCACATTCTTCTGGCAGAACGATTTAATCTTTGAATGTGGTCAAACGGCCTGAAAAGACGAATTTTTCCGTCTGCTCCGTAATAGGCCTTCATCCCTTCAAAAATTGTCTGAGAATAATGAAGCACAATGGCAGCTGGATGAAGTTCTATGTTAGAGAAAGGCACTATCCGTGGTGAGTGCCAGCCTTTTTTACCAGAATATTCCATTATAAACATGTGCGGAGTGAATATTTTTCCGAAAACAAGTTTGTCAAAATCAGGTGCTTTTCTTTTTTCCTCAGGCAAAAGATTAAGCTCTATTTCCATTCCTTCTCCCTCCTGCAATTTGATTATAGACCTTTTAAATTAAGCACATTTTTTTATTTTGCTAAAGTCCTTGTAAAAAAGTTCTCAATCTAAAAAACACTTGCAGAAAATTTCTCTGGATTTAAAATTAGAACCATGAATTTTAAAGAGGCTTTGAGGCTTTATCAGGAAGCTGATCTCTTTGAGCTTGGTAAACTTGCTCACAGAGAAAAAGAAAGGCACCACGGGAAAAAATATTACTACACAATAAACCGCCACATTAATTACACAAACATCTGTGCCATAAACTGTAGGTTCTGTGGATATCATAAAAAGCCCGGAGAAGAGGGTGGCTATGTGCTTGAAATTTCACAAATTATAGAGACTCTTAAAAATACTCCCGGATTAAGGGAGGTCCACATAGTTGGAGGCCTTAATCCAGACCTTCCTTATGAATACTATGTTGAGCTGATAGCTGAGATAAGACGAAATTTCCCGGGGCTTCATATTCGTGCCTTTACCTGTGTGGAGATAGAATGGCTGAGCAGAATTTCTGGCAAAGATGTAAGGCAGGTATTGATAGAGCTCAAAGAGGCAGGGCTTAATTCTATTCCTGGTGGTGGAGCCGAAGTCTTTTCTGAAAGAATTCGTAAAGAACTTTATCCCGCTAAAATTTCTTTTAAAAAATGGCTTGAGATTGCAACAACCGCGCACGAACTTGGAATACCAACAAATGCTACCCTTCTCTTTGGCCACATTGAAACAGATGAGGAAATTATTGAGCACCTTTTTATTTTGAGAGAAACTCAGGCCCAAACAGGAGGGTTTTATTGTTTTATTCCCCTTGCTTTTATCCCTGAGGGAAACGAGCTTTCTCATCTGCCAGGGCCTTCTGCCCATAAAATTCTTAAAACCATTGCCATTTCAAGGCTTATTCTTGATAATTTCCCCCACATAAAGGCCTACTGGGTTTTTCTGGGAGTAAAGCTTGCCCAGGTGGCACTTCTCTGGGGAGCAGACCACTTTCATGGCACGGTGTTTGAAGAAAAAATAAGTGAATCCATGAAGAAGACCCAGGTCATGAGGCTCCCCCCACAGGAAATTGAGAAACTTATAAAAGAAGTTGGTGGAGAGCCAGTTCTTATCTGATGAAAGTCCTTTTCCTCAAGAAGCACTATCATCCCTTTGGGGGAGCAGAGCTTTATCTTCAGAACCTTGCCCAGCACCTTGCAAAAGAAGGAGAAGAAGTGTATCTTCTCACCTCCCGGTGGGAGGGAGATCCTGGTTTCAAAGTACACAGCATAAAAATTTTTTCTTTTTTTTATTCAGACCTTGCCTTTGCTTTAAAAGCAAAAAATAAGGCAAAGGAATTCAGAGACTGCGTAATTTTCAGTTTTGACCGCACCATTTTTCAACACATTTATCGTGCTTCTGATGGATGCCACCTGAGGTGGCTTGAAAACAGAAAGAAGTTTCTTGAGCCTTTTTATAGGTCCCTCATTCTGGATTACAATCCCAAGCATTTAGTCCTTAAGTGGCTGGAGAGAAAGTGTCTTGAAAATTCTAAAATAATTGTTACCAATTCCAGAATGGTGAGAGAAGACTTTGGTAAGTTTTATGGGACTGAAATTTATGAAAAATGCAGGGTGATTTACAATGGCGTAGATTTAAAAAAATTTAGGCCAGTTACTGAAGAAAAAAAGCTTTTGTTAAGGAAGGAGCTTTCTATTCCAGAGGAAGAGCCTGTTCTGCTTTTTCTGGGAAGTGGATACTTTAGAAAGGGACTTGTTTCAGTGCTAAGAGCCCTTTCTTTGCTACGAGAAGGATTGCTGATAGTTGTGGGAAAGGAGAAAAAATTGAGATATTTTAAAAGGTTTGCCGAAAGGTTGGGGATAACAGGCAGGGTGCGTTTTCTGGGAGCGCAAAAGGAGGTTGTAAAGCTTTATCAAGCTGCAGATGTTTTTGTGCTTCCTACCATCTATGATCCCTTTTCCAACGCCTGTCTTGAGGCACTTGCCTGTGGTCTCCCAGTGATTACCACTTCTGCAAACGGAGCAGCTGAAATTATTGAAGATGGTAAAAATGGCTTTGTACTTGATTTACCTGTTGATATGGAAGAGCTTGCCTATAAAATTGAGCAGGTTTTAAAAGATTTACCCAAAATGCGCACATTAGCTTTAACTACTGCCCCCAAATTTTCTATTGAAAAAGCAATTCAGAGCTTGAAAGACACCATAAAACAATGCGCATTTTAGCCATAAAGCTAAAACAGATAGGAGATGTGCTCCTCTGGGAGCCGGCTTTAAGGGCAATTAAAAAGGCCTTTCCAGAGGCAGAGCTTCATGTTCTTACAAATAGCTACGCCTTCCCCGTGATTAAGCATGCTCCTTACATTGATAGATTTTTTATATATGATAGGAATATTAAAAAACTGTCTTTTGTTAAAAGGGCAAAAAAGGAGTTTGAGTTTGCCAAGTCTCTAAAAAAATTTGCTTATGATGTGGTAATAAATTTTTCCTCTGGAGATAGAGGAGATATTTATTCTTTTCTGATAAAGGCAAGACATAAGATAGGTATTTATAGCCCAAAGAAACATAAAAAGCATATTTTTGATGAGCTTTATACTCCACCTGATACTCATACTGTGCTTCAAGACTTATGGCTTGTCTCCAAGGTGCTGAAGATAGAAGCCAGATCTCCAAAAGTAAGACTATATTTATCTTCTGAAACTATAGAGAAAGCTGAGGGGCTCCTTAGAAAAAGTGGTATTTCAAAGGACGGACCTTTTGTATGTGTGCATCCAGTGGCAGCCTGGTTTCTTAAATGCTGGCCTGCTAAGTATCAGGCAGAGGTAATAAAGTGGTTTTTGAATAATGGGCTGAGGGTTGTGCTCACAGGAGGAAGAAGTGAAAGAGAAATTAAATTTGTGGAAGAGATAGTAAAGCTTGCAGAGTATCCTAAGGGTTTGATAAACCTTGCAGGGAGGCTTGAGCTTGAGGAGCTTGGTGGTATTTTATACTGGTGCAAATTTTTTTTTGGAATAGATACAGCCCCGATGCATATGGCAGCGGCTTTAAACAGGCCAGTTGTGGCAATATTTGGGCCTACAGGAAAACACAACTGGGGTCCCTGGGAAAACGAAGTTTCCTGGAATAGTTATGAATCTCCCTATAAAAAAAGAGGAACTCAGAGATGGGGTAAACATTTAGTCTTTCAAAAAGACTGGGAGTGTATCCCCTGCGGAGGAAAGAAAAGTCTTTGCAAGTGTGATTTAACAAAACCTGAGTGTCTGACAAGTTTACCTTTCAATGAAGTAATCACAGAAATAAAAGCACATTTTAGAGAAATATTTTTAACATGGGATTTTATCAAGGATTTTTAAAGCTTTATTTGATTACAAAGAGAAACTTTAAAATCTATCCTCTTGAAGAGCTAAAGGAGGTTCCTAAAAAATTTCTTGTATTTTCCATTACTGCCCTCGGAGACACTTTATTTTCTACTCCTGCTATAAAAAGTCTTAGACTCTCTTTCCCCAAGTCAGAGATAATTGCTGTTATAAATCATAGATGGCTTCCACTTTTTGAGAATTTCCCTTACATTGATAAGCTTTATGGTTTTAAAAAAGGAGTTTTTAATATTTTTGCTTTAGGAAAGAAGCTTAAAAAAGAAGAGGCAGAACTTGCCCTTATTTTTCATGGAAACTATCCTGAGGATATAGTACTTTGCGAGTTAAGTGGAGTAAAATTTATTTTAAAATCACGAAAAAATTGTGAGTATTTAAAATATTTATCTTTTACAGATTTTGAAGTAAATACTCATGCTATAGAAACAAGGCTTGCTCTGGTAAGAGCTCTTGGAGGAAAAGAAATTGTTAAAGAGATGGAAATAGGCCCACTTGATGATTTAAATATAAAACAAAAGATAGATAATATTTTAAAATTAAAAAATGGCACAAAAATTGTTGGTTTCCAGCTTGGAGCATCTTATTTAGCTAAAGCCTGGCCTGTTGAAAATTTTGTGGAGCTTGCTAAATTGCTTACTGATAAAGGAAATTTTGTGTTCGTTTTAACGGGAAGCAAAAAAGAAATTGAATTAGGTAAAAAATTTGAAATGCTATATCCATATAACAATTTTATAAATCTAATAGGAAAATTGAGTATAAAAGAACTTCCTTATGTTTTAAAGAAATTGGATGTTTTGGTAACGCCAGACACAGGAGTATTACAACTTGCCATTGCTCTGAAAGTACCCACAGTTTCTCTTTTTGTTTTGACTAATCCTGTGTATAATGGCCCTTTTCAAGATTTAAACATCCATCAAGTTATATTTAAAGAGGAAGGGTTAAAATATACCTATTTAGACAAGAAAAAGCGTCCTAACGAAATAATGAAGTTTATTACTCCTGAAGAGGTATTAAGAAAAATTGAAAAGGTTGTAAGATATGAAAATAGTTTTTTATAATGTAACTACTGCAAACAAAATTGGAGGAATAGAAGTTTATTGTTGGGAAATGGCAAAAACATTGGGAAATTTGGGATTAGAAGTGGATCTTGTTTCAGGAGAAGGAAATTTTATTAAATATTCAGAAGTTAATAGAAAATTATTTCCTTTTAAACCACGAGAAAAGTTTCCAGATTTTGGGACTCGTTTTAGGAAGTTAATGGAAAGGTTAAGTTTTTTTAAAAATACCAAAAGTTATCTAAAAAATTCCTGTTATGATGTGTTTTTGCTTTTTAAACCATTTGACTTTGTACCTGCTTGGTTTGTTAAAAAATGGCATCCAGAAGTGCTCACTGTATTTATTTCTGGAGGAGAAGATTTTTGGTGGTTTGATAGGTATTTTTTAAAAAGCATTGATTTGATAATTTCTGTAAGTAAAGAAAATGCAAAAATTATAAAACAAAGATACAAAGTTGAGCCTTTGATAATTCCTAATGGAGTAGATGTAAAGAAATTTAGGCCTTTAAAAAAAGAAGGAAGTGTTTTGAAAAAAAAATTGGGAATTTTTGATAAAAAAGTAATTATAAGTGTGGGAAGAATTGTTGGCTGGAAAGGATATCAGCTTGTAATAAAGGCACTAAAAAGACTTCCTGAAGAATTTGTGTATGTACTTATAGGAGAAGGCCCTTATTTAAAAAATTTGCAAAAGCTGGCAGAAGAACTTGAAGTAAAAAAAAGAGTTTTTTTTCTTGGATCAAAATTCCATGACGAACTTCCTAAGTATTATTCTATGGGAGATGTTTTTGTTCAGCCAAGTATTGGACACGAAGCTTTTGGAATTACAGTAATAGAAGCAATGGCTTGTGGGCTCCCAGTAGTGGGAAGTACAAGTGGAGGAATAAAGGGGCTTATAAAAGATGATTTCAATGGCTGTTTGTTTGAAATAGGGAATGTAAGTGAGTTTGTAGAAAAAATAAAGCGAGCTTTTACTCAAAAAAAGAGGCTTTCTAAAAATGCTCGCAAGTTTGTAGAAGAAAATTTCAGCTGGGAAAAAATAGCTAAAATTTTTATAAAAACAGTAATAAATAAAAAAACAAATAGCCATGGACTTGTTTAAAAAGTATATAGATAATTTTATACTTTTTTTTCTTTTTACTGGAATAGTTTCCCTTTTTACAGAATGTCTTATGACTCCTAAAACTATAAGTGCTATCATGTTATATTTTTTCCTCATATACAAACATCTTGTATTAAAAGAAAAATTCCCATCTGGAGCCAAAAAAAGCCTATTGATTTTGCTCTTTCTTTTTTTTGTTTCGCTTTGCTTGTCAGCTATTTTTTCTGAAATGCCCTTATATTCTTTTGAATGGATAAAAAAAAGCTATTGGGTAAGTATTCCATTAGGATTAGCAGTTCTTTCTATAGGTTATAAAAAAAATGTTTTTAAAATTATATTACTTGCTTTCATAACAGTCTTTATACTCAATAATTTACACTTTTATTTAAAAGCAGTAAAAGAATGTCATACTTGGGATCTCTTTTCTAAAACATTTATTCCAGATAGAAATTATACTTTCTATTTAGGATTGCTTTTACCATTTGCTTTAAGTAGCCTTTTAGTTTTTAATAATTTGATTTTTAGATGTTTTTTAATACTTAACATTTTTTTTTCATTAGCCTTTCTTTTTCCTATTGGATCAAGGGGAGCTTTTGTAACTATTTTTTTAGAAATAATTTTATGGATAATTTTTGTATCTTTTCTTATGTGGAAAAATAATAAAAAAATAATAATAACTGGATGGATAGTTTTACTTTTAGGCTTTTCTTTTTTAGCTTATAAATATCATAGTCATCCAATGGTAAAAGGAGCCATTAAACGTAGACTTTCTCCAAATGGTAGGAATATTATTATTAAAGATAGATTTTTTCTTGTTTTAAAGCATCGCCCTGTTTTAGGAATAGGATATGGAAGACTTCTTTATTTTAACTTTTTAGAAAAATATCATGTTCCTAAGAGGTGTGGTCGTTATGATTCTAAAGAAAAAAGGTTCATATACTATTCTGATGAAGGAATTTTCCTCCAGACTATAATCAGACAAGGATTAATAGGAGCCTTAATTTTTATATTACTCTTTTTATATAGCCTAAAAGAGGCTTTTTTAAAATGTTTGAAAACAAAAATATTTATTGAAAAAGGCATGTTTTTTGCCATTTTTTCCGTATTAATAGCTCATTATTTTATTAGAGGACTTGTAGAAACTTTATCTCTTACTTATTTTGTATTTTTCATATTCATAATTGCAATTCCTCTATCAAACAAAGATAATAAATAATAAAAATGAAAGTTGCCTTGATTTTTCCAGAAAAACTTCCTTTAAAGAAGGCAAGAGCAATTTCTGTTATAAACACAGCTGCTGCTCTTTCTAAAATAGTTGACACAACTCTTATAATTCCTAACACTTCTCTTTCCAAGGGA
>JAMOQE010000042.1 GCA_027064165.1 Thermodesulfatator sp. | reverse complement strand
TGCCAAACTTTCTGGCTATTTTAATAAGGGTGTCTCCTTTTTTAACCCTGTAATAAATCCTTTTTTTTCTTACGCGCATCTTAAACTTTGGATTAACAGGAGGTTTAATAGGTATTTTTAATACCTGGCCAGGAGATAGCCTCAGGGTGTCAAGATCATTAAAAGTCTTGATAGCAATAACAGAAACTCCGTATTTTTTTGCAATTTTATAAATATTCTCTCCTTTTTTCACCACATGAGTCTTATAAAAGGGAGACTCAACAAGAAATTTTAAAAACGGATCCTCAATCTTATACGGGGGAGGAGTTTTTCTTATCTTTAAGATTTGACCGGGCTTTATTAAAGAACTTCTCAAGTGATTCAGTTTTTTTAACATAGTTACTGTGGTGCCATACTTTCTGGCTATGCTATAAAGACTTTCTCCTCTTTTTACAATGTGAAAAAGGATTTTTCCTTTTACTTTCTGGCTTGTAGAGTAAATTTCTGCATATACAGGGGACTTTACAGGAATCTTCAGCACCTGGCCTATGCGAATAATTGAGCCCCTTATTTTATTGCATTTTTTTATTTCTCTTACTGAAATACCAAACTTTCTGGCTATTTTGATAAGGGTATCCCCTTTTTTAACTTGATAAGTAATTAAACGGGGAGAACGATTACTTATTTGTGTAGAAGGAGTAGCCCGGACCTGGTGAGCAAAGACAAAAAAAATAAAAAACACAAAAAATAGCCAATTCTTTTTCATAAGTGCTTTTTCTATACCAAAAAAGCACGAAATGTCAATGTTTACAGCTTTTGAATTTTTAAAAATTTCTATTAAAATAGGTGAAGACAAAATAAATGATAAAATTACTTAAAAAAGTACAGATATCAAAGCAATCAGGGAGGCTTAAAAATGATTCCAAGATATACAAGGCCGGTTATGGCAAAGCTCTGGAGTCCCAGTGAAAAGCTCAGGGCATGGCTCCTTGTGGAATTTTATGCCTGTGAAGCATGGTATAAACTTGGCAAAGTTCCAAAAAAAGACTTTGAGGTCCTGAAAACCAAACTCAGGCCTTATATGGAAAATGGTTTTTCTTCCCTGGATTTGCAAAGAATTGAAGCTATAGAAAAACAGACAAGGCACGATGTTATAGCCTTTTTAACTTACCTTGCAGAAATAGTAGGGCCTCCTGCAAAGTATCTTCACATGGGCATGACTTCTTCAGACATGTTGGATACTGCCATGGCCTGGCTTATGAAAAGGGCCATGGAAATAATCCTGAAAGACCTTAAAGAACTAATGGAAGTCCTTGAGGTCAAGGCCTTTCAATACAAAAATACTCTTATGATTGGCAGGACTCATGGAATCCATGCGGAACCTATAACATTTGGCCTTAAACTTGCCCTGTGGTATGAAGAGATGAAAAGGAACAGAGAAAGGCTGGAAAAGGCCCTTGATAATATTGCCTATGGAAAAATTTCCGGAGCAGTGGGCACCTATGCTCATCTTCCCATGGAAATAGAGGCCTTTGTTTGCGAAAAACTGGGCTTAAAGCCTGCTCCTATTAGTAACCAGGTTATCCAGAGAGACCGTTATGCCGAATATATCTGCAGTCTTGCCATTTTAGCAGCTTCCATAGAAAAAATTGCCACTGAGATTCGTCATTTACAAAGAACAGAAGTACTTGAAGCAGAAGAGTTTTTTAGTCCCGGACAAAAAGGCTCTTCAGCCATGCCTCATAAAAGAAATCCCATTTTATCCGAAAATCTCTGCGGTCTCTCCAGAATGATAAGAAGTTATGTTACTCCAGCCCTTGAAAATGTGGTGCTATGGCATGAAAGAGACATAAGCCATTCCTCTGTAGAAAGAATGATGATCCCCTCTGCCACAACGCTTGCAGACTTTGCTTTGGTAAGACTTACAGGACTCCTTGAAAATCTCCTTGTCTATCCAGACAGAATGCTTAAAAATCTGGACCTTTTAAGGGGGCTTGTTTTTTCCCAGCCCCTTATGCTTACATTAATTGAAAAGGGAATGACAAGAGAAGAGGCTTATAAAATAGTACAAAAACTTGCTATGCAGGTCTGGAAGAATGAAAAACTTCACTTTAAAGAACTGGTAAAAAAGGAGCCACAAATAGTCAAGTACCTCAGTGAAGAAGAAATTGAAAATCTTTTTAATGCCAAAAAATATCTTGAGAAAATTGAAGCAATTTTTTACAGAGTTTTTCACACAAAAGAGTGCACTATCCGGAGAAAAGGATGATAATTGGCTGTTTAACCCTCTGTGAGAGGGTAAATAAATGAAACCAAGGTATCAGGTAGTGGCTGGGGCGTTAAAGTCTCCTGAGGGTAAGGTTTTGCTTGTAAAAAGGCCCCTTCACAAAAAGCACGGAGGTCTGTGGGAATTCCCAGGAGGCAAGGTAGAACAGGGAGAAACTCCAGAAGACGCCCTGAAAAGGGAGCTTAAAGAAGAGCTAAACCTTGAAATAAACTCCCCCAAATTCCTCGGAAAAGTTATCCATGATTATGGAGAGTTTGAAATAGAGCTTTTTCTTTTTGAAGTAGAAAAGTTTAATGGTGCTCCAGTGCTTACAGAGGCTGTGGATATGAAATGGGTATCTCCTGAAGAAGCTAAACAGCTTGATCTATGCCCTGCTGACAGGAAGCTTTTAGCTCTTTTCTAATAGTCCTTGCCAGCTTCTTTATTTCTTCTATCTTCTCCCAATCCGGCTTTTTAAACGCGGGGAATACTGTATTATTATGAAAAATCGGATCCTCCCCAATAGGATAGCGAGAAGTCTGCTTTGCCCTTTCAAAAAAAGGGGTGCCTGGAATAGGAGAAAACTCTGCAAGATAAGGAGGCACACCTATTTTATAAAGAATTTCTAATGTCTTTTTTACTTCTGAAAAGTCTTCATCTGGAATTCCATAAAGGACATAAGCACCAAGTTCTTTTGCAGTAAAACCTGCTTCTTTTAAGTATGTTATTGCCCTTTTAAACTCTTCTAAAGTAAGCTTGCTGTCAAATCTGTTTTCAGCTCTTTCAAAACCAAATCTTAAAGTAGTAAAACCAGCTTTTCTGAAAAGCATTGCCACTTCTCTGGTTATAAATCTTGCATGAACAGCATTAGGAGTATGAAATCTCGCTTTTATTCCTAAGCTTAAAAGTTTTTCAAGAATAATCCCAAGGTGTTTTTCAAAGTTAAAAAGCAGGGCATCGTCATAAAAGGCAAAATCCTTTACCTTGTATTTTTCATACCAATGTCTTATTTCTTCTGCCACCTCATCTGGATTTCTTTGATAAAAATAAGGGTAAATTTTCTTTGAGGCACAATAAGGGCAATTAAAAGGACAGCCTTTGCTTGTCATAATTACTACATAGGGAATTTTAGAATAAAAGTAAAAGGCTGGATACTCCAGGGGAAAAGGTTCTGAAGAAGGTTTGTAACTTTGCTGAATTTGAGAAATGAGCTCTTCTCCCTCAAGCACTATATTTATTTTGGCCCAAGGTAAATAATTTTTTATAAATTCTTCAAGATGAGATTTACAAAGACTTACATAAATCCCTCCCACAAAAATGGGTACATCTGGATAATTTTTTGAAAAAAACTCCAGAAGTGTAAAAAGTCCTGGATACCAGTAAGTTAAAAGGCAGGTAAGAAAGACTGCTTTAAATTTAATAGTGGAAATTATTCGTCTAAAGGCCGGAAATGGCAAACCATAACGAAAAAATTTTCTTGGCACATCTTCAAAAAATACAGGCTTTGGCACCTCTTCTTTATAAAAATGTCCCAGACCAAATTTATCTCTTCTTGGTTTTTTGGGAAGGTGGGGAGAAAAAGGATCAAGGAGGTCTAAAAAAAAGATAGAATAACCGAGGTGCCTCAGTTTTCCAGCAAGGCTAAGGAGGCCAAAGGGCTTAAGCCAGAAGTCATAGGCTGCAAAGTCGTAGATCCAGGGATTGATAAAAAGAAAGTCAACTTCCATGGATAAGACCATGGCGCCCCCACCGGGATTCGAACCCGGGTCTCTGGCGTGAGAGGCCAGTATCCTAGTCCACTAGACGATGGGGGCAGGACAGATTATAAACATATCATTACTTTAATAAAATGTCAAGCATTTCTTCGTAAAAACTCTTCTGCAAGCCTTAAAAAGGCCTGGCTTACTTTGTGATTTGGAACATAGTCAAGCACAGGTTTCCCAAAGCTCGGGGCTTCACTGACCCTTACACTCCTTGGAATTACTGTGTTAAAAAGAAGCCAGGGGAAGTGCCTCCTTGCCTCCTCTGCCACTTCCTGAGAAAGCCTGTTTCTGCTATCATACATGGTAAGCACCATCCCAAAAAGCCTTAGCTCAGGGTTAAAAGCTGCCTTTACTCTCCTCACCGTCCTTACAAGAAGCGAAAGCCCCTCAAGGGCATAATACTCACACTGAAGTGGAATAATCACTCCTTCAGAGGCTACAAGCACATTCACTGTAATAAGGCTGAGAGAAGGAGGTGAATCAATAAAAATAAAATCAAAGGCCTTTTCCAAAGGCAAACCTTTAAAGGTCACAGAAAACAAAAAGTCTCTCAAAACTTTTTCTCTTTCTGGATGCTTTACAAGCTCCACTTCAAGACCCACCAGATCTATGGAAGATGGAAGAAGAAAAAGGCCTTTAAAAGGCTCTTTCACAAATGATTCAAAATCTTCTTCCACCAGGGCCTGATAAATACTTTTCTCTTTGTTTACCCTTACTCCCAGTCCACTTGAAGCATTGGCCTGGGGATCAAAATCTATAAGCAAAATCCTTTTCCCCTGGAGAGTCAAAGCCCTTGCAAGATTTATAGCAAGGGTAGTTTTGCCAACCCCTCCTTTTTGATTGATAAAAGCAAACCTCTTCAAGACTTCCTCACGAAAAAAAGTGATTCAATAATACCACACCAAAGAACAAAATGCTCACAAAGCCATTAACAGTAAAAAAGGCCTTGTTTATTTTGGAAAGATCGTCTTCCTTTATAAGTGAATGCTCGTAAACCAGAAAAAGGGAAAGCAAGAAAAGCCCGGTATAATAAATCCAGGTGGTTTTATCATAAAGAAAACCACAAAAAAGCAAAGAAAAAAATGTAATAAGATGAAGTAGTCTTGCCACCTTGAGTGCTCCACCAATCCCAAACTTCACAGGAAGGGATTTTAAACCAACTTTTTTGTCAAATTCGTAGTCCTGAAGGGCATAAAGGATGTCAAAGCCAGAAACCCAGCTTCCCATAGCAATCCCTAAAGCACAGGCCAGAAGAGACACCCTCTCATTTAAGGCAACATCTATGGCTATGGGTATCAAAAAGTAGATAATACCAAGCACAAAGTGAGGGAAATAGGTAATTCTTTTGGCATAAGGATAAAAAAAGAGAAAAAACACCACAATTGGGCTTAAAAGAAGTGCCAGGTGATTAATCTGAGAGCAGGCAAAGATAAAAACTCCCAGGCTCAGAAGGGCAATAAGCTTTATTTCCCAGTCTTTAACCAGGCCACTTGCATGGGGCCATTTTTTTGTGCGGGGATTTAAGGCGTCAAATGGTTTATCAATCCACCTGTTAAATGCCATGCCAAGAGTCCTTCCTGCAATCAGTGCAAGCAGGATGTAAAACACCTTCTTTAAACTCGGCGGCTCTTTGTAAAGCATAAAAAGGCTTGCAAGCCCAAAGGGGAGGGCAAAAATGGTATGCTCAAACTTAAGAAGCTCTGAATAAAGCTTAAGCCTTTTAAGCCACATTTTGCACCTGCTCTCTGAGTTTTTCTATAAGATCCTTTGCCTTTACTGCATATTTTGATACCTCTGGATCCTGGGCCTTATTGGATAGGGTATTTACCTCTCTAAACATTTCCTGACAGATAAAATCAAGCCTCTTTCCACAGGAAGGTTCCTTAGCAATTTCTTTAAAGTGCACCAAGTGTGTTTTCAACCTGTCAATTTCCTCTGCAAAATCAAATCTATCAAGAAGTAGGGCAACTTCCTGATAAATCCGCACCTCATCCATCTGAGAGCCAAGCTCTTTTAGCATAAACTCAACCCTTTCTTTAAACCTTGCAATGTGCCTTTCTCTTACTTTTTCCCTTAAGCCCTCAATTTTTTCAGCAATGTCTTCAAGCTCTTCAAGATAGCCTTTTATATGCTCTTCAAGAAGCCTTCCTTCTCTTAGCCTTGCAGCCTTAAGTTCTTCAAGGGCAGTTCTTAAAGCTGGCTCAAGCTCCTGCCAGAGGGCATTTAAGTCCTCCTCTGGCTCTTCAAGATAAATATAATCCCTGAACCTTATAAAATCAGAAAGAGAAAGAGGCTCCTCAAAGCCAAGTACATCTTTCATCTCCTCAAGACTCTTCTTAAGCCTCTTTGCAAGCTCAAGGTCAAGAAGCACCTCTCTTGAAACCGGGCTTATGCCAGAAAACTTTACCCAGATGTCAATCCTTCCCCTTTCAAGATACTCTCCTACTGTTTTTCTCACCTTCTCCTCAAGGAGCTGGTATCTCCTGGGAAGCTTCAGGTGCACATCAAGATACCTGTGATTAATGCTCTTTGCATAGACAGTAACGCTAAAGCCCTCTTTCTGAAAAACCCCTTTTCCAAAACCCGTCATACTCTCCAATTTTTTAATCCTCCTTAAGATGCTTTTTCACAAAGCTTAAAATTTTTTCTTTATCATAGGGAGAAAACCAGTGCACCTCTGGCTCCTTTTTGAACCAGGTGAGCTGCCTCTTGGCATAGCGGCGGGTATCCCTTTGAATGAGCCTTATTGCCTCATCCAAAGACAGCTCTCCTTTTAAATATTTTAGGATATGCTTATACCCAATTGCTTTAAAAGCCTTTGTTTCCTCTCCATAGCCCTTTTTCATAAGGCTTCTCACTTCTTCAACCCAGCCCGCCTCTATCATCTTGAGTACTCTCTGGTTTATCCTCTGATAAAGTTCTTCTCTTGGGAGAACAAGCCCAATTTTCAAAATATTATACCTTTTTTTCTGAAAAAAGGGATGTTCCCTGTGAAAATGGGAAAAGGGTTTAGAGGTTGCATAAATCACCTCAAGTGCCCTCGTGATCCTTACCCTGTCCTTTGGTCCTATTTTTTGGGCATATTCTGGATCAAGCTCTTGAAGTTCCCTGTAAAGCTCTGTCAAATTTTCTTCAGCCCTTGTTCTTACTCTTTTCCTTATTTCTTCTGGAACTTCCACTGGAAAAAGTCCATATTCAAATGCCCTCAAATAAAGCCCTGTGCCTCCAACAAGGATAGGGAGATGATTCCTTTCCCTTATTTCTCTTATTACTCTATCGGCAAGCTCAACAAACTTTGCGGCATTAAATTCTTCGTCAGGAGCAAGAATATCAAAGAGATGATGGGGGATTCCTTTCCTCTCTTCTTCTGAGGGCTTGGCTGTGCCTATGTTTAAATCCCTGTAAAACTGCAGGGAATCAAAGTTTATAACTTCTCCCCTTAGCCTTTCTGCAAGAAAAACCGCAAGCTCAGACTTTCCAACCCCTGTAGGCCCAAGAATTGCCAAAACCAAGGCTAAACAATCCTCTTCAGTCTTTTTTCTATTTCAAGCTTGGAAAGCTTGAAATAAAGAGGTCTTCCGTGAGGGCAGGTTTTAAACCCCTTTTCAAACATCTCCTTTATAAGATACTCTGCCTCTTTTACCGCGAGAACATCTCCTTTTTTCCTTGCCATTTTGCAGGCAAAACTTGCAATAAGCTCCTTTTTAAGCTTAGTTTCATCTGAAAAGGGAGATTCAAGCACTTCCTCCACCAGGATCTTATCACACTCTCCAAGCGCCCTTGGCACCCCTTTTAAATATACTCCATCAGGCCTCTCTTCAAACTCAAAGCCCATTTTTTCAAGAGCACTTTTCTTTTCTTTAAACTGTTCCTCCGCCTCCTCACTGAGACTAAGTTTTTCAGGGAAAAGAAGTTTTTGCACACCTTTCCATTCCTTCTCCATCAGTCTTTCAAAAAGCACCCTTTCTGAAAGGGCATGCTGGTCAATAATGTACAGCTCTTCTCTCCTCTCAACCAGAAGGTAAGTATCAAGAAAACTCCCCAGCACCCTGAAATCAGGAGAAGAAAAGGCTTTTTCAGGAAAATAGGAAACAGGAAGATCTTCCTTTAGTGGCTCATCTCTTACTACATTTAAAGGTTTAAAGGATGAATTGGACGCACTAAAAGAATGTGAAGAACCATAGGGAGTGAAATAATAAAATTTAGAAGTGCCTTTAAATACTCTCAAAAGCCCCTTTTTTATCACTTCAAACACTGCTTTTTCGTCCTTAAATCTTACCTCCCACTTGGCAGGGTGCACATTTATGTCTATAAGATGTGGAGGCACCTCAAGATAAAAAACTCCTGCTGGAAAACCCAGGTTACCAAAGTACTCCTTTAAAGCAGTTAAAAACATCCTTGAGAGCTTTTCATCTTTTATCCACCTTTTGTTTACGAAAAAGTAAAGATACTTTGTGTGTTTAAAGGTATTTTTAGTGGAAGTAATGGTAAAAGAAAGTTTGTAAGGCGGAGAAGAAATGAAATCTTCCTTTTCAAAGGCCTCTTTTTTTAAGCCCGTTATTTTGGCAAGAAGCTCTTTTACCTCGCCCCCTCTCCATTCAAAAAGTCTCTTTCCTTCTGAGTAAAGCTCACAGGATGTATCTGGCTTGCAAAGAAGAAGCCCTTTTAAAATCTCAGAGACTCTTAAAACTTCAGCCCTTGCACTCTTTAAAAAAGCCTTTCTTGCAGGCAGATTTTCAAAAAGCCTCTCCACTTTAACAAACGTGCCTTTTGAAAGAGCTACAGGCCTAAACTCTTTTTCCTCACCAAACTCAACCCTTATTTGATAGCCTGTGTCCTGAGCTTCAGTCCTGCTTTTTATGGTAAGCACTGAGACCTGGGCAATGCTTGCAAGGGCCTCTCCTCTAAATCCATAGGTTACCACCCTGAAAAGATCCGCAAGGGAGCGAATTTTACTTGTGGCGTGGTGTTTATAGCACAGCTTTAAGTCCTCTGGCTCCATTCCTTCTCCATCGTCATAAACAACAATTTCTCTCTTTCCTCCCTCTTTTAAATAAATTTTTATCAAGCTTGCTCCTGCGTCAAAGGCATTCTCCACAAGCTCTTTCACCACAGAAGCAGGCCTTTCAACGACCTCTCCTGCAGCTATCCGGGAGGCAACTTCCTGAGGAAGAAGGAAAATTTTGGGCATACAACTAAATCAGGAAGCTCTTTTATTTTTTATCTGGGTAAAAATTATTCTTCCACTTGGAGAGTGAAGAAGATGGGTAACTACCACCTCAAGTTCCTTTCCAATAAAAGCCCTTGCATTCTCTACCACCACCATGGTGCCGTCTTCCAGATAACCCACTCCCTGATGTTTTTCTTTGCCAGGCTTAACTATAAGTATTTTCAATACATCTCCAGGCTTTACATTCGGCTTAAGAGCGATAAAAAGTTCATTTATATTAAGGACTTCCACTCCCTGAAGTCGGGCAATTTTGTTCAAATTATAATCCGTGGTTACAAGTTTTGCACCAAGCTCTTTACACACTTTTATAAGTTTTTCGTCAGTGCTAAGTTTTTCGTAGTCATGCTCGGAAATTTTAAAATTTTTTTTGACTGCTTCCTTTAGTTTATTAAGCAGGTCAAGAGCCCTTTTACCCTTGTCTCTTTTCACCGGATCCATGCTATCTGAAAGGAGCTGAATCTCTTCAAGTACAAATTTTGGCACAATAACAGGACCTTCAAGCCACCCTGTTTCACAAACATTTACCACCCTTCCATCTATAATAGCAGAAGTATCAATAACTTTGGGAGTTTCTTTTTTGGCAAATTTTTTAGAAACAGTAGTAATAGAGCTGGAAATTTTTATAAACATCCTCTCAAAGAATTCAGAAAGTTTAATCTCCTGAAATTTTTTCCCTCCAAGTACAAGACCCAGATATCCCAATCCCAGGGTACTCATAACATAGAGAAAAATTTGCCAGACCCCTCTGGTGAAAACTTCAAAAAAAGAAGATATAAAAAATGCAAGACCAAGTCCTACAAGAAGTCCTATAGTGCCACCAAGAATCTGAAGAAAAGGGAGTTTTTTAATTCTTTCTTCTACCCAAATTATAAGTACTCCAAGAACTGCCCCAAGAACACCCCCAATAAGTGCAAACAAAATGCCCTTTCTGGAATAATAAAAATAAAAAAAGATGCCAAATCCAATCAGGGTGCTAAGTATTACAAAACATATCTGGAAAAAA
>JAMOQE010000041.1 GCA_027064165.1 Thermodesulfatator sp. | reverse complement strand
CGGAATTTATTAAAAAATTCTCCCTTCCCTTCGGGCCTTCTTCTGAAGGCCCGGCCCTTACACAGGGCTTAACTTCTGAAGTGCTTTTTTTACTAAGTTTTCCAGACTATCCTCGGGAGAAAAAACTTCCAGAAGAAGCTTTTCAGCCTCACTTGCTTTTAAACCAAGACTTATAAGACAGTGCCTTGCTTCTTCAAAAATCTCCTGCTGCTTTATATTGAGAATCTGTTTTTTTGTAGATGTGCTTCCAAAAAGATTTTTTAATTCCACAAGGAGCCTCTCTGCCCTCTTGGGCCCTATTCCAGGGACTTTTACCAGTGATTTTACATCTCCATTTAATACTGCCTTCCTTAAAGCCCCGGGAGAAAAAGTGGAAAGCAAATTGAGTGCAAGGCTCGGGCCTACTCTGGAAAGACTTATAAGCTTAAAAAAAAGTTCTCTTTCAGCCTTTTCTTTAAAACCATAAATTTCAATTTTTTCTCCTTTTCTGAGAAGCATGCTCACGAAAAGCTCAATTTTTTTCCCTTTTTGAGTTTTAAATTCTTCCAGCTGTGAATAAGGAACAAGAATTTCAAAAGAAAGAAACGCTGTTTCCAGAATTATCCTGTTTGGAGGAAAGACTTCTTTCAGAGTCCCTTTTACTGAGTAAAGCACCTTCCAAAGCCCCTTTTCATAAGACAGACTATAGATATAGCCAAAGCATCACTCACATGAGAGTTGGAAAACCTTTCTTCTGAAATTCCTTTTACCTCTCCACTCTTTATCATAAAATACAGCACTTTAGAAAGTTCTTTTTTATTTGCCTTTCCATTCCCGGTGAGGAAACTTTTTACTTCTACAGGATTCAGGCTTTGCACCTCAATTTGATAAAGGCCTGCAAGGAGGTGCACTACGGCCTGTGCCTGAGCAAGTTTGGTGGCAGCAGATGGATAGGGACGGGAGAAAACTTCTTCCACTGCCAGAAGTTGAGGACGATAACTTTTCAAAAGCTCTTCAAGTTTCAAAAAGAGTCTTGAAAGTTTTAAAGCCAGGGGACTTCCAGGGCGTAGTTGTTTTATACTGCCCAGAGAAACAACTTTAAAAACTCCCTCCTCGTCCTCCACCACTGCATAACCAAGCTCATTCAACCCAGGATCTATGCCCATTACCCTCATTTACTAAGGCTTTCCATCACTGATTCAGGGATGTCAAAATTGGCATAAACCTGCTGCACATCGTCGTGGTCTTCAAGGGCCTCCATGAGTTTTAAAAGGCTCTGGGCTGTGCTCTGGTCGGTTACAGACACCGTGCTTTTTGGCACCATGGTAACTCTTGCAGAAACGATTTTTATGCCCTCATTTTCAAGGGCTTTTTTTACTTCTTCAAACTGAGAAGGCTCGGTAATAATTTCTATTTCACTTTCATACTCCCTTGTGTCCTCTGCCCCGGTTTCAATGGCAATTTCAAGCACTTTTTCCTCATTTTCCTTGGGTACCACAATAAGCCCTTTTTGTTCAAAAACCCATGCCACAGCCCCTGGCTCTGCAAGACTGCCACCGTGCTTGCTGAAAAGATGCCTGAGCTCTGAGACAGTTCTCCTCCTGTTGTCTGTAATGGCCTTTATAAGAATGGCGACTCCGCCAGGGCCGTATCCCTCAAAGGTGGCTTCTTCATACTGGGTGCCTTCTTCCAGACCAAGGGCCTTTTTAATGGCCCTTTCTATGTTTTCCTTGGGCATATTTGCTGCTCTTGCAGCCTGAATAGCAGCCCTGAGCCTTGGATTATTTTCTGGATCTCCGCTTCCACCTGTACGTACTGCAACGATGATCTCTCTTATAAGTTTGGTAAAAAGCTGTCCTCTTTTTGCATCCTGAGCTGCTTTTTTTCTTTTTATCTGTGCCCAGTGTGAATGTCCAGCCATACCCCTCACCCCTTTTTAGACTTTTTTAGCAATTATAACCCAAAAATTGCAAATCACAAAAGAGGTTAAACTTTTTATGTCAACAAAAATTAAAGCCCTTGAAAAAAAAACAAAAGTTTGTAGAATAGGAAAAATAAAGCCGGGATGGCGGAACTGGCAGACGCGGTGGACTCAAAATCCACTGGGGGATGACCCCGTGCGGGTTCGACTCCCGCTCCCGGCACTTTTAAAAAGGAGGTGATTTCACTTGAGCCTTCAGAAGGCTATTGCCACTTTTATCCCTCAAGGAGTTTTCATCATTACTGCCAAAGATGGAGAAAAAGTAAACGGCATGACTGCTGCTTGGGTATCACAGGTTTCTTTCAAACCAAGGCTCCTTGCCGTAGCCATAGCCCCTCAAAGATACACCTATGAACTTATCAAAAATTCCGGTTTTTTCTGTATAAATACCCTGGGGGAAAACCAAACCGAACTTGCCAAACACTTTGGGTTTAAGTCAGGTAAAGAGGTTAACAAATTTGAAGGGATTGAATACAAACCCGCTCTTCACGGGTGCCCGGTATTAAAGGAGGCCCTTGCCTATTTTGAGTGTGAACTTGTAGGAGAATGTGAAGCAGGAGACCATCTCATTCTTCTTGGAGAAGTGCAGGATTATGAAGTGCTAAAACCTGACGAAAAACCTCTTATTTTCAAATGGGAGGACTTTTTTGGAGGATAAACCATTATGGAAGAAAGGCTCATCTCCTTCCATGAAAAATTAACCGAATTTTTGCATCAAAAATTGAGTCTTGTGCTTGTTATAGTAGGAGTTTTTATATCCATTGCTCTCATTATTTCTGGTATAAAATATTACTTTCAATACAAAGAAAGAAAGGCCGGACAACTGCTTCTCTCTGCCTCACCCCAGAATTCAAAAGTACTAAAAAATCTCGTTGAAAAATATCCTTCCACACGCGCAGGACTTGAAGCTTGTCTTATACTTTTTGCTCAAGCTTACCAGAAGGGAAATTATAAATTGGCCCAAAAATACTTAAAAATTTTTAAATCTCATGCTTCATCCTATTTTATTCCTATTGCAAATTATGGACTGGGCAAAATACAAGAAGAAAAAAAACTTTTTGATAGAGCCATTACAATTTATCAGAAGAATGTAAAAAAATTAAGGCCTCTTGACCTTTATCTCTATCTTGATCTTGCAAGGCTCTCAAAGAAAGCCGGAGATCTTGCAGCAGCAAAGAGATACTATCAGGCAGTGCTCTCAGAATTTCCAGACTCCGGGTTCTCTTCCCTGGTAAAATATGAACTGTGGGTTTTGCAATGAGCCTTCTCGTTTTCCAAAAAATTGCTGAAGAACGAATAAAAGAAGCTTTAGAGAATGGTCAGCTTGAAGCCCCTTCCTATAAAGGGAAACCTCTTGAACTGGAAGAAGAACCTTTTGTCCCTGAAGATTTGAGACTTGTTTATAAGATTTTAAAAAACGCAGGATTTCTTCCTAAAGAAGTGGAATTAATGAAAGAAATAAGACATATTGAAGAACTTCTTGAAGAAGATACTAAGGATGCCTACCTCAAAGTAAGAAAGCTCAATGCCCTTATTTTTAAGCTCAATCAGATGCGAAAAACCCCTCTTAATATTGAAAAAAGCGCATATTATTCAAAAGTAGCAGAAAGAGTAAAGCTTGCTAAAGAAGAGAAAACTGAAAAGGCTGGCAGGATTAACTGGAGCAGGCTTCAGGTTCAGCTTTACATTTCTTCCATCTGTCCCAGAAGAAAATAATCAAAATGGCTTTAAAATCTCCTGAATATTATATGAAACTTGCCATAAGGGAAGCCAGAAAAGGTGCTGGTAAAGTATCTCCCAATCCCCTTGTGGGAGCAGTGCTTGTGGATCCTCACTCAGGGAAAGTGATTTCCAGGGGCTATCACAGGTTTTACGGCGGACCTCATGCAGAGGTTGAAGCTATTAAAAAGGCTGGAGAAAGAGCAAAAGGAGCATGTCTCTTTGTAACCCTTGAGCCATGTAATCACTACGGCAAAACCCCTCCCTGCACAAGGATTATTCTGGAAAAGGGTATTAAACGGGTTGTCTGTGCTATAAGGGATCCCAATCCAGAGGCAAGGGGAGGCCTTGAATTTCTTCAGAAAAACGGAATAGAGATTTGCTGTGGTATACTTTCAGAAGAGGCTGTCAAATTAACCAGAGCCTTTCTCAGCAGGATTACAAGGGAATTGCCTTGGGTGATTCTTAAGGTGGCAGCAAGTCTTGACGGAAAGATCTCTGTCTCCACAGGGGATTCAAAGTGGATTACCTGTGAGAAAGCAAGAGCCTTTGCCCATAGGTTAAGAGCAGAGTGTGATGCCATTTTGGTGGGGAAAAACACCGTGTTAAAGGACAATCCGCAGCTCACCTGCCGTCTGGTTAAAGGGAAAAATCCATTGCGAATTGTGCTTGATACAAATCTTTCCCTTTCTCCCTCTTTCAAAATTTTTGATACCTCTTCTGCTCCTACAGTAGTTGCCTGTGGGGAAAATGCTCCAAAAGAAAAAGAGAAAGCCTTTTTGGAAAAAGGCGTTAAAGTATGGAGGCTGCCTTTAAAAAATGCTCAGGTTGATCTGCTCAGCCTTCTTAAAAGATGTAAAGATAAAGGAATAAATTCTCTTCTTGTTGAGGGTGGAGGAAGAGTGCACGGTTCTTTTCTTGCAGAAGGGCTTGCTGATGAGATCTATTATGGAATTGGGCCTATTGTTATAGGAGATCCTAAAGGCACTCCTGCTATTTCAGGCAAGGAACTATCTTCTCTGAAAGAAGCTTATTTTCTTTACGAATTAAGGGCAAGGAAAATTGGCAGAAGCTATTTTTTTCATGGCTATACTGAAAGGGGCTGGTCAGCTTTAAAAGATTGGGCTTTAACCTTAAGCTCATTTAAAGCTTCTTGAACCTGCCTTTTTAATTCTTCCAAAGAAATTTCAGAAGAAAATACTCTATCTGCCATTTTTGCCTTTTCTTCAAGGGAAAGCTGAAGTTTTAAAAAAGCCTTTGCTTCTTCTGGCTCCAGTCCTCTCTTAAGCATCCTTCTTAGCTGAAGCTCTTTCTTGCAGGAAATTACCCAGACCTCGTCAAAAAATTTTTTCCAGCCTGCCTCAAAAAGAAGTGGAATCTCTGCAGCACAAATAAGTGCTCCCCTTTGCTCTTCTTCTCTGAAAAACTCTCTTAGCTTTTCTTTTACTAAGGGATGAAAAAGTGCCTCAAGCTTTATCCTTGACTCGGGATTATTTAAAATTGCTTTTCTTATCCTATCTTTATTTATTTTTCCATTTTTTAAAATTTCTTTCCCAAAAATCTTTGTCAATACATTCTGAATTTTTTTGTCCTTATAAAGTTCAGCCACCACTTTATCTGCATAAAAAACCCTTACTCCTTCTTCTTCAAGAAGCTGACAAAGGGTAGTCTTTCCTGAAGCAATTGACCCTGTGATACCGAGTTTTATGATTATAAAAGATTTCACACTTAATTATTTTCCAAAAAAATTAATAAGAGTAATAAGTAAGGCAATAAAAGTGAAACCTATTCCCATAAACCACTGCATAAAATTGAATCTCTTTTCTATAAAATCAAAACGTTTTTCCATATCTTCTCTCAATTGTTTTATTTCATTTCTCAAATCTTCGTCTAAATGCTGAAAATGATTAGCCTGAGCTTTCAAAATAAGTACTATCATTTCTTCAGTTTTTAATGGTTCTCCTGCTCCAAGTTTTTCTACTATCCTTTCTGCCTCACTATCAAGCCACTTTAAAAACACATCTTCTTTAAACATTGCTTCTATCCAAAAACTCTTCTTTTAATTTATAATATAACTCTTCAAAATAAAAAAGGCAACTTTATCACAAAACTTTATCACAAATTACAAAAAATTTTTTAAGGTTTGAAGATATTTCTCAAAATCCTCAGGTAAATCAGCAAAAAACTCCATAGGCTCTTCAGTTGCTGGATGGGAAAAAGAGATTTTATACGCATGAAGCATAAGCCTTGGCGGTTTTGGAAGTCCGTGTTTTAAGCCTCCATAAATAGGATCGCCCAGAATGGGATGGCCTATGTAGGAAAGATGCACTCTTATCTGATGCGTCCTTCCAGTAAGGGGTCTGGCAAAGATAAGGCTTGCCTTTTTAAAAGCCTCTTTTACTTCAAAAATGGTTTCTGCCTCCCTTCCAGAGGAAATAACTGTCATCTTTTTTCGGTTTACAGGATGTCTTCCTATAGGAGCCTTTATTTTAAAAAATTTTCTTTCTGGGACTCCATAGGCTATAGCCAGATACTCCTTATGAATAAGGCGATTTTTAAAGGCTTGAACAAGCCTCCTGTGGGCAAGGTCGTTTTTGGCAACAAGCATAATGCCAGAAGTTTCTTTATCAAGGCGGTGAACTATGCCTGGCCTTAGCTCACCACCTATGCCTGAAAGCCCTTTAAGTCTTTTTAAAAGCCCGTGCACAAGGGTGCCTGTTTTGTGCCCTGGTGCAGGGTGCACCACAACTCCAGCAGGCTTTTCTATAACTGCAAGGTGCTCATCTTCATAAATTATACGGAAAGGCACATCCTCAGGCTCAAGACTTGGCTCCTCTTCAGGTGGAATTACAACCTCTATTATTTCTCCCGGTTTGACCCTGTGGCTAGCCTTAGTTTCTTTTCCATTTACCTTTATAAAATTTTCTTCTATAAGAGTCTTTATTCTGCTTCTGCTAAGCTCGGAAAGCCTCTGTCTTAGATAAACATCAAGCCTCTCTCCTGCCTCTTTTTTTTCAACAGTAAACTGATATATCCTTTCTTCCTGCAATTTTTCAGATCCTATTTAACTGAGATTTATAATACCGATATAGGTTGACAGAGATTATTTTGCCAAAAAATTAAAAAGAGTGATTAAAAATGCCAAAAAAATAAAACCTATTCCTATAAACCATTGCAAAAAACTAAGCCTTTTTTCTAAAGCCTCAAAGCGTTGTTGGTTAGCCTTTTCCATTGCCTCAAATCGTTTTTCAATGGCTTCAAATTGAGTCATCTGAATCTCACGAAGTGCTTTGAGCTCTTCTTCTACTCTTACGAGCCTTTCTATCAATGAAATCTCTTTTGCTTTAAGTTCATTTTCTGCAACGAACTGAGCTAATACCTCTGCTACTATTCCTTTTAAGTATTCTTTAAACTCTGGAGATTCAAAACTTATCTCCATTTTAATTACCTCCTAAATTCTCATCTAAAACTTTCCTTTTACCAAAATTTTATAATACCTTAATTCTAAGTCAATAAAGAATTAAATTTTCTGACACCTTGGACAAAAAGTAGTACCCCTTTGAGCAACTTTGATATAAGAAAGCTCTGTTCCACATTTTACACAGGGTTTTCCTCTTTTTCCATAAACCAGATGCTCTTTTTGAAAAAGCCCCTTTTCTCCAAAGGCATCCACATAGTCCCTTACAGAAGAGCCTCTCAATTCTATTGCCCTTTTAAGGGTTTTTTTCATCACCTGGTAAAGCTTTTCAACCTCTTCTTCTGCCAAAGTATTAGCTTGTTTCAAAGGATGAATCTCTGCCCTAAAAAGGATTTCATCAACATAGATATTTCCCAGGCCGGCAATTTTACGCTGGTCAAGGAGAAGTGTTTTTATAGCACGCCTTGCGCTATAAATAATCTGTCTAAAGTCATCTAAAGATATGGCTAAAGCATCTTTACCAAGAGCACTAACTTGTTTTTCAAACTTCTTTTTATCCAGAAGAACCACTTCACTGAATTTTCTTATATCGTACAAAAAAAGCCTTTGATCTTCAAAGCGAAAGATAGCAAGAAGATGTCTTTCTTTTTCGGGAAGTTTTTTTATTACCAGATTCCCCGTAAGTCTGAGATGGATTTTTAAATAAAATGTCTCAAATTCCATAAAAAGCACTTTTCCATATCTTTTTAAAGAAAAAAGCCGCTGGGGAAGAAGAGCTTTTAAAGGAGCTCCCAGTAACAACTTCTCTCTGAGTAGAGGCTCAAGCTGCCTTCTGATTGTTTCAACTTCCGGAAGTTCTGGCATGGTTTGAAAGGTTTATGCGATAAATTTCAAGCATAGATAAAAACAGGCCCAAAATAACAGGCCCTAAAAATAGTCCCAAAAAGCCAAATTTGGCAAGTCCTCCAAGGACAGCAAAAAAGATAAGCAGGTTATGAATTTTTGTCTTCCCTCCAATAAGAACGGGCTTTATAACATTGTCTATTTGAGAAATAAGAAGCACAGCATAAATAAGAAGAATAAGGGCCTTGACATAATGTCCTCCTATTAAAAGATATACCACCAGAGGCCCCCAGATAAGAGAAGTGCCAAACACAGGAATAAAAGAAGCAACTACAGTAAGGAAAGCCCAGATTAAATTCTGGGGAATGCCCAGGGCAAGATAAATAATAAGAGCAAGGAGCCCCTGAAGAATTGCTGTAAGAATGTTGCCATAGAGTACGCCCCTTAGAATTGAAGAAATACGCTCAAAAATCCGATCTTTTTCTTTTTCAGTGGCAGGAATAAGTTCCCTTACAGCAGTAAAAATTTTTTCTCCATCAATTAAAAAGTAATATAAAGTAATAAGAGTAAAAGCAAGTTTAAATCCAATTGAAGCCGTTTTCCTCAGAAAATCTCCAAAAAAAGTAAAGCCAAATTGGAAAAGACTTGAAAGAAAAGAAGAAAGTTTTTCCTTAATAAAAGGAAGAAAGGGGGCAATTTGAGTATAAAATTTAGAAAAGACAAAAGAGATGGTTTTGTGATGTTTAATTAATGCAGATATTTCAGAAATATCTTTACTAAAAAATGGCCTTAAAGCCTCCAGAAAAGAAAGAAATTGCTGATAAAACCGCAAAGAAATCAGTCCTAAAGGGAAAAGGATAAAACAGACAAACCCAAGAAGCACTATAATTGCAGAGATACGCCTTTTTTTAATTCTATTGTAGATTTTTTTATAAATTGGATACATAAAAAAAGATAAAATTGCTGCCCAGGCAAGCACATCAAAAAAAGGGCTTAAAATATAAAGAACCAAAAAAAGAATAAATAGAGCAAAAAAAAGAATTGGCTTAAGAGTAGAATTCTGTAAAGGAGACATCACTTAAACTAAACCTTCCTCAAGCTTTTTAAGAGATTTTTTAACCTTTTCCAGTGAACTTACTCGTATTGCAAGACGCTGAAGATTTTTCAAAACTTCTTTCTCTAAAGTTGACTTAATTTTAGCAACAAGCTTGGGAGAAACTAAAACAAATCTTTCTGTAAGGGCTTCTATTACCATCTCCTTTGCTTCTTCCAGAAGACCCTGCTGAATACCTGCTCTAAATCCCTCTTCATAAGCTTCGTTTTTTATTGTCTCATAAGCTGCACTCTCTATCATAATCTCTCTCCTTCTCTTTACTAATTCTAACGTCAATTCCTCTGAAATCAACCCTGCAAATATTGCCATTCCTGTAAGCAAATTTGCCTTCTCCCTCCTTGAAATCCCAGCTTTATTCATTTCTTTTCCCCTTCCTCAAGTAGTTCTTTCCCTCCCTTCATAAGAGGAAGAAATGAATAAAGTTTTTACCATACTTAAAAAACAAGAAAACCCCACCCCCGGCGAGAATTTGAAAAAGGAGGTGGGGAAACTGAGAGAAAATATAGGTCTTTTTTAGGACTTATAAACTTCGTAAACTTTTCCAGCAATTTTGATATCTGGCTTGAGAGTGGGTTTTCCGGGCTCCCAGTTAGCAGGAGCAGCCTCAGTGCCACCAGAGTTTCTTACATGCTGGGCAGCCTGTACCCTTCTTACAAGTTCATTAAAGTTTCTACCAATAGGTGCATTGTGGATCTCCATAGTCTGGATTACACCATCTGGATCAATGAGAAAAGTTCCCCTCAAGTTTACCATAGCCTCCTGATCATACACTCCATAAAGCTGGCCAATTTTCCCGGCTCCATCAGAAACCATTACAAAAGGGAATCCCCCATCAATAAGCTTGGAAAGCTCTGTCTCATTCCAGACTTTGTGCACAAAAGGACTATCAATACTAATAGCAAGAACTTCTACTCCAAGGTTTTTGAGCTCCTCAGCCTTGGCAGCAACTGCTGCCATCTCAGTAGGTCAGACAAAAGTAAAGTCTGCAGGATAAAAGAAAAGAATTACCCATTTTCCTCTGTAATCAGAAAGTTTAACTTTCTTTAACTCTCCTGCCTTAGGATCATAAGCATCTGCTTCAAAATCAGGTGCCTTAAGCCCCGGTCTTAAGCACATAAAACCACCTCCTTTTATTAAGATTTTAAATAAATTATAATCATTTTTTCCTAAAAATCAATACATCTTAAAAAAACACTTAAAAAGTTTATTTACAAATTAGAATACAGAGAACAAAAATTCTTAAGAGATGGAAGTTTTAGTTAAATTAACCGAAGTTCGTAAGACCAAATATAAGGAATTTCTTTTTGTTGAAGAAACTCTTCTATTTTAGGAGGAAAATCGTAGGCTACAAACAAAAGAAAAGGCTCCACTCCTTCTTTCTTGGCTATCTTTTTAGCATATTTTTCAAAACGGTTTATTTCATTTTTAGAAGGCCTTACTTTACACTCCCCCAGTATAAGCACTTTTTTATTATCTTTTTTACCATAGCCGTAAATATTTATTTGAATTTCTTTACTTCCCAGGATAAAATACTTCCTTATAAGTTTCCCTTCTACCTCTACCCCAAATCTTTCTTTTAAAATTTTAGGTAAAGAAACATAAGCTCTATCTTCTAAAAAGTATCCTACTGTATTGGATACTCCTTCTATCCTATTTTCTAAAACTTTTATATCTTTAACAAGCATTGCAACTGTTTCTTCTGTCCTCTTCTGCGCCTCTGCAAGTTCATTCACCCTCTCTTCTGTCCTCTTTTGAGCCTCTGCAAGTTCATTCACCCTTTCTTCTGTCCTCTTTTGCGCCTCTGCAAGTTCATTCACCTTCTCTTCTGTCCTCTTTTGAGCCTCTGCAAGTTCATTCACTTTTTTTGTAAGTTCTCTTACGCTTATTGTTAGTTCATTTACATTTTTAGTGAGCACTTCTACTGCCTTTTTGAGATCGTCAAACTCTCTTCTGGAGACAGTCTCTTCCCTTTGGCGCTCAAGTTCCTCAAGAAGAGCTAAAATAAGCTCCCTTAGTGTAGGTTCTACCTTCTGAAGTTGTTTTATAAAAGCAGCACTTACTAACATAATTTAAACTATAATATTAATTGCATTTTTTTCAACCTAAAGCTCCTGTGCAGAAGTAAACTAAAGTCCCCTAAATATATCGTTTTTCAGCAGAAATAAAAATTATAAAAATTAGATTGCTTAAACGGAAATCTTGGTACTCCGCTTGATTTTTCTGAAAAATTGAGTAAATTTGTAATATGCCCATATATGAATTCAGGTGTGAAATTTGTGGAAAGGTGTTTGAAGCCCTTCAAAAAATGGGAGAAGATTTTCCAAGTTGTCCACAGTGTGGGGCCAAAGAAGTAATGAAATTGCCTTCAATCTTTGCCTTCAGGGACAGAAGTGCCTATCGTTCTGAAAGAGAAAGGGCTATTCTGAAAAGGGCAAGAGATTATTTGATTGATGGAAAAGTAAAAGATGCAAGACGCTTCCTTGAAAAAGCAAAGGAATTTTACCCCACAGATAAAATCAAAAAACTCTCAGATACTCTTGCCGAGAGAAAGCCCATAAAGGGCGGCTATATTTCCAAACCGGAAGTGGTAATTACAAAGAAAAAGGGGTAAAACATGGGAAAAGATTGGAAAGACGAGCTTTCAGGGCTTATTACTTTTAGCACCTTTATATTGTCTCTTAACACGGCTGCCCTTGTTCATTTAGGGGAACTTCCTGACCCAGTAACTCAAAAAAAACAGGTAAACCTCACCCTTGCCAAACAGACAATTGACACCTTGGAGATGCTAAAAGAAAAAACAAAAGGAAATCTCACAATAGAAGAAGAAAAACTGCTTCAAAGTATCCTCTATGAGCTCAAGTTAAAGTATGTAAAACTCGCAGAATGAAAAAACTTTTTCTCCTTTGTCCTGCAAAAGTAAATCTCACTCTGCAAGTCCTAAAAAAAAGATCCGATGGATACCACGAAATATACACCATTTTTCAAAAAGTAAGCCTTTATGACGAAATGGAAGTTGAGCTTAAACCTTGTGGATTTGAACTGGAATTTTTTTCAGAAGAAAAAATTCCGTTAGAAGAAAATTTGATTTTTAAAGCTTATAAAAAGGCAAAAGAGGTGCTCAAGTTTAAAGATGGATTTAAAGTAAAAGTTAAAAAGGCTATACCCTGTGGAGCCGGACTGGGAGGGGGGAGCAGTAATGCAGGAGTTTTTTTAAAGGGGCTTGCCAGATTACTACAAATTCCTGCAGAAAAAATTTTCCCTATTGCTAAGAGGCTTGGAGCAGACATTCCCTTTTTTCTAATGAAAGAAGGAAGCTGTATAGGAAAAGGAATAGGAGATATTCTATCTGCCTATCCCAGTTTTCCAGCATGGTATGTAATAGTTTATCCCGGATTTAAAATTTCTACTGCCTGGGCTTATAACAGACTGAATGTTAGAGAAAAAAGAGAACCTGTGATATATTCTTCTGATGTTCCTCCCTGGGAACAGCCTCAGGGGTTAATTAATCATTTCAAACCCCTGATATTCAGGCATTATCCTGTGCTTAAAGAGATAGAAAACTGGCTCAAAAAGAGCGGAGCAATAGCCACAGGCCTCAGTGGAACAGGTTCCTCCCTCTTTGGAATTTTTCCAAAAAAGCCCGAAAATTTTTCTGAAAATGGGCTAAACATTTTTAAAAATAATGGTAAAATTTTTCTCGCGTCAAGCCTTTCGGGGGAGGAGGACCTACCATGATTAATGGATTGAAAGTTTTTTCCGGCACTGCTAACCCTGAGCTTGCCCAGAAAATTTGTAAGTATCTTCAGGTACCTTTAGGTAATTGCGTGGTAAAAAGGTTCAGCGATGGAGAGGTGTTTGTGGAAATTAAAGAGCACATAAGAGGTTCTGATGTATTTATTATTCAGCCCACCTGTCCGCCGGTAAATGAAAACCTCGTTGAGCTCCTTATCATGATTGATGCTGCCCGAAGGGCTTCTGCGAGAAGAATTACCGCAGTAATGCCCTATTATGGCTATGCCAGGCAGGATAGGAAAACAGCTCCCCGTACTCCTATCTCTGCCAAGCTCGTTGCCAACCTTATAGTTACTGCTGGAGCAAGAAGGGTGCTTACCATGGATCTTCATGCAGGGCAAATTCAGGGATTTTTTGACATTCCTGTAGATCATCTTTATGCCCTGCCCGTCTTTCTTGAGTATATTAAAAAAACTTTTGAAGGAAAGGACATTGTTATTGTTTCTCCTGATGCAGGAGGTGTAGAAAGGGCAAGAGAATACGCTAAGAGGCTTAATGCCTCAATTGCCATAGTGGACAAACGCCGCTTAAGGCCTAACGAAAGCTCTGTAATGAACATAGTGGGAGATGTAAAAAATAAAGTGGCTATTATTATTGACGATATGATAGATACTGCTGGTACCATGTGTCAGGCAGCAGATGCCATAATGGAAAGAGGAGCTCTTGAAGTACATGGCATGGCTACTCATCCAGTGCTCTCAGGGAAAGCCCTTGAAAGAATTCAAAAGTCCTCTATAAAAGACATAATAGTAAGTGATACCATCCCTTTAAGGGAAGAAGCTCAAAAAATTGAAAAAATAAAGGTGCTTTCTGTGGCCAATCTTCTGGGAGAGGCCATAAGAAGAACTCATACTGACGAGTCCATCAGTTCTTTATTTGTGTAAAAATTTTAAGGAGGTGATTCAGTTATGAAACAGGTTGTGCTTAATGCCATCAAAAGAGAAAAAACAGGAAAAGAAACTGCCAAAAAATTAAGGAAACAGGGGTTTATTCCTGCCATCATCTATGGGGCTCATGAGGAGCCTCTTCCCATAGCAGTTAAATTTAATGAACTTGAAAGAACCCTCATTCGTTATAAAGGAGAAACCATCCTCTTTAATCTCCAGATCCAGAATGGAGAAACAATCTCCAAACAGGCTATTTTAAAAGATTATCAGATTCACCCTGTTACAGACAAAATTATTCACATTGATTTTCTCGCCATCCATCCTGGAGAAACTCTTACCATAGATATACCTCTTGAATTTGTAGGCAAACCTGAGGGGGTTAGTAAAGGTGGCGTGCTTGAAATCCATTTACACGAAGTCACAGTGGAGTGTACCCCTGCCAATATCCCTGACAAAATTCAGGTAGACATAAGCAACCTTGATCTGGGAGATGTTCTTCATGTGAAAGACTTAGAGGTGCCAGAAGGAGTAAAGATTGTTGACGATCCGCAAGAAACTGTGGTGACCATTGCTGCTGAAGAAAAAGAGGAAGAAACCTTTGAAGAATCCACTTCTGAAGAGTAAAATTAGAAACTATCAATGTAGCGGCGGGGGCCATCCCCGCCTGATTTTTGACAGATGTATTGAAAATTATAAAAGATAAAAGCTGTGTAATACCTTCGTTACTTTTGTAGCTTCCTTCGCAAGTTCCCTCAATGCCTCAAGTAATCTCAATAACTGTTCAAGCTTATACTTCTCCTTCATCTTTGCTTCTGTCTTCTCCATTGCAGTTCTTTTATCCCATATAATCACTCCTATTAATATCGCCATTAATCTCCCAAATACACCTTCTATAACCTTCTGATATATCATTTCATTTGTCACTCTCAATCCTGATACCTGCAAAAGATCTTCCTCCTTTTGCCCCTCTCTCAAAAATTATAAACAATGAAGTAAAATTACCGAGAATTAAAAGTTTTTAAGTTAAGAAAAAGCTTTGTCTGGCAGGGGCCCGCCATTACATTTTGCATCCGTAATAAGCCATACAGGCATAGCCTTTTGAAAAAATAAAAAATAAAGGGTATAATTACAGCCCAAAAAGAATAGGGATTATTTTAAAATGTGGATTTTTTGTGGCCTTGGAAATCCAGGGGAAGAGTATCGTTTTACCAGACACAATTTCGGGTTTATTGTGCTTGATTTTTTTGCTCAAAAAAAGGGGCTCTCCTTTGAATTTAAGCCTGAATTTGAAGCAGAAATAGCAAGGTATAAAAATAAAGCCCTCCTTGTAAAGCCTATGACTTATATGAATCTTTCGGGAAGAAGTATTAAAAAGCTCCTTTTCAGAAAAGGTGATATGAAAAATTTTCTGGTTATTTACGACGATCTTGATCTTCCGCCTGGCAGAATAAAAATCCTGCCTAAAGGTGGCTCAGGAGGGCACAGGGGAGTACAATCCATAATAGATGCCCTTAACTCAAAGGATTTCCCCAGGATAAAACTGGGAATTGGAAGGCCCCCTGCTGGCACTTCTGTAAGAGACTATGTGCTCTCCCCTTTTACAAGAGATGAGTGGCAAGTTGTCAAAAAAGTCTGTGAAGTGATAAATACTGCACTTGACGAAATTCTGGTACTGGGCTTAAATAAAGTTATGACAAAGTATAATAGCCTGAAAAAGATTCTTTAACATGCCAAAATTATCCGATAAAAAATCTATTTTTCACAGGCTTTTTCTCATCAGCGAAAAGATTCTTTATATATGTATTGGCCTGGGCCTGATGATTGGCACAGGAGAAATTATCTTTGAAGGATTTAAAGCCCTATTCCACACATTTTCCTACAAAACTTTTTCAGAAGGGGCTATTAATGTGCTTGACAAATTTCTTATTGCAATGATGTTTCTTGAAATTCTCTATACACTTCAAATTATCGTGGAAGAAGAATACGAGTCAAAGTGTCTTGAACCTTTTTTGCTTGTTGGTATAATTGCTCTTGTAAGAAGGTTGCTCATTATTGGGTTTGAGGCTTCCCATTCTGAAATATTCAACCCTTTAAAATTTAAATATTACCTTTTAGAAATCCTGACCCTTGGCTTTTTAATAATTCTTCTAACCTTTGGTGTAATTTTTTTGCGAAAAAACAAAAGGGAGAAGGGTAATGGATAAAATTCTCGTGCTGGATTTTGGCTCTCAAACCACGCAGCTTATTGCCCGCAGGATAAGAGAACTTAATGTTTACAGTGAGATAAAGCCCTGCTTTGCCTCCCTGGAAGAAATAAAGGCTTTTGAGCCCAAAGGAATAGTGCTCTCGGGAGGCCCTGCAAGTGTTTACGATAAAGATGCTCCTTCTGTAAGCCCTGAGCTATTTGAACTGGGAATACCAATTCTGGGAATATGCTATGGAGCCCAGCTTATGGTGCATCTTCTGGGAGGAAAGGTGCAACACAGCTCAAAAAGAGAATTTGGGCCAGCTCTTATTGAAGTCCTTGAGCCAGATAAAATTTTTAAAACCCTTGAAAAAAGGAAAACTTACAGAGTATGGATGAGCCATGGTGACAAAATTGAAGAGCTTCCCCCTGAGTTTTTTACCCTTGCCAGCACAGAAGGCTCACCTTATGCTGCTTTTGCCCACAAAGAAAAACCTTTCTATGGGGTACAATTTCATCCAGAAGTTGCTCACACTGAGATAGGAATGGAACTTTTCAAAAACTTTCTCTTTGAAGTTTGCAGGTGTGAACCAGGCTGGAGTATGCCCTCTTTTGTAGAGCATGCAGTTGAAGAGATTAGAAAAAAAGTTAAAAGCGATGAAAAAGTAATCTGTGCCCTTTCAGGAGGAATAGATTCCACTATCACTGCACTTATCGTGCACAAAGCTATAGGAAACAGGCTTATTCCTATTTTCGTAAACAACGGGCTTTTAAGAAAAGGAGAAGTGGAAGAAGTACTCTCCCTTATGAAGGAGCTTGGCCTGAAGGTGGACTATGTTGATGCCTCCAGGCTCTTTCTTGAAAGGCTCAAAGGGGTAACTGATCCAGAGAAAAAGCGTAAAATAATTGGTGAAACTTTCATTGAAGTATTTGAACAACAAACAACACGATTTAAAGGAGTAAAGTGGCTTGCCCAGGGAACCCTTTATCCTGATGTAATTGAAAGTGTATCCTTTAAAGGGCCTTCTGCCACTATAAAAAGCCACCACAATGTTGGCGGACTTCCGGAGAGGATGAAACTTAAGCTCATTGAGCCTTTAAGGGAGCTTTTTAAAGATGAGGTGAGGAAAATTGCTGAGCACTTTGGGCTTCCCAAAAAAGTAGTATGGCGTCAGCCTTTCCCGGGACCAGGCCTTGCCATAAGAATTCTCGGAGAAGTAACAGAAGAAAGGCTTGCCATTTTAAGAGAGGCCGATGCCATAGTGCAGGAAGAAATGCTTGCTTCTGGATGGTATTATAAAGTCTGGCAGAGCTTTGCCGTGTTACTTCCAGTTAAAACCGTGGGTGTTATGGGAGACTACCGCACCTACGAATATGTAATTGCCTTAAGATGCGTTGAAAGCCAGGATGCCATGACAGCCCACTGGGTCAAACTTCCGTACGATCTCCTTGAGAAGATTTCAAGTAGAATCATCAATGAAGTTAAAGGGGTAAACAGAGTAGTTTACGACATCTCCTCCAAGCCACCTGCCACAATTGAATGGGAATAATCCCTCCAAGCCAAAGTTTTTAAATCCAAAAGAAAAGATTTTAAGATTTTTCCATCTATACAGAAAAATAAAAAGGGAGGGGGAAACCCCTCCCCCGGACTTCAAAACTAAGCCTTAGAAGAAAATTTGAGCAAAGAGATAGTAATTGGTAAGAGAAGCCTCTTTCTGATTGTTATTGTTATTAAGATCTGTCTCGGCTTTACCATCATAATCGTAATTATTCACACCCAGAAAGACCTTGGCAGCGCCATCTTCAATGTAGTAATTTAATCCAATGCTCCACTGGGCAAGTTCCTTATCATCTCCGGAATAATCGTCTTCAGCGTATCCATATTTAAAAGCAAGAGCAGGTTTACCTATACCCACCATCTGATCATAAAGAATCTGCCCCTGGACATACCATTCACTGGAGTCTTTAAAATCATTGGAAGACAAGTCATAATGACAATCCTGAAGAGAAATATAAGCTGCTTCAAGGCTGGGGACGAGATTGTTAAACCTCTTTTCCACCATAAAATCAACAGTCCATCCATCAACAGAATCATAAGTACTAGAAGTACCATTCACTACATTCTTTTGATGTACATAAGCCACTCCAAAGTCCATCACATCTTTTTTACCAAGATAGGTGTCCTTATACCTGGCTGGAGCAAATCCCCACATGGTGGGAGTAAAATCCACTCTCGCAGCCCAGTCAAAACCCTTGAAAGACTGACCATCGGTTCTATTTCCCTGGTCAAAAATGGCAACCTGATAGGCAAGCATTCCATCTCCAAGCTCTCCATGAAGCTCTGCCAGTCCTGTATCGTCAAGACCCTTCTGAAGTCTACCAACAATATCCATTACATCCTGAGGATCATTTACGCCATCAGCAACAGGGAAAATAAACCAGGAAGTATTCGCAAGCATACGCCTGGTAAATGGGATAGCGTCCTTACCAATCTTTAACTGGAACTCCGGAGCAAAAGCAAAGTTTATGTACTCGTCATGCACTTTATAAGTACCATTCGCCTTTTTAGCATTTATGTCAGTATAAAACTGAATAAGATTATTTATCTGCCCGGTAAAATACACACGAGAACCCCACACATCAAAATAATTTCTACTATAATCATACCTACCAGTTCCATTAGTTTTATCCGTCTGATCCTTATGAAGATAAACAACCTGGAGCCTGTAATTCACATTCATAAAGGTGTCATCATCTACCTTGAGCTGAAATGCCTGAGAAGAAGCTGCATAACCCAAAACTAAAGCACCGGCAACACCTAAAACCTTCCATTTTGCTACCTTCATACCACACCTCCTTTATTTTTTTCTTTTCTATTTTTTCCTTAACCAGAGGATTGTAATCAAAAGTTTTTTCTTGTCAAGCCCCTGCAAGGCCTTTTTCTCAAAAAAATTTCTCAAAACTTCCACCTCAACCTTTTACACAAATTAATAGAACAATTCAAGCAAGCTTTAACCTTAGACTTAGAGTTATATTGCAAAACTTGAGCTTTGTCAAGCCGTTAAAATGGCTGAAAATGGCGTTTTCAAAAAATTTTTTTAAAATAAGGCCAAAAATTATTTTAAACCTTTATTTTTCCAAAACTTGTGCAAAATCACGCTTCAAAACGGATTTTCATTTTTTCAATTTTTTCTAAAATTTTTTTAAAAAATATCTTGATAATCTTTTATTTTATATTAAGTTTAGTTAAAAATAAAAATACTAAAAAGAGGTAGGGGCTTATGTTTAAGCTGTCAACAAAAGGCAGGTATGCGGTAAGAGCCATGTATGAAATTGCCCGGGCCTTTCCCAATGGCGTTACATTGGAGCAAATCTCAAACGCACAGCACATCTCCAGGGTTTATCTTGCCCAGATCCTTAATAGACTCAGGCAGGCAAGGCTTATCAGGTCTTCAAGAGGGCCAGGAGGTGGCTATGTGCTGAGAAAAAGCCCTGATCAAATAACCCTTTACGACATTCTTGAACCCCTTGAAGGGCCTGTCTGTATTGCCTCCTGTGTGGATCCAGGAGAGGGGTGTGAGGATGTGGAAGAATGCATTGCCTATCCCATCTGGCAAAAAATTGCAAATTACATAGAGTGCCTGCTAAAAGAAGTAAAACTCTCTGACCTTTTGAAAGTGCAAACGGAAAAGGATAAGAGAGAGCTTGTGGAAAGTATTACAGCAGGATGTTTTTAAGCTATAATAAAACCTGGCCTGTTCCTGCACGAAGTAATCTTTTTCTCTTCAGGTTTAAAAACTTGAGTTTTTCCCTGCCAAGTTTATATTAAAACAGGGAAGAAAATGCATCGGAGAGAAAAATGAAGTATTATTCCGAGATTTTTGGAGGAGCTAAAAAGCTTATCTTTCCTCTTGAAGATAGAAAAGTACTTGAGGGGCTCGGGCCAGGAGAGCCTATACTTATCAGCGGCTGGCTACTTTGCGGAAGGGATGCCACCCACAGAAAACTCCTTCAGGAAATTAAGGCAGGCAGGTTTTCCTTTGATTTTACCAATCAGGCAATTTATTATGTGGGGCCATCTCCTGCTCCTTTCGGCAAACCCATTGGAGCTGCAGGCCCAACCACTTCCTCAAGAATGGATGCCTATACCCCGGCCCTTCTTGAAATGGGCCTTGCTGCCTGCATAGGAAAAGGAAAGCGCTCTACTGCGGTTAAAGAGGCCCTGGTAAAATATAAAGGAGTGTATCTTGCCACTTTTGGAGGAGCCGGAGCCTTTCTTGCAAGCTTTATAGAAAAAGTTGAACCCATTGCCTGGAAAGAACTGGGGCCTGAAGCATTTTTTAGAATCAGGGTAACAAATTTCCCTGCAATTGTTATAAACACAATAGATGGAAGAGACTTTTACGAACAAATTTAGTGGAATCCCTTTTTACCGCACTTTAGTCTCAAGTCCACTTAAATCCTTCAGGGTGGTCTATCGGGAAACAGACCTCTTTGTCCTTGCAGAAAAAAAGCTTGAAAAAGAAGTGCTTTCTATTGTAAAAAAAATTCGTTCACCTCTTGAGGCCTTTATTCTTGCCCACCCGGAATTTAAGTCTTCCCGTGTGCCGCTTTCTTACCCGGAGAAAGTGCCTCACATTGTCAAGCGTATGCTTGATGCCGGGGAGGTGGCAGGTGTTGGGCCTATGGCGGCAGTGGCAGGTGCTATAGCAGAGGAGGCGGGAAGGTCTCTTGTGAAAAAAGGACTTAGCTCACAGGTGGTGGTGGAAAACGGGGGAGATGTGTTTTTATGGCTAAAACAGGATGCCAGAGTAGCTCTTTTTGCAGGGGACTCCCCTTTTTCCGGAAAACTGGGCCTATTGATAAAAAAGGAATTTATGCCCTGTGGGGTATGCACCTCCTCCGGAAAAATCGGCCATAGCCTGAGCCTTGGAAAGGCTGATGCCATAACCGTAGTTCACAAAGACACTGCCATAGCAGATGCCCTTGCCACAGCCTTTGGCAATCTTTTAAAAACGCCACAGGACTTCAAAAAAGTAATAGCAAGGGCTGAAAAGATTAAAGGGCTTTTAGGAGTGGTGGGGATAATTGGAGACAGACTTTTGCTATGGGGAAAGGAGCTTAAGATATTGATTTTAGAGCAAGAGCGTGGTAAACTTTAAATTATGCTTGATATAAAGCTGATAAGAGAGAAGCCAGAGTGGGTTAAAGAAAGGCTTTCCACAAGGGGTGAAGAATATCCTGTTGAGAAAGTAGTTGAGCTTGACAGAAGAAGAAGGGAAATTCTAAAAGAAGTTGAAAGTTTAAGGCACGAAAGGAAAGAAAAGTCTTCCCAGATAGGAAGGCTTTTTAAAGAAGGAAAGCGCGAAGAAGGGCAAAAACTTTCAGCTGAGGTCAAGAAAATTGGAGAGAGGCTAAAAGAGCTTGAAGTTGAACTAAGGGAAGTAGAGGCGGCATTAAAGCAGGAGCTTTTGCTACTTCCTAACATACCGCACGAAAGCGTGCCTATAGGAGAGGATGAAAAGGATAACGAGGTAATAAAAAGGTGGGGGGAACCAAGGGAATTTAACTTTCAGCCCAAGCCTCACTGGGAAATAGGAGCAGAGCTTGAAATTCTTGACTTTGAAAGGGCTGCCAAGGTTACGGGGAGCAGATTTGTAGTTTACAAAAATGAAGGAGCCCTTCTTGAGCGCGCTCTTATCAACTTCATGCTTGACCTTCACACCAAAAAGCACGGCTACAAAGAGGTGCTTCCCCCTTTTATAATCAATGAAAAAGCCCTTATTGGGACAGCCCAGCTTCCCAAATTTAAAGAGGAGCTTTTTAAACTTGAGGACTGGGATTATTATTTGGTCCCCACAGCTGAAGTGCCTTTAACAAATCTACATCAGGATGAAATTTTGCCAGAGGATGCCCTGCCTTTATACTACACGGCATATACCCCCTGTTTCAGGGCAGAGGCAGGGGCACACGGAAGGGACACCCGGGGTATTGTGCGTCAGCATCAATTTAACAAGGTGGAGCTGGTAAAGATTGTGGTGCCAGAAAAGTCCTACGAAGAGCTTGAAAGCCTTCTCCTTGATGCAGAAGAGGTATTGCAACTCTTAGGGCTACCTTACAGGGTGGTACTTCTCTGCACAGGAGATCTCGGGTTTGCTGCAGCCAAAACCTATGACATTGAAGTCTGGGCACCGGGGCAAAATAGATTTGTGGAAATTTCTTCCTGCTCAAATTGTGAGGATTTTCAGGCAAGAAGGGCAAACATACGCTATCGTCCCAAGGAAGGAGGAAAGCCCAAATTTGTACACACTTTAAATGGCTCTGGCCTTGCTGTGGGGCGAACCGTTATGGCCATCTTAGAAAATTATCAGCAGGAAGACGGCTCTGTGATTATTCCCGAGGTGCTTCGCCCTTATATGGGTGGATTAGAAGTAATAAAGAAAAAGAAATAGAGCAAGGGTATCAGGCTCAGGGCAATAGCCTTTTAAAAAGGCCTCTTCAAAAGAATTAAATTTTATTCTTCTTTTTACATGCCAGAGCTCTTTGCTCCAGGGATGAAAAAAACGCCTGCTCTTTCTGTTGCCAAAAAGGGGGAAATTCTTCGGTTCTTTCTTTAAAAGGCTGAATATCCCCTTTCTTTGCTTGATAACCCGCCTTTCAAGGGGCAAAAGTTCTTTATAAAATTCTCCACTTCCTGGATAAAAGCACACAAGGGCAAGGCCCTGTTTCACAAGCTCTCTTGAGACGCTTTTTCCAGAAGGAGTGATGAGATCCCCAAGGAGTCTTCCATATCTATCTCTAAGCCTTAAACCAAGCTTTAAATAAAGGACTTTGCCTTCTGTGAGTTTTTTATTGAGCTTTTTGGCTGCCTCTGCAAAGGGCTGAGGAATGTGAGTGGGTGTCCATGTCTCAAGTGTGTTAATACCAGCATAGCGAAGCCTTTCTTTTTCTTTAAGTCCTTTTGTCTTTTCAAGAGGAGCTATAACTACCGTGTCTCCGTCAATTACCCTTATAACTTTGACTTTTATAAGCTTGGCAAAAGCCAGGGGGATAAAGAAAAAATAAGTTAACAAAAAAATAGATAGAATTTTTTTCATAAAACTAATTCTCTATTTTTTTTTAAAATTCTTCCAAGGTTTTAAAAAATAAAAAACCTCGTTTAAATTTCTCATTTTTCTTTCTAAAAATTTTCTGTAAAGCAGTAAAAAGAGCTACCCTTCTCATGAATTCTTCTTCATCAAAAATTTTTTTAATTAAATCCTCTTCTGCATCTTTAAAAGTTTTATAAAACTTTATTTTACCTCTTTTCATTTTTTACTCTTTTCAAAAAAATTAAGTCAATTTTATCCTTTTCTCTAAATTTTGAGGCTCCTTCCTTCATTTTTATCAAAGACTCAATTCCACAAATAAGTAATATCCTTAGCAATATCTTTCCAACTAATTTTTTCTCCAAATCGTGAAATTAGATTTATATAAATCCCCTCCAGAGATCCGTACCTTATTACAGCATAGTTTTCAAAATCTTTTAATGAAATTTTTTCTATTTCTTCGTCTTCAAATATTTTTTTAAAAACTTTTTTTAATTTTTCAATATTTTCTTCGGAATAAATATATCAATATTTTCGGTAAATCTTGTATAACCATAAAAATTAACTGCTAAACCCCCTATTATGCAATAATTAATACCTTCTTTGTTCATTTCTTTTATAAGCAATAAAAAAAATTTCAAGTAGTTTTTCCCACATCATATTTTTAAAATTTTAACAAAATTTTTCAATAAATAAAAGTGGCGTCGCCGTAGGAATAAAAACGGTATTTTCTTTTTATTGCCTCCTCGTATGCCTTTAACATAAGCTCTCTTCCTGCAAAAGCACACACAAGTAAAAAAAGAGAAGACTTGGGGAGGTGAAAATTCGTAACCATGGCAGAAACCACTTTAAACTTGAATCCAGGATAAATGTAAAGATCACACAAGCCTTTGTAAGGAGCAAAGTCCCTTAAGGCAAGAAACTCAAGGGTTCTTACCACAGTGGTGCCCACTGCAATTATTCTTCTTTTTTGCTCAAGAGCCTCTTTTATTTTTTTTGCTGTTTTCTCATCAACCTCAATATACTCAGGCTCAACCCTGTGCTCTCTTATATCCCTCACTTTAACAGGAGCAAAGGTGCCGTATCCCACATGCAGTGTGATAAAAGCAAGCTCTATCCCTTTTTTCTTAAGCTCTTTAAGAAGCTCCTCTGTAAAGTGGAAACCAGCAGTTGGGGCAGCAACAGCCCCTTCTTTTCTGGCATACACAGTTTGATAGCGAAGCAAATCAAGCCTTTCAGGCTCTCTTTTTATGTAAGGCGGAAGAGGTGCCTTACCATAAGAAACAAGCAGTTTTTCAAGGGGCTCACAAGCCCTTAGCTCTATCAAAAACCTTCCTCCCTCAAACCTGGCAAGCACTTCGGCCTCAAAACCCTCTCCAAGCTCAATAAGCGTGCCTTCTTTCAGTCTCTTGCCTTTAAGAAGTGCCTCTGTCTGAAATTTCACACCAGAGGGCTTTTTAAATAAAAGTATCTCCACCTCTCCACCTGTCTTCTTTCTGCCCTTTAGCCTTGCAGGAAAAACCTTGGTGTCGTTAAGAACAAGAAGATCCCCTTTCCGAAAGTACTTCAGAATCTCTGAAAACTTTTCGTGAAAGCGAAGTTTGCCTGTTGTTCTCTCTATGGCAAGGAGCCGGGATTCCTCTCTCTTTTCTGCAGGATAATAGGCAATAAGATGCTCTGGAAGAATATAGCTGTAATACTCTATGTCAAATTCTGGAGGAATTTTAGACATAGTTAACAGGTATGCTCTCTAAGGCAAGAAGGTCAAAAATAGACTCTCTTCTCCTTATCACATAGAACTTGTCTCCATCTACCAGTACTTCAGGAGGCCTAAGCCGTGAATTGTAATTAGAGCTCATCACAAACCCATAGGCACCGGCACTCATAATGGCAAGGAGATCTCCTCTTTTAAGTACTGGTAGCTTTCTTTCTCTGGCAAAAAAGTCTCCGCTCTCACAGATAGGGCCAACCACATCAACTACCTCTTTTCCTCCATCCTTTTCTTCAACGGGAATAATTTCGTGATATGCCTGATAAAGGGAGGGACGAATAAGATCATTCATTGCAGCATCCACTATTACAAACTTTTTAAAGCCATTTTCTTTTGTATACAGAACTTTTGTAATGAGCACCCCGGCATTTCCCACTATAACCCTTCCGGGTTCAAGAATAAGGGTGGCTGAAAGCTCTTTTGCTTCTCTGATAAGGGCCTCTGCGTACTCCTTTGGTGGAGGAGGCTCCTCATCTCTATAAACTATGCCAAGCCCTCCACCCATGTCAAGATATTTAAGCTCTATACCAAAGGATATTACCTCCTCCCAGATGGCTTTCAGCCTTTTTAGGGCATCAACAAAAGGAGATACAGAAGTAAGCTGAGAGCCTATATGGGCATCAAGACCTATGGGATAAAGAAATGGATGATCCTTTGTCTTTTTATAAGCCTCAATGGCCTGTTCCTCAGGAATACCAAACTTATTTTTCTTAAGCCCGGTAGTAATGTACGGATGGGTCTTGGGATCCACATTGGGATTTACCCTCAAGGCAAAAGGTGCTCTTTTGCCCAAAGAGCTTGCTACCTCAGAAAGTACCTCAAGCTCATCAAGACTTTCTACATTAAACATAAGAATTCCTGCCTCAAGGGCTGCTTTCATTTCCTCAGGAGTTTTCCCAACGCCTGAGAAAACAATTTTGTCGGCAGGAATCCCTGCTTTTAAAGCCCTCGCAAGCTCTCCACCAGAAACTATGTCAGCACCTGCTCCTAAACGGGCAAGAAGCCTTAAAATTGCTACATTGGAATTGGCCTTTACAGAATAACAAACTAAATGTGAAACTCCGCTAAAAGCCTCATCAAACACACGGAAGTGTCGGGAAATAGTGCGGGCAGAATAAATGTAAACAGGGGTCCCCACAGAAGATACTATCTCTTTTACAGGCACTTCTTCACAAAAAAGCTCTCCATTTTTATACTGAAAATAATGCATAAAAAAACTCCTTCTTTATTGATCTAATTTTGGAAAATTTAAATTATTTTACCAGCAGAAGCTTTATTATCAAGACAAAGAGACTTAAAACAATGGGAATGTCAAAGGCTAATACAAGTTTAGTAAGAAAGGATATTCTTCTGTCAGCCTCTTCAAACCTCTTATCCACATACCGATACATATCTTCAAATCTGCGGTTTATATCCTCAAAACGATCTTTCAAAAATTCTAAAAGAAGACGAAAATCGTCTTTTGTTACAAAATACTGCGTAAGTTGGATATCGTCTATATACAATCTACCCATAATTTAAAAGTATTCCTTTTTCAACTTTTTTCAAGTAAAATAAAGTTTTTTAAAAAAAACTATTTAGCCTCAGAAAGAAGCTTTTTCAGGCCCCTTATTGTGCCTTTCCACTGGACATCACCTATTACTATATGCACAACCGGGTTCTTCTCTGCCAGCACTTCAAGGTGAATCCCCTCTTCTCCCTCAATCTTAAACTCACACTCTCCCCACATAATTGCTGGAAGGCCAAGTACCTCACAGTCGTAATCCGTTCTTACTTCCATAGTCATTTTAATTTCGGACATGCTTCCCCTCCTTCTCAGTACTTTAAAAAAATTTTATTTAACTTTTCTGGCAAGTCAATGAAACTTTTTTAAAAACAGTGGCAAGATAAAAAAAGGATGTTAAAATTAGGATTCCTATGAAAGAGGAGTTTGAAGTTCCATTTTCCAATTTACATGAGGACATAGTAGATGTCCCTGAGGTTCTTCCCTTAATGGCCATAAGGGACATCGTGCTCTTCCCCTCCACAGTAACTCCTCTCTTTGTGGGAAGACCAAAATCCCTTAAAGCTGTGGAAGAGGCCCTTTCAAAGGATAAATTCATAGTCCTTACCACGCAAAAAGTTTCCAAAATTGAAGATCCCTCTGAAAAGGATTTATATCAGATTGGTACCATTGCCCTTATTTTAAAAATTGTAAATCTTTCTGAAAACAGACTAAAAGTTGTGGTACAGGTCCTTTCCAGGGTCAAAATTAAAGAATTCCTGCAAACAACGCCTTTTTTTAAAGTAAAAATTGAACCCTGCAAGGAAATTGAACCCGAAGTTATTACTCCAGAAGTTGAAGCTTTAATGAGGACTGTTAAGGAAAATTTAGAAAAACTCCTTGCTCTGAAAGGAGTTTTAAACCCCGAGCTTTCCGCTGCACTCCAGGAAATAGAAGAGCCTGGAAGGCTCTCTGATCTTATTACCGTCTATCTTAAACTTAAAGTTAAAACTGCTCAGAATCTCCTTGAAACACTGGATCCTGTTAAAAGATTAAAAAAAGTTTCCCGGATTTTGATGGAAGAAATAGAAATTACTACATTGCAACACAAAATTCAGACCGAAGCACAGGAAGAGATTGGTCGCTCTCAAAGAGAGTACTTCCTCAGAGAACAGTTAAGAGCCATTAAAAGAGAGCTTGGAGAATTTGAAGACATTGAGTCTGAAATTGAAGAGCTTGAAAAGAAAATAAAAAAGGCAAAAATGCCAAAGGAAGTGGAAAAAGAAGCCTTCAAGCAACTTAGAAGACTTGAAATAATGCATCCTGATTCTTCTGAGGCAGCTGTTATCAGGAACTACCTTGAGTGGCTCATTGAACTTCCCTGGAACAGGTCCACCAAGGATAATTTGGACCTTCAGCGGGTTAAAAAAGTACTTGACGAAGATCACTATGACCTTGAAAAGGTAAAAGAGCGTCTGCTTGAGTTCTTAGCAGTAAAAAAAATCAATCCCAAGGCAAAGGGAGCCATTCTTTGCTTTGTAGGTCCTCCAGGAGTGGGGAAGACAAGCCTTGGGAGATCTATTGCAAGGGCAATGGGCAGAAAATTTGTAAGGGTCTCGCTTGGTGGAGTAAGGGACGAGGCAGAAATTAGAGGACACAGACGCACCTATGTAGGTGCTCTTCCTGGCAGAATTATTCAGGGTATAAGGCAGGCAGGGGTAAACAACCCTGTATTTCTCCTTGATGAAATAGACAAGCTCTGTTCTGATTTTCACGGAGACCCTGCAGCAGCCCTGCTTGAAGTCCTTGATCCTGAACAAAACAAGGACTTTGTGGATCACTTTCTTGATGTGCCTTTTGACCTTTCTAAAGTGCTTTTTATTGCCACAGCAAATATAACGGACCCTATTCCCAAGGTCCTTCTTGATAGAATGGAGGTAATTCATCTTTCTGGCTATACTTTTAAAGAAAAACTTGAAATTGCCAAAAGGCATCTTATTCCAAAACTTCTTAAAGAGCATGGCCTTGCCAGAAGAAGAATTAAGTTTCCAGATGAGGTAATTCTTAAAATTATAGAAGAATATACTTCTGAATCCGGTGTCAGAGAGCTTGAAAGAAAGCTTGCTGCCATCTGCAGGAAGATTGCAAGAAAAATTGCTGAAGGAGAAAAAGGGCCTTTTAAAATCACCGTGGAGAACCTTTCAGAGTATCTTGGCCCCCCGGAATATGTGGAAGAATTGACTCAGGAAAAAGATGAGGTGGGAGTAGCAACTGGCCTTGCCTGGACTCCCTATGGAGGAGAAGTGCTTTATGTAGAAGCCCTCGTTATGCCAGGAAAGGGGAAGCTCGTTCTTACAGGACAACTCGGAGATGTGATGAAAGAGAGTGCTCAGGCTGCTATCTCTTACATCAGGGCAAAACATAAAGAGTTTAATATTGAGCCTGAGTTTGCATCTAAATACGATATTCACATCCATGTGCCTTCAGGAGCCATTCCCAAAGATGGTCCAAGTGCAGGCATTACCATAGCCACAGCTGTAGTCTCAGCTCTCACCAAAATCCCTGTATCAAAAGACTATGCCATGACAGGAGAACTGACACTCAGAGGAAAAGTCCTTCCAGTGGGAGGAATAAAAGAAAAGGCACTTGCAGCTTTAAGAAAAGGCATACCCAAAGTGATTATTCCACACAAAAATTTGAAGGACCTGGAGGAAATACCCAAAGATTTAAGAGAAAAAATAGAATTTATTCCTGTAAATAACATTGATGAAGTGTTAAAATTAGTTCTCAAAAAGGAGGGAGAAGAGAAGAAAAATGCCAAAAAGGAAAAAATCTCCTGAGACTTCCAATTCTAAAAGAGGGAGAAAACCAACCGAAACTCCAGAAAGCTGTGAAAGAGAATCCTTAGAAATAGTGGACGAAGAATGCAATCCCATAGGGATTCTTCCCAGAAAAGAAGTACATGAAAAAAGGTTCTGCCATAAATTAGCCCATGTGTTTATTTTTAATCAAAAAGGAGAAATTTATCTTCAAAAAAAGGCAAAAAGCATGGACGAAAATCCAGGGCTCTGGAGCTCTTCTGCCTCTGGCCATGTGAGAGTGGGAGAAACTTTCCTTTTAACTGCCCAGAGAGAGCTAAAAGAGGAGCTTTCTTTAAAGGTGAAGCTTGAAGAAGTATTGAGAATTAAGCCATCAGAAGAGCCCGGGTTACGATGCATTGTGCTTTTCAAGGGAAAAACAAATAAATGTCCTCAACCAAATCCTATAGAGATAGAAGAAGGCCGGTTTTTTACTCCAGAAGAAGTAAATAAACTTTTAGAGCAAAACCCGGAGCAGTTTACTCCTGCTTTCAGGGTTCTGTGGAGGAGGTTCTGGCAGCTTCAGAAATCCAGGAAGGGCAGGTAATCCCCTCACTTTTAAGGATGCTTTTTATAATGCTGTATTCTTTTCTTTTAAAATAAGAATAAAAAGGCACCAGGGCAAGTTTTTTAAGCTTTAGCTCTCTTTCTTTGAGAGAAAGCTCGGAAGAAAGCACCTCCTTTCTTATGTGTTTCATAAGCTTTACATGGGATTCCCAGGAGCTATCAAACTCTTTTTCCAGCCTTTCCCTTATTCTTCTTGCAAGGGCCGGGCTTGCTCCTGAGGTAGAAATGGCTATACAAAGCTCTCCACGCCTTATCACCGAAGGCACAATAAAACTGCATTTTTCTGGGACATCTACCACATTGCAAAAAATCCTGCGGGATTCTGCCTCTTCAAAAACTCCCTTTTGCACCCGGGGATCAGAAGTTGCTGCAACAACAAGCCAGGCTCCTTCAAGATCTCCCTTCTGATAGGTCCTCTTTTCCAAAATGAGCTTACCCTCTTCAGAAAGCTTTTCTATACCTGCAGTGGCCTCTGGTGAGATGACCTTTACCCTTGCTCCACACTCAAGCAAACTTTTTATTTTTCTTTCAGCCACCCGACCACCACCTATAACCACACAGAGTTTCCCCTCAAGATTCAAAAAAGCAGGGTAGTATGCCTTCATCTTTAGCCCCTGAAAAGCCCTCCATTTATGTGAAAAACCGTTCCTGTGATGTAAGAAGCCTTATCACTTGCAAGAAATGCCACAAGGGCTGCCACTTCTTCCGGCGTTCCAGGCCTTTTTAGCGGGATCTGAGAAAGAAAAGCCTCTTTTACTTTCTCAGGAAGCCCCTGGGTCATATCAGTTTCTATATAACCTGGAGCAACAGCATTCACTGTAATGTTTCTCCCTCCCACCTCTAAAGCAAGGGCTTTTGTAAAGCCTATCATACCCGCTTTAGAAGCTGCATAATTTACCTGCCCGGGATTTCCCGTAAAGGCAACCACAGAACTGATATTTATAATCCTTCCATACCTCTGGCGGGTCATAAAAGAAAGAGCCTCCTTGGTAACATAAAAAAGAGAATAAAGATTGGTTTTTATAACTGCATCCCAGTCCTCTTCCTTCATCCTGAGAAAAAGAGTATCTCTTGTAATGCCAGCATTATTTACAAGAATGTGAAGCTTCTCTGAAAATGCCGGAATTTTCTCAAAGGCCTGTTTAACCTCCTCTGGATTTGCCACATCAAACCTGAGAAGCATAGCCTTTCTTCCAAGGCTCTCCACTTGAGAGGCAACCTCTTTTGCCTTGTCCTCAGAACCACGATAATTTATAATTACATCAGCCCCCTCCTTTGCCAGCTCAAGAGCTATAGCCCTTCCAATGCCCCTTGAACCCCCGGTTACTAATGCCACTTTGCCTTCAAGCATGCCCATAAAAACCCTCCTTTCTCTACTTTTGCACTTTATTTTAAAAAAGAGTTATTTTTTTGTCAAATCCCTTGACAAACTCAAGGGCTTGTGTAAGCATAATTATATATTAGCTAAAATTTATAATAAAAGTTCAAAGAAGAGGAGGCTACAATCATGATAGAAATCACTGTCCACGGAAGAGGAGGTCAGGGAGCAGTCACTTCTGCCGAGCTTATGGCAGTGGCTGCTATAAGTGAAGGAAAATTTGCCCAGGCTTTCCCGAGTTTTGGGCCTGAAAGAAGGGGAGCTCCTGTAAAGGCCTTTGCCCGGATTAATGATAAGCCTATTAGAACAAGAGAAAAGATTTATAAATCCGATATCCTCGTTGTACTTGATCCCAGTCTTCCAAAAATCATTGATATAGCCTCGGGAGTTAAAGCAGGCGGCGTAATTATTCTCAACACTCCTCTTTCTGAAAAAGAAGCAAGAAAGCTTCTCAAAGGCTACCAGGGACGTCTTGCCCTTCTGGATGCCACAAAAATTGCCATAGAAGTGCTCGGACTTCCCATAACCAACACCACCATGCTCGGCGCTTTTCTCAGGGTAACAAATCTTATTGACGAAGAAGCAATGCAGGAGGCACTCAAGCAAAGGTTTGGAAAACTTGCGGAAAAGAATATAAATGCTCTAAAAAGGGCTATCAAAGAGGTAAAAATTTACGAATAAAGGAGTTGAGCCATGCCAAGAAATGAAGGCCTTATGAGCTGGAAGGACCTGGCTCCTGGAATGTACATTCTGGAGCCGGGAAACTCAGTAAAATTTAGAACAGGGGACTGGCGCTCTTTCAGGCCTGTTCTGGATAAAGAAAAGTGTATAAAGTGTGGACAGTGCTACATACTCTGCCCCGATGGCTGCTATAGCGAAGACGAAGAGGGTTATTTCGTGCCTGATCTTAATTATTGCAAAGGGTGTGGCATCTGTGCCAGTATCTGCCCCAAAAAAGCCATTACCATGGTTTTAGAGGAGGCTTAAAATGGGCAAAAAAGTAGCCAAAGAGGTTTCCATTGCTGTTGCAGAAGCAGTGGCCCAGTGCAATGTGGATGTTATTTCTGCCTATCCTATAACCCCTCAAACCCACATTGTGGAGCACCTGAGCGAACTTGTAGCAAATGGCGAGCTTGATGCAGAGTTTGTTCCAGTTGAATCCGAGCACGCTGCCTTGAGTGTGTGTATAGGTGCAGCAGCAACCGGTGCAAGAGTCTTTACTTCCACAGCATCCCAGGGGCTACTTCTCATGTATGAAAATCTTTTTATTGCCTCAAATTACAGGCTTCCCATTGTAATGGTAATTGCCAATCGTTCTATTTCAGGCCCCATAAGCATCTGGAACGACCACTCTGATGTGATGACTACAAGGGATGCTGGCTGGATACAGCTCTTTGCAGAAAACGGCCAAGAGGCAGTGGATCTTATCTATCAGGCTTATCGCATTGCAGAAAAGTGTCTCCTTCCAGTTGCAGTAAACCTTGACGGATTTACCCTGACTCATGTAGTTGAACCCATAGAATTTATTGATGATGAGCTTTTAAAAAAATATCTTCCTCCCCTTAAAATGAAGTACAAGCTTGATCCCAGAAATCCTATTACTATAGGAGCAATTGGAATTCCTGAGATTTACACAGAATCTAAAAAGGCCCAGGATGAAGCCCTTAAGGCAAGCTATCCCGTAATCCTCAGAGCATGGAGAGAGTTTGCCAGGCTCACAGGAAGAAAATATAATCCTGTAGAGACTTATTACATGGAAGACGCTGAGGTAGCGCTTCTTATTATGGGAAGCCTTGCTGAGACTGCCATGAATGCCGTGGATTATTTAAGGGAAAAAGGCAAAAGGGTTGGGCTTTTGAGATTCAGGCTCTGGAGGCCCTTTCCTCAAAGGGAGTTCATAAAGGCGATTGGCAAAGTAAAAGCCCTGGGAGTGGTTGACAGGGCAGTAAGCCACTGCTCAACTGGAGGGCCTGTGGGAATTGAAGTGCGTTCTGCTCTTTATCAGTCAAACAAAAGGCCAAGAGTGGTAAACTTCATTGCTGGTCTTTCTGGAAGGGATGTTACTGTAGAAGACTTTGTGGAAATGTTTGAAAGGACATATCAGGCACTTAAAGAAAAACCAAAAGCTGCTTACGAAATTTATGGTGTAAAGGAGTAGGTGCCATGAGAAAGGAGCTAAAAAGATTTAAAGGATTTACCCTTAAAAATATGCCTCGTGAGGAGTTCTTTGCTCCTGGGCACAGGGCATGTCAGGGTTGTGGTACAGTGCTTCCTGTAAGGCTTGCCCTGAAAGCCCTCGGGCCTGACACCATTGCAGTGTCTGCCACAGGGTGTATAGAAATCATATCCAGTCCTTTTCCTTATACCTCCTGGCGCGTGCCCTGGATACATGTCGCTTTTGAAAACTCTGCCTCTGTGGCATCTGGAATTGAGGCTGCCCTTAAAGTGCTGAAAAGAAAGGGGCGTTTCCCTAAAAGAAAAAAAGTAAACATAGTGGTATTTGCAGGAGATGGAGCAACCTTTGACATTGGTTTGCAATTTCTTTCAGGTGCACTTGAAAGGGGACACAATCTTATTTACATCTGCCTTGACAATGAGGCTTATATGAACACAGGTGTTCAGAGGTCTGCAGCAACTCCCTATGGAGCCCATACCACCACAAGCCCTGCTGGTAAAGTAATAAAAGGCCAGGTTACCTGGAAAAAGAATCTCCCTGCCATTGTTGCAGCCCATAACATTCCCTATGTAGCAACGGCAAATCCTGCATTTTATTTAGATCTTATGAATAAAGTGAAAAAGGCCTCTCTTATTGAGGGTCCCTGTTATATACATGTATTTTCCGTATGTCCTACAGGATGGGGATGCAAGCCAGAGGATGTAATAAAAGTAGCAAAGCTTGCGGTAGAGACAAGGGTGTTTCCTCTTTACGAAGTCATTGACGGAAAGTACATTTTAAACAGGAAAGTGGACAAACCAAAGCCAGTTGAGGAGTATTTAAAGCTTCAGAGAAGGTTCAGGCACTTAACCCCAGAGCAGATTGAGTACATACAGAAGCGGGTAAATGAAGAGTATGAGAAGCTGGTAAAGCTGTGTGAATGTTTTCCTGCTTCTTGACAGAGGAAAAAATTGAGTTATATTTAGAATGTGAGGGGTGCGGGCGTGGCTCAGCCTGGTAGAGCGGCTGCTTGCCATGCAGCAGGTCGCGGGTTCAAATCCCGTCGCCCGCTCCACTTCTCCTAAATCCCCTCTATGAAAAAACTTCCTATAGGTATCCAAAGCTTTGTCAATATAAGAACTGAAAACTATTATTATGTTGACAAAACTTATTTTGTAAAAAAGCTTGTAAGTGAAGGGAAATATTTTTTTCTCTCCCGTCCAAGAAGATTCGGTAAGTCCCTTTTTCTTGATACTTTAAGGCAGGCTTTTCTTGGGAAAAAAGAACTCTTCACCGGGCTTTATCTTGAAAATTCCTGGGACTGGTCAAAAAAATATCCGGTGATTTATATAAGCCTTGGTGCTGGAGTGATTAAAGAAAAAGAAATTCTTGAGAAGAAGATAAATTACATTGTAAACGATTATGCAGAGCTTTATAAAGTTAATTTAAAAAAAGATATTTTAGCGGACCGATTTGAAGAACTTATTATAAAGCTTTCTCAGAAGTATGGCCAGCAAGTAGTGGTGCTGGTAGATGAGTACGATAAACCCATTCTTGATAATATTGAAAATAAAGAAATAGCTATAGAGATGCGGGAGTGTCTTAAAAACTTCTATTCGGTTTTAAAAGATGCAGATCCCTATCTCAAATTTGTTTTTATTACTGGTGTGTCAAAATTTAACAAGGTTTCCCTTTTTAGTGGTTTAAATAACCTTCAGGATATTACTTTAAATCCTGAGTACGCAACTATTTGCGGATATACTCAGGAAGAATTTGAAAAAGTATTTAAGGAGAGGTTAAAAGAAATTGACTTAGAAGAGGTGAAAAAGTGGTATAATGGCTATAGCTGGCTTGGAAAGCCTGTATATAACCCATTTGATATACTACTCTTTTTATCTGAAAAGACATTTCGTCCCTTCTGGTTTGAAACCGGTACACCAACTTTTCTCATTAAACTAATTATAGAAAAACAAAAAAACCTACCCTCTTTGGAAGGGATAGAAGTGGGAGAAGAAATATTGGGAAGTTTTGATGTGGATTATGTTATTCCAGAAGCCCTTCTTTTTCAAACTGGATATTTAACCATCAAAAAAATCAGGAAAAGGGGTGCTTTTTTAAAATATGCACTTGACTGGCCCAATCTTGAAGTAAAGGTAAGTTTCAGTAATTACTTTTTAAATTTTTTTCTGGACATAGCCAGAAAAGAAAAAGAACTTGATAAAGTTTATGCAGCCTTGGAAAAAAATGACATAGAAGAATTAAAAAGGGCTTTCGTTAGTTTTTTTGCTTCTATTCCAAATGATTGGTATCGGAAAAGCGAAATTCAAAACTACGAAGGCTATTATGCCAGTTTGTTTTATACTTCCTTTACTGCGCTTGGAGTAGATGTCAGGGCAGAAGAAACAGTAAGCGAAGGAAGGCTTGATATGGTTGTCATTTTTAAAGACAGGTGTTATCTTTTTGAGTTTAAAGTGGTTGAACTTGAAGAAAAAGGAGGGGCTTTAGAGCACCTTAAAGCAAAAAAATATTATGAAAAATATTTAACAAATTGCAGACAACTCTACCTTATTGGTGTAGAATTTAGCAAAAAGAAAAAAAACATAGTGAACTTTGATTGGGAAAGAATAAAGTAATAAAGGAGGAAAAGCTATGGAGCTCACTTTTTACGGGCACGCAACTTTTAAAATTGTGAGTGAGAAAGGCAAAAAAATTCTCATAGATCCCTGGCTTTCAAACCCCTCTGCGCCAAAGGATGTGGATTTAGGTCCCTATGATTTCATCCTTATTACCCATGCTCATGGAGATCACTTGGGAGATGTGCTCAAACTTGCAAGAAGTTCTGTCACAGAAGTAATATGTATCCACGAAATCCAGCAGTTTCTTTTGAAAAACGGAGTGCCCAGAGTTACCGGAATGAACATAGGAGGAAGCTATGTAGCAGGCAGTATCAAGTTTACCATGGTGCCTGCACTGCATAGTTCTTCCTTTCCTGATGGGAGTTATGGAGGAGAACCTTGCGGATTTGTAATAACCCTTGAAAATGGCTTGGCAATTTATCATGCAGGAGACACCGGTGTATTTTCTGACATGAGGCTTATTAAAGAGCTTTATGCACCTAAAGTGGTGCTTCTTCCCATAGGGGACCACTATGTAATGGGACCAAAGGAAGCAGCCCTTGCCTGCAAGTTTCTTGAGCCAGAAGTGGTAATTCCCATGCACTATGGCACTTTTCCTGTACTGACAGGAAGCCCTCAGGCTCTTGAAGAGGAGCTTAAAAGGCTTGGAGTTTCCTGCAAAGTAGTGGCACTAAAACCAGGGGAGAGATTTACCTACTAAAATGCCTGCCTTTCTTGCACTTTGCGGCTATCATAACTCTGGGAAGACTACGCTTGGGACTTTTCTTGTCTCCTCCTTAAAAAAGGAGGGGTATCGTATAGCTGTGGTAAAGTCCTCCAGGGTGGAGGGTATTGTTACAGATTCTCCTGCAAAAGATACCTGGAAGTACAGAGAGGCAGGAGCTGAAAGTGTGAGTCTCTTTCAGAAAGAGTTTTTTACTTTTTTTAGCACTAAAGTCCCTAAAAAAGAGGAAAAAGCACTTTATAATTACTTTCTTTCTCTTTTCTGGGAGGAAGACCTGGTGCTTTTTGAGGGTTTTAAAGGATTTGATATACTCCCCAAGCTCTGGCTGGTAAAAGGTGAAGATGAAGTAAAGGAAATTTTAGAAACAAAAAAAAGTTTAAAAAACCTTTTTGGTTTTGTTGTAAAAAAAGAAAAAACACTTTCTTTTATAAAAAAAGAGCTTCCTGCCTATCAGGGGTTCCTTATGGAACAGAAAGAAGAGATTTTAAGCTTTGTAAAAGAAAGAATAGAGAAATCAAAGGAGGAAGTGCTGGTTTTTGTAAATGGAAAAAGAATTCACATGAAGAGCTTTGTGGAAGATGCCTTAAAGTTTCCACTTCTTGGTTTTTTAAAGTCCCTTAAAGGCGTGCCAGAGGAAGTAAAGCTTATAGAAGTCAAAATAAAGCTTTCATGAAAGAAGTCTTTTCAAGGCAGGTTCCTCTTCAAGGAGAAGAGGGGGAGGCGTGTTTAAGAAAAGCATGTGTTCTTATTGCAGGAACTGGAGGCCTTGACATAATCCCACACCACGCACCTTGCAATGCCAGCACTGAAAAGGCACTCACTACAGGAGGGCTGATTCCCATAGCAATCCATCCCCTCCTCAAGAAACCAGCAGCCATTGGTAAGCTGGCAATCTCCACACCAGGGATAATAATGGGTTAGCCTCCTCTTTTTATTCTGAAACTCTAAAGAAGGAGAAATAACTGCTCTTACCTCTTTTTCTCTGTCATTTACAAATAGTCTGTGAGAATAAGCAAACTCTGCACAGGGAGAAACTTTTAAATCTGCTCTTATAAAGAGCGCATTTTCATAAGGACAACTTCTCTGTTTTTCGTCTGCAAATATTCTGGGAAGTGCAAGCCTCATGCCATATGCTCGGGCTATCTCTCTACAACTTTCAAAAATGTCCGCAGTCTGATTTAAAAGGGCTTCCCTTTCCCAGGCAGAAACAACTCCTTTTAAGTTTAAGTGATAGTCTCCTATAGCTTTGATAATTTCTTTATGAATCTTTACTCCCTCCTGGGAAAACTTTTGTACCAAGTAAAGCACTCTCTTAGCTTCTTCTATGGTTTTAAGCATTTCTTTGCACTTTTTAAAAACAGCCTCACTTACCTCTGCAAAAAGGCTCTGAGATGCCATTTTTTTTGTATAAGGCACGAGATGACTTACAAAAACATCAATTCCACGCTCCCCAGCCCACCTAACTACTTCTGGCAATTCCTGAAGATTGTCTTTAAACACCACCACAGAGAGAAAAACCTTTGTTTTTTTGCTCAAAAGCTCTGCCCTTTTTAACACCTCCTCTGTCTTTACAAAACGCATGGGATTTTTCATGTCAAAGGTATCTGCAGAAAAACCAAGATAATGCACCATCTCCCCATAAAGCTCAACTTCTTTAAGAGTACCATTGGTAATGAGCAAAATTTCTCCTCTTTCACAAACAAACTCCAAAATCTCTCTTATCTCTGGATGAAAAAAAGGCTCTCCAAAACCATAAAGCACATATTTTTGAGTGTCGTACTTAAAAATAATTTCTTTAAGTGCCTTTAAGTCAATAAAACCAGGCTTTTCAAAACTCCAGAAGTTTCTTAGGCAATACTTACAATTAAGATTGCACTTATTAGTAATCTCAATCTGCAAAAACTTTAATTCTTCCACAGATTAACCCCCTCCTGGGGGAAAATGGAAATACTATCCCCAGGTTTAACTTATTTTCTCCACAGTGCTATTGGGAGGGGATGCCCCCCTCCCGCAACGGGTTTAGAGATTGTCAAGACCAAGCTCTGCAAGCTTTTCCTGAGTGGGATAGCCCTTTTCGTCCCATCCTCTTATGGCATAGTATTCCTTGAGCATCTCTGCAAGAGGCACAACTGAACCCTTCTTTGGACCTTCAGGCATTGGCTCCTCAAGAAATCTCTTGGGAAGTGTATCCTCAGCTGGATCCATACCTGCCTTCAGATTAAAAAGCCTCTCAAGATTCCAGATTCTCTCTCCACACTTAAGAAGCTCTTCCACGGTATAGTCAAATCCCGTTCCAGCAGCAATTAAATCTCTGTAATCATCTGCGGAAAGGGCAAAAGAAGTGAACAAACACATACCACTTGAGTCAATCACTGCAGTAAGCTCCTGAAAGATTTTTACCCACTGGGGTTTATCCTTGGTTGTAAGAGGATCAAGTTTCTCTGGCACACCAAGCACTTCAGGAGAAATAAGGTACTGCCTTACATGGCAACCGCCACGGTTGGAAGTAGCATATCCAAGGGCGTGTCCATAAACCCCTCTTGGATCATAAGCAGGAAGTTCCTGTTTTTTCACAGACATGGAAAGCTCAGGATGTCCATAGGCCTCTGCCAGTCTGTAAGATCCCTCTGCCATCTTGTCTCCAAGGCCCTCTCTATAGGCAATGGCTCTGGTATAATAAACAATGGCTTCAGAGCTACCGAACCTAAGCTCAGGCCCCTTAGCAAGATCATCCTTGGGGATATAGCCCTTTTCGTAAAGTTCCATAGCACAGGCAATGGTTACACCAGTTGAAATGGTGTCAAGACCAAGCTCATTGCAGAGAAAGTTTGCCTCAGTAATGGCTATAAGATCCTTTACTCCACAGCAGGCACCAAAAGCCCAGCCAGTTTCATATTCAGGACCTTCTCCCTTCTTCCCAGTGGGAAGCTCCACATACCTTCCACACTGAATAGGACAGGCATAACAACCTTTGTTTTTCTTGAGATAGCCCTTTTCCACAAGTGCCTCTCCGCAGACTTCGGCAGTTCCTTCAAACACGCCTGTCTGGAAGTTTCTTGTGGGATAAAGGCCGTTTTCATTTATGATGTTGTCAAGCACTTTTGTTCCAAGCTTTGGAAGCCCCTCACCGGTAACAGGATTTTTCCTGATTTTTTCTACTTTTTCCCTTACCACATTCATAAAAGCATCTCTGTCAGGAGCCTCGGGCCTTTTGCTCCCTCTTACCACAATGGCCTTGAGATTCTTTGATCCCATCACTGCACCCACTCCAGATCTCCCAGCAGCACGATGCTTGTCATTTATCACACAGGCAATTTTTACGAGCTTTTCTCCAGCAGGGCCAATACAGGCAACCTTGGCACGCTCATCTCCAAATTCCTCAAGGAGCTTGTCAGTAGTAGTATGAGTATCAAGCCCCCAGAGGTGAGAAGCAGATTTAATTTCCACCTGATCGTCTTTTATAGCAAGATAGACAGGTTCATCTGCCTTTCCCTGAACTATAATCATGTCATAGCCAGCAGCCTTTAGCTCTGCTCCAAAGTTTCCACCAGAGTTGGAGCAGGCAATAAGCCCGGTGAGTGGGCTTTTACAAACTACCATATAACGCCCACCACTGGGAGCAGCAGTGCCTGTAAGAGGACCTGTGGCAAAAATAAGTACATTCTCAGGAGAAAGTGGATCTGCCTTCGGATCCATGAGCTTGTAAAGGTAATAACTGGCAAGACCTCTTCCACCAATAAACTTCCGAATTACATCTTCCGGTATGGTTTCAACTTCCATCTTTTTTTCTGTAAGATTTATTTTTAAAATTTTACCCCAACATGTGCCTGGCATGACACACCTCCTTATAATTTAGTTCTATTTCCTATTTTAACACCAATATTAAAATAATGCCAATTAAAATAACGATAACAATTACAAAATTCAACCTATTTTAGCAAAATCTATTCCATTTTAGAAATAACGATTATTTCCCAAAGTTTTCAATAGATGCAAGGAAAAATTTCCCAGTTTTCTTAGAAATAAGGCTACAATGTTTTAAATTATATAAAATGCATTATAATGAAATACATATCAACAGGTTCTGGAGGAAAAATGTCTGAGAAGGCATGGGGTGGAAGATTTGAGGAAGAGACAAACACCTTTTTTGAAGAATTTACAGAATCCATATCATTTGATCATGTACTTGCTCCTTTTGATTTAAAGCTAAATCTTGCCTATGCTGAAGCCTTAAAGGAAATCGGTATTCTCACAGAAGAGGAGTTTGACATTGTTAAAAAGGGAATCTCCGAGCTAATTGAGGAATACGAAAAAGGAAAACTCTCCTTCAAAAAGGAATACGAAGATGTGCACATGAACATTGAAAGGCTTCTTTACGAAAAAGTTGGAGAATTAGCTTACAAAATTCACACGGGAAAGAGCAGAAACGATCAGGTGGCAACAGATCTCAGAATGTATTTAATGGAAAAAAGAAAAGAATTAAAAAAAAGACTTATAGAGTTTATGGAAAGCCTTGTTTCCAAGGCAGAAGAATATTTTGGAGTGGTGATGCCGGGATTTACACATCTTCAGCACGCCCAGCCAGTTTTATTTTCTCACTGGCTTATGGCATATTACGAGATGATGCGTCTTCATCTTGAAAGGCTGGAGGATTTTAAAAAGCGTCTTTCCCTTTGTCCCCTTGGCAGTGCTGCCTTTGCAGGGTCGGGTTTTCCTATAAACAGAAAAAAACTTGCCAGAACCCTGGGTTTTTCTGACATCATTTTAAATAGCGTGTATGCTGTAAGTTCAAGGGACTTTGTGCTTGAGTTTGCCTTCATCCTGAGTCTGATTATGCTTGACCTATCAAGGCTTGCCGAAGAGATGGTATTCTGGATGAGTGAGGAGTTTTCTTTTATTGAGCTGCCAGATAAATTCTGTTCTGGAAGCTCTATTATGCCACAGAAGAAAAATCCGGATGCTGCAGAACTTACCAGAGGGAAAGCCGCCGTTGTTATTGGAAATCTTTTCCAGTTATTAGCTTTAATAAAAAATCTCCCTTTAAGTTATAACAGAGACTTGCAGGAGGATAAACCACCTATTTTTTCTGCCATTCATCAAACACTCGCCTGCCTTAAAATGATGACATTGCTTGTAAGTGGTTTGAAAGTAAAAAAAGAAAGAATGGAAAAATTTTTGAAAACAGGCTATCTTCTTGCTACAGAAGTGGCAGACTATTTGGTACTTAAAGGTGTACCTTTTAGAAAGGCCCATCATATAACAGGAAAAATTGTACTTTATGCTGAAAAACAGGGAAAAGCTCTTGAAGAGCTCAAACTTGAAGAATTTAAAAAGTTTTCAGAACTTTTTGAGAAGGATATTTATAAGTGGCTTACAGTAGAGCATGCCTTAAAGAGAAGAAAAGTAGCAGGTGGCACTGCACCATCTCAGGTAAAAAAAGCCATTTCCCGGGCTAAAAAGGAGCTGAAAAATTGGAGAGGTTAAAACCTCACTTTCTCTTCTGTTATGACGGAAGAAGTGCAAGTAAAAGAGCCCTTTCTTATTTAAAACAGGTGTTTAAAAATATGGCTTTTGATCTCACCATCTCTCACGTTATTGTCTATCCTGAAACTCTATTTAATCCAGAGAGAGATTTTCTCAAAGAACTTGAAAAAGAGAAAAGAACAGAAAGGGAGATGAAAAGGCTTTTTTCCATGGCTCAAAGAGAAGTAAGTAAAGTTGCCGAAGAAATAAAGGAGCAATTAAATATAAATGTTTTTATCAGGGTAGTTTTTAAAAACAGAGGAGTTGCAGAAGATCTTATACAAATAGCAAAGGAAGGTTTATTTGATGCTATAGTTATAGGAAGGAGGGGCCTTACCAAACTTAGCAGTTACATCTTAGGAGGAATAACTTATAAACTGCTAAGTTCAAGCCCTGTACCAGTATGGTTTGTAAGGGGAAATCAATGGAATCAAAAATTTTTGGTGTGTTTTGACATTACTGAGCAAGATCTTTCTCTTTTTGATTATGTAAGTTTTGTATTGAGAGATCATCCTACAGCAAAAATTTCCTTCTTTCATGTTTTTTCACCTTTCAAAGGTCTTTTTAATGGATTTCATTTTAAAGGCTCCTTAGAAGAATTGCTGGAAGTGTTAAAGGGGAAAACCTTTGCCAGATACTTTTTAAAAGTAAAAGAAATTTTTGAAGAAAACGACTTTCCTTTAAATAACGCAAGCTTTTATTTAAAAAGAAGTGTATTTGGAACTGCAGGGGAAATCGTAAGACTTGCAAAAAAAGAAAATTATAGCACTATAATACTTGGTCATCGTAAGGAAAAAACCTGGGAGAAGCGCTTTTTTGGCTCAATTTGTGAAAAACTTTTGATTTATTTTGAGGACAGAGCTATATGGGTAATAAGCGGAAGGTAAGATGTCCCACCTGCAAAAGACTTACTCAATGGAAAGATAATCCATACAGGCCTTTTTGTTCAAGGGAGTGCAAACTTGCAGACCTTTATAGCTGGTTAAATGAAGAGTATAGTATAAAAGACCCAGCTATTAGTATAGAAAGCAAAGAATTTTTAAAAAAGACGCCTCAAGAGAAGGGGGGATAAGTTATTTTCTGGTCTAAATGGATAGAGATTGATTTATACAATCTCAAACAAAATCTTCGCGCATTAAAAAGTCTGCTTCCTGAGAAGATTGAAGTGCTGCCAGTAATAAAAAACGACGCTTATGGCCATGGTTTACTTGAAGTAGCAAAAGCCCTGGCTCAAGAAAAAGTTTATGGATTTGGCCTTTCTGAGCCCTATGAGGCCTATCTTTTGAGAAAAGCTGGGCTTATCCACCCTATTCTTCTTTTGTCTGGATTTGAAAAAGACTGGCTCCCTGAAATGTATAACCTAAGAATAACTCCTGTAGTTACCTCAGTGGAAAGTATGGAATGGCTTGCAAATTTTTCTTATAAAAGGGCTATAAAATGGGATTTCCATCTAAAAGTTGATACTGGGATGCATCGCTTCGGAGTGATAAAAGAGGAACTTCCAAAAATAATAAATATCTTAAAAACAAATCCTCAACTTAATATGAGCGGTATAATGACTCATTTATCCTGTGCGGAAAAATCAGAAGACCCACTTACTATTTCCCAGATAAATACTTTTTTTGAAGTAGTAGAATTTCTAAAAACGCAAAGATTTAACTTTAAATTTATTCACCTGGCAAATTCTGCAGGGATTATCTTTTTGAAGAAAAGAGGTAATCTTGTAAGACCTGGAATAAGTCTCTTTGGCAGTTATCCTAATTTTAAAGCAAGAAGCTACATAAAGCTTTATCCGGTAATGACGGTAAAGTCCCGTGTAATAGAGCTAAAAAAATTAAAACCTGGACTTACTGCAGGATATGGGCCCACTTTTAAAGCCTCTAAAGAGTGTGTGCTTGGTATAGTGCCAGTAGGTTATGGAGATGGATATCCCAGAATTTTAAGCAATAAAGGATTTGCCTGGATAAAAGGAAAAAGGGTACCTGTGGTAGGCACTGTTTCTATGAAGTGCCTTTATTTAGATCTCACCCGGGTTAAAGGAATAGAACCTGGAGAGGAAGTTATTTTACTGGGAGGACCTCACGAAGAGGTGCCAGCAGATGAGCTTGCCAGTCTTGCAGATACCATAAGCTACGAACTTTTCTGTAATCTGGGGAAAACAATACCCAAGCATTATAAGGAGTAAGCATGTTTAATATAGGATTTTCAGAGGCAGTGATAATCTTTCTTGTAGCCCTTATTGTTTTAGGGCCTGAAAAATTGCCAGAAGTGGGAAAATTTCTTGCCAAACTTTCCCTTGAGCTTAAAAAAGGGGTAGAAGAAATAAAAAAAGAGCTGGAACTTGAAGAAATAGAAGAAGACCTTAAGGAAGCAAAAAAAGAAATAGAAAATTTGGCTACTGAAGTTCATTCTCTAAAAGAGAAGAAATGAAAAAAACAGTTTTAAATAAAGTTTTTCAGGTTAAAACCTTAGGAAGAATCAGAAAAGAATTAATTATATTTATATCCATTTTTTTTGTCACCTGGGCCTTGTGTTTTTTTCTTTTCCCGAAGGTGTTTCCTTATTTAGTTTTTCCTTATTTTCATCTCCTTGGAGGAGAAGCCCTTGTTTTTACAAGTCTTGAAGAAGCTCTTATGGTAGTGCTGCGGGCTACTTTTTATCTTGCTCTTATAATTACCCTTCCTCTTTTAATGGCTCAACTCTGGCGTGCCATATCTCCTGAATTTTATGAAGAAGAAAAAAAATTTTTTAAAAAACTTGTGGGCACTGCTATAATTCTTGGTATAATAGGACTAATAACCGGATATTTCTTCGTAATTCCATTTATTCTCAAAATTTTTTTATACTTTGGCGAAGGGTTTGAAGCAAATCTCAAAATTGGTCTTTTTCTTATCTTTTTACTGAAAACTTTGCTTTTTACTGTATTTATCTTTGAAATACCTCTTTTTTTTGCCCTGCTTATAAAAGAAGAAATAATCACCAAAGAATTTTACAGAAAGAAAAGACTCTATTTCTTAGGTATATTCTATACTCTTTCTCTTCTCATTGTTCCTACAGATTTTTTGAGTCAGATCTTGTTAACTGTTTTCTTCTTCTTATTTTTTAAATTAGCATTTTTGATAGCAAAAATTTTCTAAAAAAGGAGGCATATAAATGGGAAGAAAGAAAAAAACCGAATTTTCTGAAATAAAGCAGGAAGAAGGGCGTTTAGATGATGTAGTCTTTCTGGAAGAAATTCCGGAAGGTATGAAGTATATCCTGCTTATAGGAGATGGAATGGGTGATTTTTTTATGAAGGAGCTTGATGGAAAAACCCCTCTTGAAGTAGCGATAACCCCGGGTATGGATTTTATTGCTTCCTATGGAGAAATAGGTTCCTGTCAGACTGTGCCCTCTGGCATGCATCCAGGTTCTGATGTAGCTATTATGGGGCTTTTAGGTTATCCTCCTGAAGAAAAATACACAGGAAGGGGACCTATTGAAGCTGCCAGTAGAAACATTGTAATGAAACCAGAGGATGTAGCTTATAGATGTAATTTAGTTACCCTTAAATTTGACGGTAAAGACTTAATTATGGAAGACTACTCTGCCGGACACATTTCCACAGAAGAAGCTATTCAGCTTATAGAAAGCATTAACCGTAATGCAGGCACAGATAAAATTGAGATCTTTCCAGGAGTAAGTTATAGACACATCCTTATATGGAAAGGAGGTTCTGGAGGACTTCACACCTATCCTCCTCATGATCTTCTGGGGAAAAGCGTATGGTTTGCGTTTAAAGCCTATGAAGAAGAGCCTTATTTAAAAGAATTTATTTTAAAGGCTATAGAAATTCTTGAAAAGCATCCAATAAATCAGAAAAGGAAATTTGAAAACAAACCCCCTGCCAATGCTATCTGGCCCTGGGGACAGGGAAGAATGCCAGAACTTGAACCTTTTGAAAAGAAGTGGAAGCTTAAAGGTGCTGCTATTTCTGCTGTGGACTTAATAAAAGGGCTTGCTAAACTTGCTTCTCTTACCGTAATAGAAGTGCCAGGTGCTACAGGTTATATTGATACAAATTACGAAGGCAAAGTAGATTATGCCATAGAAGCCCTTAAACAGCACGATTTTGTGGTAATTCATGTAGAAGCCCCTGATGAAGTTTCTCACGAAGGATCACTTGAATTGAAAATAAAAGCTATAGATGATTTTGATAGAAGAGTGGTAAGATATCTTTTAGAAAAAATTGTAACCATAACAGACAAATATAGAATTTTAGTATGCTGTGACCATTTAACTCCTGTTTCTATAAGAACTCATTCGTCAAAACCGGTTCCCTTTGCTATCTTTGATTCTACTAAAGCAAAAGAAAAAAAGGGTGAAATCAATTTCTGCGAAAGGGAGGCTTATAGATCTCCGCTCTTCTTTAAAAGCGGACCCGAGCTATTAGAATACTTCTTACAAAGAAAGCCGGCTACTTTAAATGAAATTTCTTGATTTTGAGAAAATTTTTATACAAAATTAATAAAATTCTCTTTACAAATGTTACTTTTTTGATATTATTTAAAAGCAAGTCCCAATTAAGGAGGCTACATGAAAGTAATCTTTGATCCAGATATTCCGGATGAAATTAAAGAAGACATTTTAGAAGCTATAAAAGAAGAAAATATAGGAGAAGTCTGTAAAGTTTGTGGAGGAGATACTTTATATGTGGCCCTGCTCGAAGGGGTTCTTGATATAAAGTGTTATGAATGTGGACATTCCTATCTGGAAATAGAGATTGAAGAAGAGGAGGAATAAAAACTTTTTGTTTTTTTTATTTCCAGGCAGGCATAAGCATTATGCCAGTGAATGGATTCAAAATTTTCAACCTCTATATAAAACCAGGTGATTTCAGGGAATTTTAAAAGCCTGGCTGCTATTTCTCTTGCTACATCTTCCACAAATTTGGGGTTCTCGTAAGCCTGCTCTGTAACAAATTTTTCGTCAGGCCTTTTAAGAATGGGATACAGTGGACTTGAAGCACAGGTCTCCACAAGGTTTATTAAATCTTCAATCCAGACAAACTTTTTAAACCTTACAGTTACAGTTGCAACTCCCCTCTGATTATGAGCTCCGTATTTGCTTATACTCTTTGAACATGGACAAAGTGTCATAATAGGCACTTTTACTCCAAGAACAAGATCCCTTTTCCTTTTAAATACTGCTGCCTTTAAAAATACCTGATATTCCATAAGACCCGCAGCCTTGGTTACAGGGGCCTTTTTTTCAATAAAATAAGGAAAAAAAATCTCTATATGCGCGGATCTGGCATTGAGTTTTTCCTTAAGCCTGTCAAGAATGTTTTTTATATTTTTCACATGAATCTCGTCCTTAAACTCATTTAATACTTCTATAAATCTGCTCATGTGAGTGCCTTTGAACTCAGAAGGTAAATCTACATAAAGATTAAGCTCTGCTATTGTGGACTGAAACCCTTTGGACTTATCAAGGACTTTAATAGGATATCTAAGATTTTTTATACCTACCTTGTCAATGGGAATTTTTTCTTCGGGAGAAGAACTTTGAATGTCAGGAAGTTTCATTTTGAAACAGCCTGTTTTCCCTTCTCATCCTCTTCTTCTGGCATGTAAATCTTTTTATAAAAAATAAGTCTCTTACAATGCGGACATTCATAATACCTATTGTCCTTTTGTAATTCATTATAAAGCTGAGGTGGAATCGCCATATGACATCCTTCACATACTGCGTTGATTACCGGTGCAATCCCTACCCCTCCTTTTTTCGCCTTTACAGATTCGTATTTCTTAAGAAGCCTTGCGGGAATCTTTTCTGCTATCTCCTGCCTTTTCTGCAGCAGCTTTTCTTTATTATTTGAAAGCTCTTCACAATAAGCATTAAATTTATCCTGTTCCTCTTTTAACTTCTGATTAACTTCCTCCAGCTTTTTTTCAAGCTCCTCTTTTTCCTTTTCAAGGCCTTCTATTTCTTCCATAAGTTTTAAAATTTCTTCTTCTTTTTGTTTATTGGCTTTTTTAATCTCCTCTATTTCTCTTAAAAGAAGCTGATATTCCCTTGAACCCCTTATCTGAATAAGCCTTGCCTGAGTAACTTTTAATCTATGATACTCTTCTTTTAATTCACTTTCAAAAAGATCCTTTTGCTTTTTCTTTTCCTCTATAAGGACTTTAAGCTCATTTATCTTTTTCAAAAGTTCCTCCTGGGCTTTTTGAGCCTTTTGCAAAGATTGAGGAATATTTTGAATGGACTTTTCTATACTGATAATCTCAAGATCAAGTTTTTGAAGCTCAATAAGCCTTTTAATCTCTTCTTGCATTCCTCCCTCCAGTTTTTATATTTATATTATTCTATAAGGACTTTCTTCTTTAAAAATCTCCACATCAACAGGAAATAGTTGAAGAAGTTTCTCTCTTAAAGTTTTAAGCACCAGGCTTTCAGAAATTCCATGATCAAGAAGAATAAAATTAAATCCTTCTTCCAGGGAATCTTTTGCCAGGTGATACTTTACATCGCAAGTAACAAGAGTTTTTATTCCAAGAGAGCCAAGTTTCTCTTTGAGAAATCCACAGGAGCCACCACAAAAGGCAAACGAATTTATTTCCTGCTCCGAATCACCCACTAACATTACCCAGGTGTTTAACCTATTTTTTATTAACCGGGCTAAATCCTGCAATTTAATAGATTTTTCTAAATATACAACCCTTCCCAGACCAAAATTTTTAAAATTTTCCCTTTTTTCTTCAAGCACAAATCCAGACCCTTGAAAACCAAGCTCTTTGAGAAAAGCCTCAGAAACTCCGTCTTCCACTTTGTCAAGAGGCGTGTGCCAGGAAATAAGATTTATCTGGGACTTTATAAGAAGATATATTTTTTCTCCTATCACAGTATCTTTATTTATATTTTTCAAAGGATGAAAAAACAAAGGATGGTGAGTAATAATAAGGTCAAAAGAATCTTTAACAGCCTTTTTAACTGCCTTTAAAGAGGGATCAACCGAAAGCAGAACCCTTTTTACCGAAGAATGGAAAGAACCTATTTGAAGACCATTATTATCATACGATTCAGCTATTTCTAAAGGTGCCCATTCAATTAAAAAATTAAAAATATCCTTAACAGAAACGGACATACATTTAAATTATATGGGCCCGCCAGGACTCGAACCTGGGACCTTCCGGTTATGAGCCGGTGGCTCTAACCAACTGAGCTACGGGCCCCTTTTAAATTTCCCGAACCTTTATAAAAATAAACTATCTAAAAATTTTGTCAAGTCCGACTCTTCTTACAATCTTTACAATATCCATAAAATACTAATTGATAGTCTTCTATTTCACAATCTTTAAGCTCTTCTGGTAAATAAATGTCGTATTTACATTTTACATCTATAATCTTGCCACACTTTTTACAAATAAAATGGTGATGAGGACTTACATCAGGATCAAATCGCCTCTTAGAACCATCTATTAGAATTTCTTTTACAATACCTTTGGAAAGTAAAACCTCAAGGGTATTGTAAACAGTAGCAAAAGACATACTGGGAAAACGTATTTTAATGGCTTTATAAATATCCTCAGCTGAAGGATGTTCCTTATTTCCTTCCAGAAATTCAAGAATAGCAAGTCTCTGAGGCGTCAACTTAATCCCTAAGCTTTTATAATAATTTAATTTCTCTTTATCCATTTCAACACCTCTTAATCTATTTCTTATTAACTATTTTTATCATCTTAAAACATTTTTTGTCTTTTTCAAGTTCTTAAATTGTTTCAATTCTTCCCAAGTAACATTTCTCAAACCGGGACAGGAACTTTTTATAATTTTAAAACTGTCGTAATCTTCAAAAATAGCCTTTACAAAAGGCCATTCCTTACATTTTTCCGGCTTAACAGGATGTACTTTACATTGTCTTGTGTCTTTATCAAAAAATATACAAAAACCATTCCTGGTTTTTAATTCTATCCTTCCCCCTGACTTTATTACAGCATACTTTTTTAAAAATTCTTTTTCAGTAAGCCCAAGAAAATAAGCAATTCTTTGAACATCCTGAGAAGTAAGTGAAATAGTACTTTCTCCCTGACAACAGCTTCCACATTGTTGACATTTAAAATTCAATTTCATATGGAACTGGATCCTTAACTTTCAATTCATTAAATGCTTTCAACCTCAATAAACAGGAACTACACCTACCACAGGCCTTTTCTCCCCCTCTATAACATGACCATGTAAGATGAAATGGTGTACCCAGCTCCAGCCCGGTTTTCAATATTTCTTTTTTAGAAAGATTTAAAAGCGGTGTCTCTATTTTTATATTTGACTCTGGTTTGGTACCTTTATCAATAGCAAGGTTAAAAGCCTCTATAAATTCTCCTCTGCAGTCAGGATATCCAGAAAAATCAATCTGATTTACTCCAATAAATATCTTTTCTGCTCCAATTACTTCTGCCCAGGAAGCTGCTATGCTCAAAAATATTCCATTCCTAAAAGGTACATAAGTTGAAGGAATACCAGACTCTTCCTTTCCATTGGGAATATCCATCTCAACATCCGTAAGACTTGAACCTCCAATTTCTTTAAGAAATGGTAAAGAGACTATTTTTACTTTAACAGGCTTAAAAAAATCACAGAGTTTTTTAAAACAATCCAGCTCTTTTTCCTGAGCTTTTTGTCCATACTGGAAATGTAGAAAAGCTAAAGAATGTGATTGAGAAGCAATACTTGCACACACTGCGCTGTCCATTCCAGAGCTAAGAAGGACTATTGCCAGTGGCCTGGGCATTTTTTAAAATTTGATTAGTAAGCGCCCCCAAGGGGATTTGAACCCCTGCCGCCGGCGTGAAAGGCCGGTGTCCTGGACCTGGCTAGACGATGGGGGCAATTTTAAAAACTCATAAAAATGGGCCGGGCAGGACTCGAACCTGCGACTCTCGGCTTAAAAGGCCGATACTCTACCGACTGAGTTACCGGCCCAATCTCTCCCGTACTTATGGTAAGTCTAAATATAATATATAAAAATTTTTTGTCAACCCAAAGCCCTTCAAAAAACCCTTGCAAGAAACCTATAAAAAACTTAAAAACATCCGGATAATAAAGCGTTAAAGTTTATTGATTTTTATATCCTTCTTGTTTATAATTAAAAATTAAAAGAGTTCCTACAAAAATGCTCTGCCATAGGAGGCTTTATGTTGAACAAAGTTAAAGATGTAATGAATACACAAATAAAAAGTATTCCGGCAGATGCTACTGTATTTGAAGCTATAGAAAAAATGGTAGAAGGAAGAATACGTTCCCTTTTAGTCTTACCATGTAAAAAAGGAGATTATGGAATTATTACTGTACGAGACATAATCTTCAAAGTAATGGCAAAGAAACTTGACCCAAGAAAGGTAAAAGTTTATGAAATTGCTTCCACTCCTGTAATCACCGTTGAGAAAGAAACCCCAATAGAAACTGTACTTTCTATTATGGAACAACATAATATTGCCAGAGTCTTCGTTAAAGAAGAACATAAAATAATAGGTGTTGTTTCTTTTTTTGATATTCTGACAACCCAATTAATAAGCCTTGCCAAAGGGAGTTATGGTGTTTAAAAAATTCTTTTCAGGAAGAAATCTTGAAAAAGAAGTATTTCTTAGCGTTGAAAAATACCTGAATATTTTTTCAAAATCTGTAAAATGCCTTCATAATCTCTTAGTAACTCAAGACATGGAAAAAAGTTTTTGTATAGACCAACTTGAAAGAGAAGCAGATAGTATAAAGAGGAATATACTTCTAAAAATTTATGAAGGAGCTTTTTTACCTTATCTACGACCCAATCTATTTCTTTTTATTGATACGGTAGAAAAAGGTTTTGATTTTATTAAACATTCCTCTTTTGAGCTACAATACATCATAACTACTTCTATATACGATAACATTATAAAAGAAAAATGTATTCAAATCAATTTATTAAACCAAGAAATGTCTGAGCTATTATTATTATCATTCAAAGAATTTTCAAAAAGAAATAATCTAAGAGAGACTTTACTGGCAATTAGAATGCTTGAAAAAAAAATAGACGATGCCAAATTGGAACTTACAAGCTATTTAAGAAATAAAGAAGTAAAAAATTATTGGGAAGGAGAAAGTCTTTCCAGATTTGTTACTTATCTCACTTCCATAAGTGATATAATTGAGGATGCAGGAGATCAACTTACAATTTTAGATCTCTGTCTACCATAACTCTTCGATGTGGGAACTCGCTTTAATCTCAAGTCTTATAATTGCCTTTGGAGTAGGCTCCAATGATTCTTCAAATGCATTGGGAATCTGCATAGGCGCTGGAGCTATTTCTCTAAAACGGGCTATTTTCCTTTTTGGAGTTCTGGTATTCCTGGGAATTTTATTAAAAGGCGGTAAAGTTTTAACTACAGTAGGAAAAGAATTAGTAAAAGTTGATACCAATATTACTATTCTTGCTATGTCAGTTGCAGGATTTTTGGTTATTTTTTCCAATATAAAAAAACTTCCTCTTTCCACTCATCAAGTAATAATAGGTTGCCTGATTGGTGGAGCTATAGCCTCCAGCACAAATATAAATTTTAAAAAACTTGAATTTATAATTATCTCCTGGTTTATTTCTCCTTTTATTGCACTAATTTTTTCTTTTACATTAGGAATTTGTTTAGAAAAATTTTTAAAAAAGTTCAGTTTTACTCAAGTAGAAAAATTGCTCCGCAATTTCTTATTATTAAGTGCTGCTTTAATTTCTTTTAATACAGGAGCTAATGAACTTGCCACTGTTCTTGGACCAGTATGTTATCTAATTCCTCAAAAATACCATATCGGAATTTTTGCCCTTGGAAGTATGGCAGTGTTTCTGGGAAGTTATCTTCTCAGTTATAAAGTAATAGAAACCATAGGAAAAGGCATCACCTCTCTTGATCCTTTCTCAGGCTTTACAGCCCAGCTTGGAGCAGGACTTTGTGTCTACCTGTTTACTATACTCGGGATGCCGGTTTCAACTACCTACTGCATAATAGGTGCAATAGTAGGAATAGGCTTAACTAAAGGACTTTCCACTGTAAGTCTTTCTTTGGTAAAAAGAATAATTCTAAATTTTTTTCTGGCTCCATTTTTAGGTTTTGGCTTAACCTATTTTTCCACTATGCTCTTGCATCTCATTTAAAATTTTTTCTACTACTTCGGGGATTACTTTTTCTACTGAAGGAGTAAGCTCCATTCCCAAAGATAACACTTCTTCCCCTTCTATGCCTATAATTTTTACTTCATCTGGCATTTCTTCTGGAAAAACTTCATATCCAATGCGTATTACTTCAAAAATTGACATACTATGAGTCCCACTGGCATAAACATTTTTCCAGGTGGTTCTACCATTAAATTCTACAATTGTCCCGGGCTCTGCTCCTGTTTTCATTGCATCCACTATAATAGCTTTTTTATATCCCCTCATGCTGTCAATCACTTTTAAGTCAATGTTAAGATACTTTACCGTATCTTTTATACCTTTTTTTTCTAGCTCTTCAACTACTCTCAAACCTACCCCATCGTCTTTAAAATTAGGATTCCCTATGCCAATAACAATCACTCCTTTTTCTTTCAAAACTTTTCTCCTTTTATTTGCAGTTTTTTAGTTAAGTTTCCAATATTTTTACATCATAGTTCTTAAACTTACTATCTGATGTAATAATAACTAAATCTTCTGCCATAGCTTGTGCAATTAACATTCTATCAAATGGATCACGATGAATTAAAGGGAGCGAAGATAGCCTTTCAACTTTCCCCTTCAAAAAGTTTTATAATTTCTTTATCAGTTTCGTCAAAATCAGGAGGAATATATACCTCTCTTTCATAACCACCAAGTTTTCTTGGTTCTGGCTCAGGATTGTAAGGAATAGGCTTAGCTACGGGCTTTCCTGCCTTAGCAATTACTATTTCTTCTCCTGCCAATACTTCTGCAACTAATTTTGAAAGCTGCGTTTTTGCCTCATGTATATTAACTATACGCATAATTCCATTTCAATTAGCTAAGCTTAGTTCATTCTTATTTTAGCATCTATTTAAAGATTTTTCAATTAAAAAATTAATAAAAAAAGGGAGGCTTAAAGCCTCCCTTTTTAAAGCAAAGCTATTTAAAATTTAAAATCCAAAACTACTTTTTCTCAAAGTTTCTAAGAGTTTTCACAAGCTCTCCTTCGTGGGAATAAATCTCTATCTCAACAGGCATCTTACCAAAAAGATTATGAGATGCACAGGCAAGGCAGAGGTCATAAGGCCTGTAAGCAATCTCCACAAAATTCAATATTCCCTCATCCACCTTTCCATCCTTGATAAAATGCTTGGCAGCCCTTCTAATAGCTATATTTACAGGGGCCTTGTTATGAGTGGTTGCCACAATGAGGTTAGCATCCTGCACAATGCCCTGGTCATCCACTACATAGTGATGAATCAATGTGCCACGAGCAGCCTCTACTATTCCCACTCCCTCATGACTCTTTACCCCCTCTATCTCCTGCCTTACATTTGGATCAGTGATGCTCTCATCACTTGCAAGCTCCTTAACCTTCTCTGCACAGTGCATAAGCTCTATTGCCCTTGCCCAGTGATAGGCCAGTGTGTTGTGCACAGGCTTACCTCCAAAAAATTCCACCATCTCCTCATATGCCTCCTGCGCAAGAGGCGTGTCAAATCCATCTCCTACATTAAACCTGGCAAGTGGCCCTACACTGTAAAGACTCGTTCCTTCCCCATCCACAAAACCCTTCCATCCAAGCTTCTTGAGATATGGAGCCTTTATATAACTCCACTCAAGAGTCCTTTCCGCTATATAATCCAAATATTCTCTGCCCCTAAAAGTATAAAGCACATTCCCTTTCGTATCCACCACCTTCTGTGTTCCATCATAATAGGCTACCTTCCCATTTTCATCCACCGTTCCAAGATAGTTAGTTACTACCTTATACACATCTCCTTTCATTAACTCTACATACTCCGGATTGCTTAGAACAAAATCCTTAAGTGCCTTCAATGTAAACTTCCCAAGCTCCACACATTCATCTGCATACTTAAGTATCTCCTGTCTCTCCTCCTCTGTAAGCCTCTTGCTCCATCCTCCAGGAATTGCTGCCACTGGATGGCTTGGTTTGCCTCCAAGTATCTCAAATATCCTTACTGCTGCAAATCTCCACTTAAGCACCTGCTTGACTGCATCTGCTCCTACTTTCTTTACAACCCCTATCAAATTCCTCTCCGCTGGGGACGCTGTAGGGCCACATATAAAGTCAGGAAGACCAAGGGCATAAAGTATCTCCATGTGGTCCTCTATATAGTGAGCATGATAAAATAGCTCTCTTAACTTTCTGGCCGTCTCTGTAGGAGGAACTCCAAAAATCTCATCTGCGGCCTTCAACGAGGCCGTAAAATGTACTCCCCTTCAGACACCACAAATCGTAGTAACTGTTCTCGGCACCTCTTCAATGGGCATACCCGTCAAAAATTTCTCATACCCCATAAACTCTACTACCTGAAAAAATGCATTATCTACATTCCCACTCTCATCCAAAAATATGGTTATCTTCCCATGACCCTCAAGCCTTGTCATGGGATTTATCTCTATCCTCTGCATACCATACCCCTCCTTTTTTGTTTAAATTATTTTTGCTCTTCTTTTCTATTTAACCTTTTTCTCAAAAGAGAACTGGGTAAACTATACCTATAGAAAAGATGCACCGGATCCACTATCTTGTCCACAAGCTCTGCATTATCAAGCGCACTCGCTATCGCACTTATCGCCCTGAGCCCATAGTCCTTCACTCCAGGAATCGGTCCTCCACATCCACGACAAGGCATTCCTACCTTCAAACAAAGTGCTCCACAATCTCCCTGAGTTATTGGACCAAGGCAGAGATACCCAGCTCCAAGCAAACATTTATCTTCAGGAATCTCACCCTCAATAATCCTTTTTACCTCTTTAACCGGTTTCTTCTTCTCCCCTCTAAGCACAGGATTCCTCGGACATACCTCACACACTGCATGCCCCATCGTTATCCAGCTACCCTTCGGCGGAAGATTACCCTCAAGAAGTGCCGTCACAGCCTTCTTTATATGCTCGTAGTGCGGAGGACATCCTCCCACATAATAATCCACCTCTACCACCTGATCCAAAGCCCTCGCCTCTGTAAGCTCTGGAAGCTCAAGCTCATACTTCTTCCCATTCTCCTCCACCACACACTTCGGACTGGGCAATACTCCATCAGGATTGTCCGTACTAAATGTCGTCTTAAATGCCTTCTCTAAAAGCTCCTCGTTTGAATGAAGATTCACCAGCCCCTTTATTCCTCCTATAGCTGCACATATCCCAAACGCTATAAGTATCTTACACTTAGCCCTCATCAACTTGGCCATGTGCTCATGCTCTTTATTCCTCACATTCCCTGAAAAAAATCCCACATCCACTGAACCATCAGGAAGCGCCTCAAAATCCTTATACTTCACATCTGCAAGGGTCGGTGCAAAAAATACTACATCCATTCCACTTAATACATCTACTAATGTATCCGCAAGATCAACCATAGCAATCTCACACCCTGCACATCCCCCTGCAAGGTAATATGCTAATTTAGGTTTACTCATTTCCTACCTCCTTAAGTGGATTTGGTCCAAGCTCCCTTATCTTCGCATCCATCTCCGTTATCACATCCGCAAACTTCTTTCCCTCACTCCCTGATATCCACTCCAAACGTACCCTCTCAGGCTCAACCCCCAAATCTTCAAGCACCCTCTTCAAAAGCTTAAACCTCCTCTCTGCCTTGTAATTACCGGCCCGGTAATGACAATCTCCGGGAGGTCAGCCACCCACAAGTACCGCATCTGCTCCCTTGACCAGAGCCTCTACAATAAACTCAGGCTCAACTCTACCACTACATGGAACTCTTACTACACAGGCGGTGGGAGGATACTTATATCTCAAGCTACCTGCAAGGTCTGCTGCTGCATATGTACACCAGTTGCAGGCTATTACTACTATCTTTGGCTCCCAGCTCATATTACTTACCTCCTCTTATTTTTTCTACTATCCCTTCTATTGGCACCTCTGCCAATCCAACTGCCTTCTCAGGCTCTGCCCCCAAACAAAGGGCTACAAGCTGCGCCACATGCACAGCTGGCACCTCCCAGTCTATTAACCCCTCCTTCTTCATCTGCGCCTGATCATTGTCAAACCTCAGCAAACATGAGCTACACCCAGTAACAAGCAATTCAGGATTAATTTCTGCTCTCATTTTTTCAACTTTATTTAAAAACAAATTCCAGCTTTTCTCTTTTGCAAGAGAACCCAAGGCTCCCATTCCGCAACAATCAAGCATCGTGCTATACTCAGGAGCCTTACCCCCCAAAGCCTCACATACCTCTTTTAACCTTTTGGGATGAAATACATCGTCATCATTTGAAGTATGAGCTTTACTCGGCCATAAATTATGACAACCCACCTGAATCCCAAGCACCATCTCATTAAGCGGATACTTCACCTTCTCCTTTATCGCATCAAGCCCTATTACTTCATAAAGATAATTGTAAACATTCCACACTTTCACCTTCCCCTCATACTTTTTCCCGCCCTTAGCAAGAATCTCATTTACCTTTTCCTTTATCTCTGGATGCTTCTCCATGTGATACCTTGCCTCGTTAAGCGAACCATAACAGCTCCCACACCCCGTTATCATGTCAACTCCCTTCTCCTCTGCTATCGCCATGTTCCACGCTGCACCTACACACCATCCCACCAGATCTACAGATGGCATCGTTCCAAATGCTGGACAGCAGGTGGCTCCCTCTAAATCCACCACCTCTACCCCAAACTCCTTAAGTATATATCTCATTGAATACTCTATATCAGGTCTCCTGAGCGGTATATTACACCCTAAAAACAACCCTATCCTCTTCATATCTCTCCCTCCTTGTAAATTACTCAAGTGGAAATGGCGCTACCTCTGCAAGCGCCGTTGCCTTCATTACTTCCTGAAACTTCTTTCTTAACTCCTCATTTCCTATAGTTGTAGGAGGCACAGGGTCAAGCCCCACCTTCTGCCTCCTCTCCTCATACCCCTTCATAATAACCGCATGCCCCTGCTCATAATAATTCCTTAATCCGTCTATAGTATTTGAAGGCATAGCATATTCCCTAAAACAAACCCTCCTTATAGCCTGAATAAGCTCATAGGGCCTTACATCCATGGGACACACTTCCACACATCTATTACAGCTCTGACATCCCCATACAGAAGAATCATCAAGAAAAATCTCCTTAAGCCCCAGGATTGAAGCATGCACAATCCTTTTTATAAAATACTCAAGCCCTGCAAGGGCCATGGGACAGCCACCAGCACACATCCCACACTGGATGCACCTTCTAAGTTGATTCTTATCCATCCCCATTTCCTGAAGCTCATCGTAAAACTCTGCGAAAAACTCCTCATCAAGCTTTATTACATTTACATCTCTTGCTCCTTCCATAATTACCCTCCTATTTTCTTACTTTTTTAAAGATCAGCTGTAATAGCCTCTATCTGAGCAAGCACCTGCTCAGTGGTAAAGCCATGGAAAGTAATTGCCCTTGATGGACAGGCAGCTGCACAGGTTCCACACCCTGCACAAAGCGCTGCTTCAACCTTTGCTTTATACTGTCCATTCACTTCTTCAAGCACAATAGCATTATATGGACAAAGATTTACACAAATTCCACAGCTGCTGCATTTTTCTGGATCAACTTCTGCAGTAATAGCCTCAAATCTAATCTGTCCAGGGATTACAAGGGCTGCTGCTGCAGAAGCCGCTGCCCTTGCCTGTGCTACTGAATCTGGGATATCCTTTGGCCCTTGAGCACATCCTGCAATAAAAACTCCTTTAGCTGAAGTCTCAACCGGATAAAGTTTGGTATGAACCTCCTTGAAAAATCCTTCTTTCCCAATAGATACACTAAAAATCTTGCTGAGCTTTTCAGTATCCGGACCAGGTTCAATTGCCGTTGCCAGCACCACCATATCCACATTTACCTCAATAGGACTGCAAAGATCGTTATCATAAGCCTTTATCCTCAAACTCCCATCTGGAGTAGGCTCTACACCTGCCACCCTTCCCCCTCTTATAATCTTGGCTCCAAGTTGTTTGGTATATACATAAAATTCTTCAAAATCTTTACCTACTGTCCTTACATCAATAAAGAAGAGATAAAGATCTATATCAGGATATTTCTCCTTAAGAATCCTTGCATGTTTAAGCATATACATACAACAGACCTTAGAACAATAAGTATGATGTTTTTCACTTCTGCTACCTACACAGGAAATAAAAGCAATCTTCTTGGGCTTCTCTCCATTAGAAAGCCTCTTTAACTTACCCTCTGTAGGACCCGTTGCTGAAAGAAGCCTTTCAAATTCCATGGAAGTAAGTACATCTGGATGCTCTGGAGAGTATTCTGGGAAGTGCTTTTTGTCCATCACCTTGAAACCAGTTGCCAGGATTACTGAACCCACTTTAATCTTGATAAACTTATCCTCATCATCATAATTAATAGCTCCGGCAGGGCAACCTTCAATTCCCTTAGCAGGAATTCCCTTGGAACAAATCTGGCATACCTTCTTTCCTGTCTTCCTCAAGGTTTTGTGATAAAGACAATGCTCGGGATCAATTACTGCCTTCTTGGGCACAGCTTGAGGAAACTGGATATATATAGCCTTTCTATTGCTTAAACCGCAATTAAATTCATCGGGCACTTTGGTGGGACATATTTCCATACAATGCCCACAACCAGTACATTTCTCCCAGTCTACATAAGTAGCTTTCTTTCTTATGGTTACCTCAAAATTACCAACATATCCCTTTACATCTTCTACCTCGGCATAAGTGATAAGTTCAATGTTAGGATGCTGGGCGACCTCGCCCATCTTGGGTGTGATAATTCACGCCGAACAATCCATCGTTGGAAAAGTCTTGTCAAGCATTGCCATATTACCACCAATTGAGGGCTGCTTCTCCACGAGATAGACCTTCAGGCCCATATTGGCAAGATCAATAGCTGCAAACATTCCTGCAATTCCACCACCTACCACAAGCACAGACTTCTCCACAGGCTCAAAACGATCCTCAAGAGGCTCAGCAAGCCTTACCTTGGCTACTGCACTGCGAATAATTCTTTTTGCCTTCGCAGTGGCACCTTCAATATCACCCCAGTGAGCCCAGCTATCCTGATCACGAATATTTGCCATTTCACAAAAATACTTATTAAGACCTGCTTCCTCTACTGCCTTCCTGAAAATAGGCTCATGTGTCCTTGGTGTACAGGCAGCCACAACTACCCTGTCAATCTTCCCTTCTTTAATGTCCTTTTTAATCAGGTCCTGACCTGGATCAGAACACATAAATTGATAATCCCTCACCAATACCACATCAGGCAGGGTTTTAACATATTCCATTACCTCCGGAATATTCACCGAACCTTTAATGTTTTCACCACAATGGCAGATATACACTCCAATCCTTGGCATCTTAAACCCTCCTTTATTTAAATTTTCCCCAATTTTAGCTAACTTTTATTTATAATACCAATAAAACACAGGGTCAAACGCAAAAGAAAAGGTTTATCCTCAACCTGATTGCTTTAGAGCCTTTTTTCCCAATTTATTTGCAAGTTTTTTCAAATTTTTTACTAATTATATCATCTCTCTTTAAAGAGCTGTAATTTTTTCTCAAGTTCAAAAATAATTTCTTAAAGAAGAAGGATAACACACTTATTTGTTCTTTTTAGCAATTATTAAAATTTATTTGACCAAATTTTGACATAATTGGAAAATCTCTTGAGCAAGAGGAGAGGTAGATTTTTCCAAAAAAGGAACCCCGTTTTTTACAGAGGTTAAAATTTCTTCAGAAAAAGGAATCCTCCCCACAAGCTCTGCCTCTAATTCAGAAGCTCTTTCTTCTATTTTTTGACTTACTTCCTTGTTTAAATCATACTTATTAATAATTACCTTCAAAGGAATTTTAAAATGGCCTGAAAGCTCAACCACTCTCTCAAAATCATGGAGCCCTGAAAGCGTAGGTTCTACCACTACCACTGCCAGATCTACTCCAGTCATTGCTGCCATTACAGGACACCCAACTCCTGGAGGACCATCAATTATTACATAATCGTAATTCTTCTTTTTTGCCATCTCTTCAGCTATTTCTCTAAGTTTAGTAACAAGCTTGCCAGAGTTTTCCTGAGCAATGCCAAGCCTTGCATGTACTAAAGGGCCATACTTGGTCTCAGAAATGAAGTAATGGCCTGAAAGCCTATCTCTTAAAATTATAGCCTCTTCAGGGCAAAAATAGCTACAGATAGTGCATCCCTCACAGGCATAAGGCTCTATTCTATAGAGCCCGTCTTTTTCTTCAATAGCTTCAAATCTACAGATTTCTTTACAGGTGCCACAGCCGGTACATTTCTCTGAATCAATTTCCGCAATTTTACCGGACCAAAATTCATATTTCTCTTTTATCTCAGGATGCAAAAGCAAATGCAGGTTAGCAGCGTCCACATCGCAATCTACAAGCACCTTGTTTTTTACAGCCACTGCCATACACCCGGTAAAAAAAGTCTTCCCTGTCCCTCCCTTTCCACTTATTATCAAAATCTGTTTCATAACATACCCCGTATTTGATTGTAAAGTTCTTGAAATTTGACTTTATAATCAGGAATTGCCTCAACTAAAGGAATTCCCTGAGCATAAGCCGATGCTATTTCTCGCTTAAAAGGAATTTTCAAAAGAATGGAAAGATTTCTTGAAGAACAAAATTCTTCTACGATATCATCCTCCCCTGCCTTGTTTATAACCACCCCTGCAGGCACTTTAAGCGCTTTTGCAACTTCATAGGCAAGCTCCAAATCATGAAGCCCAAAGGGAGTAGGTTCAGTAACGAGCAGGGCAAAATCCGTCTCCTTAAGGGTGGCTACTGCTGGGCAGGAAGTGCCCGGTGGAGCATCAAGAATCACTACCCCATCTTCCTGGGCAAGTTTTTTTGCCTCCTCAATTACAAGAGGAGCGAGCACCTCAGAGATATTGAGTCTCCCCTCTACAAATTTTATACCCTTGCCCTCACCTATCCTTAAAACACCAACAGGCCTGGTTGCTTCTTTCATAGCTTTTTCCGGACAAAGCAGGATACATCCCCCACATCCATGACAGAGATGGTTAAAAAGAAGTATCTCACCTTCTTTCTCGCCAAACTTAAGCACTGAAAGGGCATTATAGGCACAAATCTTGGCACAGTATCCACAAAAATTGCACTTTTCGTAATCCACCTCTGGAACCAGCGTATTTACCACTTTTTCTTCTTTTATTTCAGGGTTTAGAAACAGATGGACATTTGGCTCCTCCACATCACAGTCAATAAGCTGAGAACCTGGCAGACTGAGTGCTAAAGAGACTGCTATTGTGGTTTTACCTGTGCCTCCCTTTCCACTTAAAACAGCTATCTTCAAATAACTCCCTCCTTTATGTTTATAACACTCCCCACACCAACTTTCAAAAATCTTTCACCCCATGAGCTTTCAAAGTAAGAAATAGCCTCTTCTCCGGTACAATGGGAAACTCCCAGATATTTTACTCCAAGTGCCTTTAGCTCCTCATCCACTCTTTTGATCTCGTGCTTAGAAGCCCTATAAAGATGAATCCCCCCAAGGAGCAAAAAAGGCGCTTCTCCTGTAAGCTCTTTCACCCTTTTTACTATATTAACCGCTCCAGGATGAGCACAACCTGTGATAATCACAATCCCTTTTTGACTTTCCAGAAAAAGAGAAACTTCTTTTACAGGCCCCTCCATTTCCTCAGTTAAATAAAGTCCATCTAAAATTTTAACAGGCTGTTTTCCTACAGGATGAGGCCTTATTTCGTGGAAGTCTTTCTTAAGCTCATTTACATAAGATTCACCTGCATAAACCACGGGATTTTTAAGCTGAGAAACTACCCAGGAAAGGCCTCCTGTATGATCCCAGTGATTATGGGAAAGAATAATCGCTTCTACATCCTTCAAAGATTCTCCAAGAGCCTTTAAATTTTTTTGTAAAATTTCTGCCTCTCCCCCGGTATCAAAGAGAAATTTTCTATTTTTAAATTCTATAATAGCCGCATACCCCCAAGAGGCCCCAAGCCCAGGAGAAGTAGAATAATTGTCAAAAACTATAGTAACCTTACACACCTTTAAAGCCCCAAAGTTTGTTTTATCTTCTCCACTATATCAAAAAATGCCTGAGCAGGTTTACTATCCGGATTTTCCAGCACAACGGGCTTTCCTGCATCTCCTCCCCTGCTTACCGTGGGATCCATAGGAATTTTCCCCAGAAAAGGCACTCCCATCTCCTCTGCCATTTTCTCTGCCCCACCACTTTGGAAAACATCTATCACTTCACCACACTTGGGACATACCAAACCGCTCATATTTTCAATAACACCCACTATTGGAATACCTGTATGCTTACAAAAAGTTATAGACTTTTTCACATCGCTTAAAGCCACTTTTTGAGGAGTACCCACTATTACTGCACCATTAAGGGTATCCTCAAGCAAAGCATAAATGGAAAGGATTTCATCCCCTGTGCCTGGAGGTGAATCAATCACCAGGACATCAAGCTCCCCCCATTCCACATTGTAAAGAAACTCCTGAATCATTTTGTGCTTGAGAGGTCCTCGCCAGGCTACTGCCTGACTTTCATCAGGAAGCAAAAAACCCATAGACATTACTTTTATCTTGTCAGCGTATCCCACAGGATACATCCGGTTTTCCACAATAGGGGGCCTTATTCCATCAAGTCCAAGCATTTTAGGAATATTTGGACCATGAATATCTATGTCAAGAAGTCCAACTTTAAAGCCCTTTAAACCAAGAGCCACAGCAAGATTGACTGAAACAGTACTTTTCCCTACCCCTCCTTTACCGGAAAGCACTATCAATTTTTTCCGAACAGTTTGAAGTGGCTTTTCCCTCTCCTGTTCGTTTCCTTTCCCTGCTTCTCCCATAATTTCCTCCTCTTATGCACCTATTACCTCTTTTACGGTCCCGCTTACAGTAACCACTTCTATCCCCGCAGACTCAAGAACTTGCCTTGCACCAGGACCTACATTTCCCGTATAAACTTTTTTTACACCTTTGTTAGCTACAAATTGAGCAGATTGTACTCCTGCTCCCCCAGGAGCATCTTTATAGGGATTTTCTACCGCTTCAAAATTTTCAGGATTATCTGTATCCACAAAAATAAAATACTGACACCTTCCAAATCTGGGATCCACCTGTGCATTCAGATCCTTCTCCTGTGCAGTAACACAAACTTTCATGACTTCCTCCTTTTACTTTTAATGATGACCGCAGGAATGACCGTGAGGATGGTCACATAAGCTTTCTCCTCCCCGCAATGTACCATTTATAAGGGCTGCAACTACATCTTCCACCCTTCCTGTCACTCCTAAAATTACCCTTATTCCACTCTGTTCAAGCATCATCTGGGCACGAGGCCCCATTCCTCCTGCAATAATTACATCTACATTTTGACTCTGCAGAAAGGCAGGCACCATACCAGGCTGGTGCCCCGCATACCCAGGATTTTCTAAAAGGGCTTGATTTACCACCTGTCCATTCTCAATATCCAAAATTAAAAATGCAGGACACCTTCCAAAGTGCTGGGCTACATATCCATCCTCATAAGCTATAGCCACGCGCATCTTTCTTTCCCCCTATTTTTCAATTTCAGAAAGTCTTTTTTCAACAGCTTCTAAGCGCCTTTTAAGAAATTCTGCCTCTTCTTTAAGAAGCTGGGCTTCATCTTCAGGGGACAAAGCCAGTTCAGGAGCTGCACCACTCCATCCCCAGAACCTTCTCCATCCCCAGCCAAAGCCTCTGCCCCACCATCTCCAGCCTCTACCACGACCCCAACCAAAGCCTCTTCCCCAGCCACCAGGTTTTACAAATCCTGGCTCCTCAAAACCAGAACAATATCCTAAGCCTCTTCCTGTTCTTGGCCCCATTCCTAAAGGACCTGTTCCATCTCCCCAAGGCATAACTTTTCACCTCCTTTTTTCTATCTGTATTTTATTTTATTTTTTGAAGATTACCAGCCCCAACCGCCTCTAAATCTAAAACCACCCCAGAAAGCTCTACCTCTAAACCATCTCCAGCCTCTTCCTCTTCCCCAACCAAAGCCTCTTCCCCAGCCTCTACCCCAACCAAAGCCAGGACCTTTTACAAAACCAGGGCTATTAAAACCTGCACAATATCCTAAGGCCCTTCCTGTCATAGGCCCCATCCCTAAAGGACCTGTTCCGTCTCCCCAGGGCATATTTATCACCTCCTTTTATGCTTTTTCTTCTCCAGATTTATTAGCTTCTATAGCAGAAAGCCTTTTTTCCACAAAGTCAAGGTATCTTTTTAAATACTCTGCCTGAGCCTTCAGCCATGTAGCTTCCAGCTCCTCAAATGACTTCCCAGATGTCTCTGCAAGCCACCACCATTTCCACCCCCAACCTCTACCGGGGAATCCAAACCACCAGCACCATCTCCAGCCTCTTCCTCTCCCCCAGCCAAACCCTGGACCAAACCAGGGCATAGTCATCACCTCCTTTTTTATTTTTTGAAAATCATTTTCAATTAAATAGTAAACACCTTTTTAAATTTGTCAAGAGACCCTGCACAAAGATTTGAATTAGCAGAAGAAATTTGAAAAATTCTGAAAAAGTTTTAGAATAAATTTTCCAATCGGAAAAAAGGTTTTTTTCAGGAATATTAACTATAGCATAATTGATTATATATACATCTCTGGATATCTTTTGGAGGTAAAAATGGAAAAAATTGCAGGAATTGGAATAATTGGTGGCGGACAGATGGCCGAAGCCCTTATAAAGGGCTTTTTAGGAAAAAAACTTTTTTTTCCAGAAAACATTCTTGTCTCTGAGCCTCTTAAAGCACGAAGGGATTATTTAGTAAACTCTTATAAAATAAAAACCACTTCCTCAAACATTGAGGTGGTAAAAGAAAAAAAGGTTATTTTACTTGCGGTAAAGCCTCAGGTTATGGTAGAGGTGCTTGAAGAAATAAAAAATGAGGTTTCTCCAACAAGGCACCTTGTTATTACTATTGCTGCAGGCCTTCCAATCAGTTTTTACGAAAAGTTTTTACCTGAGGGCACAAAATTAATAAGGGTAATGCCAAATACCTGTGCCCTTGTGCTTGAGAGTATGAGTGCTCTTTGTAAAAATTCCTATGCCACGGAAAAAGAGCTTGATTTTGCTTTAAAGCTTTTTTCTTCTGTGGGAGAAGCTGTAGTGGTGAAAGAAGAGCTTATAGATGCGGTAACTGCCCTTTCAGGAAGCGGGCCAGCTTATGTTGCCCTTTTTGTTGAAGCCCTGATTGACGGAGGAGTAAAAGTTGGGCTTCCAAGGCCTTTAGCTGAAAAACTTGCCATACAAACTGTTCTGGGCACAGCAAAGCTTCTTAAAGAAAAAAAGGATCCCTACCAGGTAAAGGCCATGGTCACTTCCCCCGGAGGCACAACCATAGCAGCCCTTAAAGCCCTTTACGAAAAGGGCTTCTCAGGAAGCATTATGGAAGCAATTGAAAGGGCCTATAAAAGAAGCCTTGAGCTCAGTAATTATTGATATTTTATAACTGTCTCGTAAACACTTACGCCAATTCTCCCAGCTACCACCTTGCACTTAACAATGAACATGAAAAAAAGCCCGGTGTATTCACTAAAACCCTCAAAGTTGCCCTGTCCTTTTGAAATTACCAGAGGATAGCTCTCAATAAATTTTTTTACTTCAGGAGAGCGTCTTGCAGGGCCTGTGCCAGGCTCTCCATTCCCCAGTTTTGAAAAGGTAATATTGGGAATAGAGTCAAGCCCCACTTCAAGGGCATCTTCAAGCATGGCATCGTTTAAAATAGGACCTCCTTTTACTACAAAATTTATCTCATCAAAGGGCTTTCCACGATAGGAAAGCATCTCCTCTATAAAAATTCTGTCAAATAGCACCTCTCCTGCATTGTCTGCAAAGTAAAGAAGCCTATCAGCCTGAGCCACCTTTTCCCTGAGAAGCTCAAAGTGATTTATGGCTGGATTTTTTGCCAGTACTTCTTTTACTGTCTTTTCCACATCAAATTCAGTTGCAGGGCCAAAGTCTATAATATTCCCTGCAAGGGCAAGCTTTGCAGAAAGAAAGAGCCTTTCCTCAGGAGTTTTTCCCTTTTCCACCTCTTTTTTAAGCCAAGGATAAAGCCTCAGGGCAAGTTTATTGCTCCTTTTCTTTACTTCATAGTAAGGATCAGGGTTACCAAGCTTTTTTCTCACCAGGGCATGCACCCTGTTTGCAAGCTCATCAGGGCTAAGCCCCCAGTCAAGCTCAAGAAGAAGCCTCATTACATCTCTAAGCATCTCCTCTTTAAGGGCTTCAGGGGCATCACCAGAAGCAAAAATTGCCTGCCTTAAAAAACAGGGTATGCAGTCAAGATGCACCTTCATTGGAAAAACACCTCCTCTACGAGCTTGTGAAATTCTTTGCGAAATCCTTTAATTTTCAAGTTGTTCCTGTGGGGATGCACTCTATTGGTAAGTAAAACCGCAATATTTCCCTTTGCAAGATCTACCAGAAAAGAGGTGCCTGTAAAGCCTGTATGTCTTACCATAGAAGGATTTCCATCGTAAAGCATAAATCCCAAAGCAAATTCAGAGCATTCCTCCCTGTGATTAACAAACTTCCTGAATATGCCTGAAGAGAAAGGACCTACATCCTGGTGATAAAGCTCTACAAGGAACTCAAGCACATCAAGAAGGGCCTGGACATTGGCAAAAAGCCCTGCCACGCCAGAGATGCCTCCAAGTGCCCTTGTATTTTCATCCTCCACAACCCCTCTTAAAATCTTCTTTTCCCAGGGGCAAACAGAGGTGGGCACAAGTCTCTCTTCATCCACTTTGCTTAGGGGAAGAAAATCAAAAAATGCCTTTGAGGAAAGGGGAAGCTCTTTTCTCATCTCAAGAAACCCCTCATAAAAAGAAAGGCCAAAGTGCTTTTCAAAAATGTAAGTGAGCAAAAAGTAGCCCAGATCTGAATAAAGACTTCTGCTACCAGGAGAGTATTCAAGGGGAAGTAAAAGAGCTTCTTTAATCAATTTCTCAAGGGTAAGGGGCCTTTTTTCAAAAAAAGGGTGCCACGCCTTTAAGCCTGCTGTGTGATTAAAAAGGCGATAGACTGGAATTTCAGCAAGCTCATTTGAGACAGGGATAAATTCTTTAAGAGGTTGAGTAAGGTCAAAACCTTGAGTTGAAGCAAAATAAATATAGGTTAATACTAAGGCAAGGGGTTTTGTAAGGGAGGCAAGATCAAAAATATCCGCATCTTCCATTGGTTCAGGCCAGGGGATATAGGAACGGTACCCGCAGGCTACGACAAAACGGCCCTTAGGAGTACTGATCCCTGCTACAGCACCAGGGAAAACCCCTTTCTCAACCCCTTCTTTAAGCAGAGAAAATAAACTTACTACTCTAATTGCTCTCCTCCAGAAATTTCCTCTTCTGTTCCTCTTGCTGTTTCCTTTTTCTCAGTCTCTTTTCTATAAGTGGAAAGAAGTTCTTTTTCAAGCTTTTCTTTTTCCTTTCTCAATCTTCTACCTTCAAGCTTATACTTAATAATCTGAGAAAGGGAAAGAATCACACCTGAAAGCAACCCTGCCACAAAGCTTATAATTATGACAAGAGCAAGAGGAATATCTTGAATACTCTTCCCTGGAAGCACATGCACTTCAACCCTTGGTTCAACATTAAAAATCACAAAAAAAGCCACAAGCAGAATAATAGCCACCCAAAATACAAGGCGAACAACCATCTTTTCCTCCTCTTTTTAAGCTTTTAATATTTTTAAAAAACTCGCTCAAAAGGCCTTCTTTCAAGCAAAAGCTCCAAGCCTTTTTCATAAATCCGGCTGTTTCCTGTTACTTTAAGCTCAAGGGGATCGTAAAAAAGGATTTCTTTTTCTGCCCATTTCTGCAAAAATTTTCTTTCACTTTCTTTTATCCCCTCAATATTAAAATATCCATTCTTTACTATTTCTTCCGAAACCTTTATAAAAAACTTTATATCTTCATCATCAAAGCCCGCTAAAAATTCGTTTATCTCTGTATACGCAAGCCACTTCTCTCTCTCTAAAAATTCTTTTAAATCTTTACCCTTTCTTAACTTGCTAAACATTTTTAATATCAAAGGAATTGCTCCTCCTAAATATTCCCATACAAGTTCTATATCTTCACTTTTTACCCCCTCCTTAAATAGCCACTCCTCTACTTTTTCCTTTGTTAAATGCCCTATTTTCATAAACTCCGAGGTAAGCTTCATCTTTGCATCGTTGTAAATCCTTTCTATAAATACTGTGTTTGATGTGAGAATTACAACATGACTTAAATGGGTTTCTTTTGTTAGCCTTATGCAAAAGTTTAAAAACTCTTTAAGTAATTCCCTTTCGCCGTTTCCATTCTGAATATAAATGTCTCTGAGCTTCTGTATCTCATCTATTATCAAAATTGGCTTTTTTCCACTATCTGCTATTTTTTTAATCTCTTTTATAAAAATCTTAAACAAATTTTCCTGTTTTTTCTTCACCCTTTCCAGAACTTCTGCTTTAAGCCCTATCAAATTGACTCCCACTCTTGCTTCTCTTTCTACATCATCTCCCTCATCTGCAATAAAAAATGTGTCCAGAAAACTATTATAAGAAGCTATAAGTGCCTCTCTTAAGTTTAAGTACTTAACCCAATACTTGCTCTTTTGCCACCACTCTTTTTCTGGAAGGAGCTTTTTTTCTATTACATACTCAATAACAGTCGTCTTTCCACTTGACTTTGGCCCATAGACAAAAAGAACTCTTTGAGGCACATCATTAAACCAGTCCACAAAAAACTCAATCTCTTCCTCCCTGTCCACAAAAGGAGCACCTCTATAGGTTTCTATCCGCATTTTCCCTCACAATTGTAGTGTTTTTAAAAAAATTTACCCCCTTTTCTTTGCCTCTTCAAGGAGCTTTTTTATGTTTTCTAAAGAGATGTTGTAAGTCCTCTTGCAGAAGTTGCAGGTAATCTCCAGGGGCTTCCCTTCCCGGAGTATCTCCTCAAGCTCCTTTTCCCCAAGGGCAATAAGGGCCTCCTCAACTCTTTTAAGAGAGCAGTGACAGCGATGCCTTACCTCCCTTGTTTCCAGAAACTCTATATCTGGAAAGATTTCTTTTAGCATGTCCTCTGGCTTATAGCCCTGGGAGAGAAGCCTGGTAACTGGCGGAAGGGCCTTTATTTTTTCTTCAAGCTCTATCACTTCTTCTTCTGTGGCATCTGGCATTTTTTGCACCATAAAGCCCCCTGCCTGAAGGACGCTCCCATCTGTATCCACAAGCACTCCTAAGGACACAGCAGAGGGTATCTGCTCAGAAACTGTGAGATAATAGGCAAGATCCTCTGCTATTTCTCCTGAAATAAGATTTACCGAGCCCTGATAAGGCTCTTTAAAACCGAGATCCTTTGCTACTGAGAGATAACCCCTTTTCCCCACAGCTTTTCCTACAGGGAGTTTTCCCTTTTCTGGAGGGATCTCTACCCAGGGATTTCTCACAGTAGCCCTTAAATTGCCCTTAGCATCTCCCTCGGCAATAATTTCCTTTAAGGGCCCATCTCCCTGGATCTGCAAAAGCACTTTGCCTTCTTTGAGATCCACTGCCAGCATGGCAACTCCTGCGAGTGCCCTGCCTACAGCCGCAGTAGCAACAGGACTCAAACCCTGAAGCTTTCTTACCTCCTCCACCACCTCTTTACACTCAACTGCAAACACCCTGAAGTGTCCTTCTCTTGCAAGGCCTCTTACTACATATCCCATTTTTCTTTTAGCTCCTTTGCAATTTTTTTCGCAAGCTCTGGATCAATCAAAAAGGCGGTACCAATTTCTACTGCTTTTGCTCCACACACAAAATAATCAAGCACATCCTTTGCACTTGCTATTCCTCCACAGCCCACAATTGGAATAGAGACTTCTCTTGAAAGCTCATAAACGAGCCTTAAAGTGAGAGGCTTTATAGCAGGCCCTGAAACTCCGCCTTTCAATACTTTTTCCCCTTCAATCACAACAAGCCCGGGATAGGTGTTTGCACAAACAATGGCATCTGCCCCTGAAGACTCACAGGCCTTTGCCACATCCAAAACAGGCCCCACTGGAGAAAGCTTAACCCAGAGAGACCCCTCCCACACCTTTCGCACCTCTTTTACAAGCTCCTTTACCACTTCAGGCTGAGAAGCAAAAGCAATACCTCCCTTTTTAACATTAGGACAGGAAATATTCAATTCAAGCCCGGAAACACCTGTGCCTTTAAACTCCTCTGCCAGGGCAACAAAATCCTCAATCTCCTCTCCATACAGATTGACAAATATCTTTACTTCTGTCTTAAGAAGGCCGGTTAAAAAAATTTTTTTAAACTCTTTCACACCGGGATTTGCAAGCCCGATGGAGTTTATAAGCCCGCAGGGAGTTTCCCAGATCCTTGGAGGAAGATTCCCAATTCTTGGCTTAAGGGAAATGCCTTTGGTAACGAGAACACCAAAAGTCTCCTTAACCTCTGCAGGAGAATAATACTTAAAAAGATTTTCTCCAAGTCCCCAGGTGCCTGAAGCAAGGGCAAGGGGGGGATAAAAAAGAAAATTCCTGCTATAGTCTTTCAAAGTCTATCTCCTCTGCAGGAAATGTAGGCCCTGTTTTACAGAGATAAGCATATTTTCCGTTTTTAAGGGGGATCACGCAACCCATACAAAAGCCTTCTCCACAGGCAAGAAATGTCTCAAGCACAACATGCACTTTAATTCCAAGCTCTTCTCCAAGTTTAGCTACAGCTTTAAGCATGGGAAGAGGACCGCAGGCAAGAATTGCTCCTGGCCTCTCTTCTTTTAGCTCCTCTTTCAGCACATCAGTAATAAGCCCTTTTTTCCCGAGGCTTCCGTCTTCTGTAATGAGCGCAAGAGGAACGGAAAAATTTTGAAAAAACTGGGCCCGGGCTAAGAGCTCACCTGTGCGGGCTGCATAGTAAAATTTTTTGGGCAGGGGATAGCTTCCCCTTTCTGCCTCCTGCAGCAAAAAGCCAAATCCTGCAGACCCTACTCCACCAGCACAAAGCACATAGTCCTTAAGCTGTGGAAAAGCATTCCCCATAGGTGGAGAAATTTCTACCTCTTCGCCTGGCTCCATCCTGCAAAGAAAACGGGTGCCCTTTCCTCTTACCTGATACAGAATGTAAAGCCTTTCGTCTTTTACTGCATGAATGGTAAAGGGCCTTGGGACTAAGGGATCAAATGAATCCCAGGCTTTAAGTCTTACAAATTGTCCCGGGGAACATTTTTTTGTATACTCCTTGCCCACATCAAGCCCCATTAAAAATATTCCGGGAGCCTCTTTTTTGTTTAAAATTATTTTAACCTTTTGCATAAGAATTAAAGCACCTTATCAAGAAAAGTCAGGGAACGATGCTCCTGAAACCTTGCCCTGAGTTCATTTAAAAGCTCCCTAAAAGTAAGATCTTTTCCGGAAACAGGAGTTCTATAAAGACTTCCGACCCATTTTCTCTCTTCGTCCTCCTCTGGAAGAAGAGGAAGCTCATCCACATCCACATTATTGAGAAATTGAGGCGGAATTTCCTCTGCCTTTCCTTCCTTAAAATCCCTTAAAAACAGAAGAAGCTCAAAAAAATTTCCGTAAATGCCCCCCTGATCTATGTTTTCCACAAGTTGAAGGGCAATGGTGCCGACTTTAAAGAGAAACTGAGGCATTTCTGCCCCTTGCTCCCCGCACTTTTTTACCGAAACCATAAGCCTGCACATAAGGGGCCTCCTTTCATAAACCCTGCAAAGCCCATTTTCGTCAAGAAAAGGACAGGCAAGTACATCTTCGTGAACCATCTCCTGCGGAGGCTCCTCACCACGCATACAAGCCAGAAGAAACTCATTATGGGTAGTAACAGGCCTTATTACCTTAAAGCCCTTGAGTCTCTCAAGTTCCCTTAAGTCAAGCCCTGAAAGAAAGTAAAATGCCTCAAGGGAAGTGGAAAAAATCTTGTTTGTGCAGCAAAGATTACAACCAGGTACGCAGGCAAGCCTAAATTTTGAAAAAGTTTCGTCAATTTTTTTGTAAAGCACTTCAAGGAGGAGAAACTTTTCCTCTAAGGCAAACTCAAGAACTGTATTAATGGCCTTCACCCCCTTAGTTTTTCTATGATTTTAAATACACTTTTAGCTTTTATCAAGAAGCCTCTTTACAAAAAAGGAAAAAAGCGCTTAAAAAAGAGATATGTGTCAGAAGGGGCAAAAAGCCTTAGAAAAACTAAATAAACTCCTCCTGCAAAGGGAATTCCCAGAATCAAACGCATTAGAGGACTTGCAAAAATCTCTTTAGAAAGAAAAACTGCACCATATAGAAAAAGCCCTGCCAAAATAAGAAAAAACACGCTTTTTGCCGTGTATTTATTGAAAGGAGAACCAAGAAAATAGGTTGCAACTAAAAGCAAAAAAACTGCCTGCACAAGAAGGGACACACTCGTTCCAAGAGCCACTGCTTTTATACTCAACAACTTGATGGTAAGCAAAATCACAGCAAGGTTTGTTATCACTGCAAGGACGCTTCCCAGAGCCGGGATTATGGTGCGGGAAACTGAGTAAAAAAGGGGCACTGTGGTTTTGGAAAAGGCGTAAAAAGGCAGAGAAAAGGAAAGAATTTTCAAAAGCTGAGAGGTAAAGTAAGTGTCCCTTACTCCAAAGGCTCCCCTCTCAAAAAGCACTTTTACCACTTCTTCAGAAAAGGCATAAAGCCCTATTGCCGAAGGCAGGGAAAGGCTCAGAGAAACAACAAGGCACCTTGCATAAAGCTCCTTTGCCTGAGAAAAGTTTCCTTCTGTTATTTGCTTTGTTAATTCGGGAAGGAGTGCCTGAGATAAACCCACTCCAAAAAGTCCAAGTGGTACATACATAATTCTGAAGGCATAAGAATACCAAGAAACCGCCCCTTCTCCACAGGAAGTAGCAAAAAAGGTATTAATAAAAATATTTATCTGCACAACAGAAAGACCAAAAATCACAGGGAACACAAGCCTTGCAATTTCCTTCATCTCAGGAAGGCGAAAGTTTACTTTAAACTTGAACTTAAAGCCTTTTTTAAAAAGCGCAGGAAGCTGAAAGGCAAGCTGAGCTGCTCCTCCAAGAAGCACTCCAACTCCCATGGCATAAATAGGGGGGGTGCCTTTTTCTCTTGCAAGGTAATATCCACTCACCCCAATGACAATGCACACAAGATTAAACACCGCAGAAGAAAGGGCAGGAAGAAAAAACACTTTGAGTGAATTTAGCATTCCTGCCACCACCGCAGAAAGGCTTATAAAAAGCAAGAAAGGCATCATAATACGCGTAAGGTTCACAGTGAGCCAGAATTTGTCAGGCTCTTTTTCAAAATCTGGAGCAATAAGACTCACAATTTGGGGAGAAAAAAGGGCCAAAACTAACACAACTACAAGTAGCACCACCAGAATGTTAGAAATCAGAATGGATGCTATTTGAAAGCTCTTTTCCTTGGGGTGTTTTACAAGGCTTGCACTGAAAACTTTGGTAAAGGCAGCCCCAAGGGCACCTTCAGCAAAAAGATCCCTGAGTAAATTCGGAATTCTATAAGCCACAACAAAGGCATCCATGCTCCTTCCCGCCCCAAAAAAGTAAGCAAGCACCTGTTCCCTTATCAGGCCAAGAATCCTACTCAGGAAAACCGCTATGGTGATTGAGCCTGCTGCCCTTGTAACCTGCGATATTTTGCTCAAATTTTACCCTTTGATTTTTTTGTTTTGAGGGCTATTATAATACAAAAAGTCTAAAAACACCAATTTTAAAAAAGAGGTGAGAGCCTATGTCAATAGCCACCATTGAGGAAGCCCTTGAAGATATAAAGCAGGGAAAAATGGTAATTGTAGTTGACGATGAAGACAGAGAAAATGAAGGGGACTTAGTTCTTGCTGCAGAAAAGGTTACACCAGAAGCCATTAATTTTATGGCAAAGTATGGAAGGGGGCTAATTTGCCTTGCCATTACTCCTGAGGATGCAGAGAGGCTTCAGCTTCCCCTTCAACCAAGAAGAGGCATTGATCCCTATGGCACTGCCTTTACTGTGTCTATAGAAGCAAGAACAGGGGTAACAACTGGCATCTCTGCCTATGATAGGGCACACACAATTAAGGTTGCCATTGACGAAAAAAGCGGGCCCAATGACATCACCACTCCTGGGCATGTGTTTCCCATAATAGCAAGAAAAGGGGGAGTACTTGTAAGGGCAGGACACACAGAGGCAGCAGTGGATCTCGCAAGGCTTGCAGGCCTAAAGCCTGCGGGAGTGATCTGCGAGATTATGAAAGATGACGGCACCATGGCAAGGCTCCCTGACCTTGAAAAGTTTGCCGAAAAGCACGGCCTGAAAATCATTACAATAAGGGACATCATTGCCTATCGTATAAAAAAGGAGTCCTTAGTGAAAAGAGAGGTGGAAACCGTTCTTCCCACTCCCTATGGCACCTTCAGGCTTATTGCCTACAGCAATGTAGTGGACAATGCCACTCATGTGGCATTAGTTATGGGAGAAATTGGGGATGAGCCAGTTCTTGTAAGGGTTCACTCTGAGTGCTTAACTGGGGATGTATTTGGCTCCCTTCGGTGTGACTGCGGGGAACAGCTCAAAAAAGCCATGGAAATGATAGGAAAGGAAGGAAAAGGCGTGCTTCTCTATCTCAGGCAGGAAGGAAGAGGCATCGGGCTTTTAAACAAGCTTAAGGCTTATGCCCTTCAGGATAAGGGTCTTGACACAGTTGAGGCAAACCTTGCTCTCGGCTTTAAACCAGACTTAAGGGATTATGGTATAGGTGCACAAATTTTAAGAGACCTTGGAGTGAGAAAAATGAGACTTATGACAAACAATCCCCGCAAAATCATAGGGCTTGAGGGATATGGAATGAAAGTGGTTGAGAGGGTGCCCATTGAAATTCCTCCAGTAAAAGAAAACTATAGATATCTTAAAACAAAAAAAGAAAAGCTCGGGCACCTTATCACCTGCCTTAAATAAATTTTACAGGTTTTATGGAACACATTGTAGAAATAGAAAAGCTTGTCTTTGGGGGAGAGGGCATTGCCCGGCTTAAAAATGGCAAAGTAGTATTCGTACCCTTTGTCCTGCCTCACGAAAAAGTCAAAATCAGAGTAGCTCAGGAAACTAAGGACTTTGCAGAGGCAGAGCTTATTGAAGTGCTTGAAGCTTCCCCTCACAGAAAAGAGCCTGAGTGTAAATACTATGGGGTATGCGGTGGGTGTCAGCTTCAGCATATAGACTATTCAGCTCAGGTGGAGTTAAAAGCCGATATCCTCAGAGACACCTTTTCCCGCCTGGGATGGAAAGAGGAAATCCCTTTAGAAGGGTGCATCCCCTCTCCAAAGCCTCTTTTTTACAGAAACAGGCTCAGGCTCCATGTGGAAAATCCTCCTTTAAAAATGGGCTTTGTGAAAAGAAAGAGCTTTGAGGTGCTTGGTATAAAAAGGTGCTTGCTTGCTGAAGAAAGCATAAACAAAGCCCTTGAAGGTCTGTGGGAAAGTAACACATGGAAACAACTTTCCGTTTACTCCAAGAGGATAAATATTGAAAGCTCTCCTGCCAAAAAAAAGGTCTGTATGATATTCTGGACAGGTCTTCCTCCATTAAAAGAATCGCTTTTACATCTGGTTGAAGAAGTACCAGAGAGTGCCTGTGCGTTTTACTGGCTAAGAGGCAGGAGGCCTAAAGGACCCTTTCCAGAGGATGCCCCTTACTCAGGAAGAAGGGTTTTTGAAGTCCTGCCAGGCCTTAATTACTATGTTCAGCCAGGTGTTTTTATGCAGACAAACTGGGAGATAAATCGGCTTATTATTGAATGCCTTCTTTCCCTTGGGCTTGAAGCAGAAAGTGTGCTTGACCTTCACTGCGGTATGGGCAATTTTCTTTTGCCCTTTGCCTTTAAAGGCCTGGGAAAAAAATTCCTTGGAGTTGACACAGATACAAGGGCTATAGAGGATGCCATTTTTACGGCTGAGAGGTGTGGCCTTAGCTCAGTGGTTGACTTTCAGAGAAAGAGTGCCCTTGAAGCACTTTACGAGAAAGTTAAGTTGGGAGAAACCTATGAGCTTGTGCTCCTTGACCCACCAAGAGGGGGATGCAAGGAGCTTATGAGACTTCTTCCAGAGGTTGCCAGAAAATACATAGTCTATCTCTCCTGTGATGCCCCAACTTTAGTGAGAGATTTAAAGCTTCTTGTTGAAAAGGGCTACGAGCTTAAGAAACTTTTTCTTTTTGACATGTTTCCTCAGACATATCACTTTGAGACTCTTGCCCTTCTTGAACGGAAAGAATAACCCTTTTTCCAAGCCTCCAGAGGAGTTGCCTGCAAAACCCCTGAATTATTTTAACTTCCTTTGCAGTAAGCTCAATCCTTGAGAGAAACCTTTTTATGTTTGTCATCCAGAGCACCTTGTTTTCATGAGGCACATAGTCAATCTCTTCTAAGGTGGCTTCAAGAAGCCTGTACATTACATTAAGTTCTTTTTGGGTGGCAAGCCTTGGCTTGGGGAAAACAGGCTCTGCTGCCTGCTGAAAGAGTTCATAAAGCACCACCACCACTGCCTGTGCCACATTAAGAGAGGCATTTTCCGTGGTGGGAATGGCAATTACTTTATCGCAAAAAAGAAGCTCTTCATTTGAAAGCCCCATCCTCTCATTACCAAAAAGTATAGCTATTTTGTTATTAAAGGAAAGCTCACACAGGTAAGGAACAAGTTCTCTTGGGGTGTGATACACAAGCCTCTTTCTGCCAAGGCGTGCAGTTGTGCCAACCACAAAGTTAAAATCCTGAAGAGCCTCCTCAAGAGAGGGAAAAATTTTCATACTCGCAAGGACTTTTTCTCCCACATGGGTTGCCATTGCCTTCATTTTGAGCTCATCTGTGTTTTCCGGGTTTACCACGATGAGATTAGGGATTCCAAAGTTAGCACATGCCCTTGCAGCAGCCCCTATGTTTTCAGGATACATTGGACGCACAAGAACCGCAGCAAAATTTGAAAGATTAGCCTTTTGCGGAGTAGCAACCGGACGAATTTGCATGGAAAGACTTCCTGGAGGTGCCGGGGCCCGGAATCGAACCAGGGACACGCGGATTTTCAGTCCGCTGCTCTACCTACTGAGCTACCCCGGCAACCTTTCACTAAAATAACCTATTCTTTTTTTTTGTCAAGATCTAAAAAGATGCTATCTCTTCAAGTTCTTTAAAGTCGCTCTCTGCTTTCTACTCTTAGCTACCTCCAAGCATTACAAGATTAAACACTTAATTTCCCTTGACGAAGCTTTTTAAAGAATCTTGCAAGAAGGAAGGTTTTGTTTTATTTATAAAATATAAACGGGACTAACCCCCTGCTTGATACATTCTAAAAAAATCTTAAGCAAAAAAGAATACCATACATACAATCCCTAAAAGTACATGGGAATTTTTATTAAAACCCGGTGAAGAAATCGCAGAACTAAAGGAAAGCTTTAAAGAAACTGATAAAAACTTTAAGAAAACTGACAAAAAGTTTAAATAAACGGATAAGAAGATCAAGTTAAATAATCTATTTGCCATTTTGTACTTTTCATATTAAAATTTTTTCAAAGTTTTATCAAGGAGGAATTTATGCTCTATGTGGGCTTGGATGTGGGATCAGGCACAGCAAAAGTAGCTGTGCTAAATGAAAAAAAAGAGGTCCTTTTCTGGAAATATCAGAAAACAAATGGACAACCCATAGAGACTGCAGAGAAATTGCTTTCAGAAGTAGAAAATAAATTTGGCAAAGAAAATCTTTCAGGACTCACCTGTACTGGAACGGCAGGAAAAACCATCTCTCAAATACTCGGCTCGGCCTTTATTAATGAAGTGATGGCTCATGCAAAAGCTGCCACCTTCTTTCATCCTGAAGTAAAAACCATCATTGACATCGGAGGAGAAGACTCAAAGCTCATTTTTATAACCCACGAAAGGGGGATCCCTGAAATAGAGGACTTTGCCCTTAATACTCTGTGTGCTGCAGGAACTGGCTCCTTTCTTGAACAGCAGGCAGCAAGACTCGGCTACTCCATTGAAGAATTCTCAAAACTTGCTCTAAAAGCCAAAAACATTCCCAGGATTGCTGGAAGGTGCACAGTTTTTGCAAAGTCAGACATGATACACCTCCAGCAGGCTGCAGTGCCTGACGAAGAAATTATCGCAGGGCTTTGCTTTGCCATCGTAAGAAATCTTAAAAGCAACCTTGCAAGAGGAAAACAGGTACTTCCTCCTTTAGTATTTCAGGGAGGAGTTGCTGCAAACTTTGGCGTAAGAAGGGCTATAAAAGAGATTTTTCAACTAAAAGATGAAGAGCTTATCATACCTGAGCACTTTAAAATCATGGGAGCAATCGGTGCGGCTCTTTATGGCCTTGACGGAAAGGCTGCCTCAGACTACCGCCCATCTTCTATCCTGCGGGAGTACCTTAAAAATAGAAAATACGATCCACCAAGACACCCTGTGCTTGTGCCCTTCTCTTCTGGAGAACTCTCTGAAAAGATAAAACAGAGCATTGAAAAAAAACTCATCTCAAAGGAAAGTAGCAGGGAAATCTACTTGGGAGTTGATGTAGGCTCTGTGAGCACAAAGCTCGTTGCCATAAATAGGGAAGGTAAGCTCCTTGCCAAGGTTTATCTATTTCATCACGGAAAACCTCTTGAGAGCGTGAAAAAAGGATTGATGGAGCTTAAAAAGAGGCTTCCTGAAGATGTAGAAGTTTTAGGAGTAGGAACCACTGGTTCTGGAAGATACTTGGTAGGAGATTTTATAGGGGCAGATGTGGTGAGAAACGAAATTACAGCTCAGGCAAAAGGTGCCACTTTCCTTGATCCAGAGGTGGATACCATTTTTGAAATAGGTGGACAGGACTCAAAATACATTTATCTTGAAAACGGCACCATCTCAGACTTTACTATGAACAAGGCATGTGCTGCTGGAACTGGCTCTTTTCTTCAGGAGCAGGCAGTAAAACTTGGCATACCTATTGAAAAATTTGGAGATCTTGCTTTAAAAAGCAAAGCCCCTCTTAAGCTTGGCGAAAGGTGTACTGTCTTTATGCAATCAGATCTTTTACATTATCAGCAGCAGGGGCTCCCCAAGGAAGATTTGATTGCAGGACTTTGTTATGCCATTGTTTACAACTATTTAAACAAAGTGGTGGAAAAGCGAAAAATTGGTAAAAAAATCTTTTTCCAGGGAGCGGTAGCCTTTAATAAAGGGGTAGTAGCAGCATTTGAAAAGGTGTTAGGGAAACCGGTGATCGTGCCTCCAAATAACGAGGTTACAGGTGCCATAGGAATGGCACTTATTGCCAAAGAAGAAACTAAAGGAAAAACCCGGTTCAGGGGCTTTGATCTCACAAAAGTAAGGTACACCATTTCTACCTTTGAGTGTAAGGCATGTCCAAATCAGTGTGAGATTCACAAAGTGGTAATAGAAGGAGGAGAACCATATTTTTACGGTGGAAGATGCGACAGATATGAAATAGATCAAAGAAAGCCACCTGAAAGTCTTCCAAACCCTACCCTTGAAAGAGAAAAGAAGCTTCTTTCTTATGTGGAGCCGTTAGAAGAGGCAGATCTTTCCTCTGAAAAAGTAATAGCCATTCCAAGGTGCCTCCAGTTCTTTGAGTGGCTGCCTCTCTTTGCTACTTTCTTTCAGGAATTGGGATATAAAGTAATTCTCTCACCCCCTACTTCTAAAGAAATTATTAAAAAGGGTTGCGAAATATCTCCTATAGAGGCCTGCTTCCCTATTAAAATTGCTCTTGGGCACATCAAAGCATTGTTTGATGTGGGAGTAAAAAAAATATTTTTCCCTCAAATTACGGATCTTCCTCCCGAGCATCCGGCCTTTGAAGTGGGGAAGGTTTGCCCCTATGTACAGAGCGTTTCCTGGATTGCTCCAGCTTCATTGAATTTTAAAGTGGCCGGAATACAGCTTATAACTCCTGTACTCCATTTAGGAAGACCTAAAGCCCTTGTAAGAAAAGAAATCAAAAAACTTGGGGAACTTCTTTCAGAGCCCTGGAGCAGGGTAAAAAAAGCATGGGAAAAAGGCGAAGAAGCCCAGAGAGAGTTTCATACCTGGCTAAAAAAAAGGGGAAGAGAGCTTCTTGAAGCGTATAAAGACCAGATAGTGCTTGTGATTGTGGGAAGACCTTACAATGCCTTTGATCCGGGAGCAAACTTAGGAATTCACTATAAAATCCGAAAGCTTGGCTTGCTTGGTCTTCCGGTTGACATGCTTCCTCTTGAAGAAGTAAATGAACTCTATGGGCTTGACAACATGTACTGGGAATATGGCCAAAGGTTTTTACTTGCTGCCCATTACATAAGGGAAACTCCTAATCTCTTTCCCATCTACTTTACCAACTTCTCCTGTGGCCCTGATTCTTTTATAGAACACTTTTTCGGAGAGCTCCTCGCAGGGAAGCCTTTTATAGAGATTGAAGTTGACGAGCATAGTGCTGAGGCTGGAGTGGTAACAAGGCTTGAAGCCTTTGTGGACAGTATAAAAGACAAAGTAAGGCCTTACAGACTGAAAAAGCTACCTCCTCTTAAAGCCCTTCCAGAAGAACACCGTACTATTTACATCCCTTATATGACAGATCATGCAAGAATTTTTGCAGCAGCCTTTAGAGCCTGTGGAGTAAAGGCAGAGGTCCTCCCGGAGCCAGATGAGGAAAGCCTTGAGCTTGGAAGAAAATACACTTCTGGAAAAGAATGTTACCCCACTGTACTTACTACAGGGGATCTTATAAAACTTGTAAATAGGAAAGATTTTAACCCTGAAAAGAGCATCTTTTTTATGCCAAATAGTAACGGGCCCTGTAGATTTGGCCAATATAATAAACTTCATCAAAAAATTTTAAGAGAACTTGGGGTAAAAATGCCGGTTTATGCCTTAAATCAGGACATGAAATTATATGAAGATCTTAATATTATGGGGAAAGACTTTATAAAGCTTGCATGGGATGGACTAATAGCCGGCGATATACTGGACAAATTTTTAAGAGAAACAAGGCCTTATGCCAAAAACAAAAAGGAGGTAGAAAGACTTTACGAGGAATGCCTTAGCAAAATAGAAAGAGCTATTGAAAAAAAGGAAGATCTGCTTCAGGTGCTTTTGGAGATAAGGGAAAAGTTTCTTAAAGTTGAGAAAGATGAAAAGGTAATTCCTGCCGTGGGAGTTGTGGGAGAAATTTATGTAAGGAGCAATCGTTTTGCCAATGAACATCTTTACAGATTACTTGAAGACCTTGGGCTTGAAGTATGGCTCCCTCCTATAGGAGAATGGATTCACTTTATCAATTATACTTCAAAAGAATGGGCAAAAAAACTGGGTAGGTTTAAGGTGTTTTTTAAATATGTACTGGAAAGTAAATATCTTAAATGGGAAGAAGCAAAATTTGTACGGCTGGTAAAAGGGGTTCTTAAAACTGCTGAAGACATGGAAGTAGAAGAGCTTATGGAACTTGCAAAAAAATATATCAGTCCTGAATATGAAGGAGGGGAAGTACTTCTTTCCACGGGAAAGGCACTTGAGTTTGTAAAAAAAGGATGTTCAGGTATCGTAAATGTAATTCCCTTTGCCTGTATGCCAGGCAATGTTGTAATGGGGCTTTTAAAACGAATGAGGGAGGAAGAAGGGGTTTTTTTTCCCACCCTTACTGTACCCTGTGACGGCCAGAAGTCCATGGGAGTTAGAATGAGGATAGAAGCCTTTGCAGAACAGGTAAAAGACTATTTTTACAGCAAAAAGGCAAATTTTTAAAAAATGACAAATTTATATATTTTTTTTAATCCAAATTTTAGAAAATACTTTTTTTTGACAAAATTTCGTTCTTGATTTTTAAAAAGAGAGGGTTTAAATTTGGATAAATTGAAAAAATTGAAAAATTTAAAAAAAGAAGAGAGTGCTTTTAAGTTTTTAATTTCTACCTTAGGTGAAAGTTTTACTATTGGAATTGCTGTAATTAGTTCTATAATAGCTGGAGCAATTGTAGGATGGCTGATAGATGAAAAGCTTCTGGGAGGGCGTTTTTCTCCCTGGATAACTACTTTATTTATTTTATTTGGAGCTATTGGCGGAATTAAAAATTTGATTTATTATAGTAAAAAGCGAGTAAAAGAGACTCAGGAAGATGGACGAAGTAAAAGCTGAAAAGTTTTTGGATAGAATTGAATTTTTTCTGGCAATAAGTGCACTTTTGTGTGCTGTGTTTGTGTTGTTTTTCTGGAAAAGCTGGCTTTTTTTAATCTCCTTTCTCTCCGGAATTTTTCTCGCACTTATTAATTTTCGTACCACCAAGAGGGAAGGGTTTCAGCTTATAAAAAAGATAAAAGAAAAACTGGCTCGTGGTGAGGGAATAAAAAGTCTTTATCAAAAGGAAGGTAATATTTATATTGTGAAAATTTATGCCAAACTATTTGCTACAGGGATTGTCCTTTATTTTTTAATAGACAAACTTCATTTTTCTCCCCTTTTTATTATTGGGGGGCTTTGCCTGATATACCTTGAACTCACTTTACTGGCTTTTGTAATTTTTTGGAAAAACAGAGAAATTTTAGCATAGGAGGGTGGAGCTATGGAACATCCTATTTTATTTTTATGTTTGATTTTGCAAAAATTTGGGATTCCCTCTGGGCATTTTTATTATGAGCATGCTGACAAGTATGGTATACTTGCCCAGGTATTTGCTCCTCACATGGTATATAGTTATTTTGTGTGTCTTGTACTTATTATTCTTGCAGTTATAGGGGCAAGAAAAAAAGAATTTATCCCTAAGGGGATCCAAAATTTTTGGGAATATACTCTTGAAGAGATCTATAACTTTACCAAAGAAAATGTTCCCCATGGAGAACATGGAAGACCAAATCTTGTCCCCCTTGTTTATCCTTTAATTGTAATGTTTACTTTATACATCTTATTCTGTAATCTTTTAGGTCTTGTCCCTGGTTGTACCTCTCCCACAGCCAATTTAAATGTAACTTTAGGTCTCACTTTAATTACTATTGTGTATTACCACTTTCTTGGATTGAGATTTCAGGGGTTAAGATACTTTAAGACATTTTTAGGCCCTATCCCCTGGCTTGCTCCACTTATGCTTCCAGCAGAGATTTTCAGCCATATTGGAAGAATTATCTCTCTTTCTGTCCGACTTTTTGGAAACTTAATTTCAAAAGAGCTTCTTCTTGGAATTCTTACCATGCTTGCAGGAAAGTTTTTTGCTCCTCTTCCAATTATGTTACTTGGACTTTTAGTAAGTGCAATTCAGACTTTGATTTTTGTGCTTTTGAGTCTTGCCTACTTTGCGGGTGCAGTTGAGGAGGGTCATTAAAGGATACTTGCCAGGGGGGGGAGGTGCCTTCTGGCAGGAAAAATAAAAAAAATCTTTGAAAGGAGGTAGTGAGGATGAAGAAGAGTGTAGTATTGAGTGTGTTTACCCTTCTTGTTGCAGCAGCCAGTGCTTTTGCAGCTGAACCTGGTGCTGCTAAAATGGTAACTGGATTCGGTTTCTTTGCAGCTATTGTGCTTGCTTCTGGATTAGGTGTAGGTCTTGGTGCTCTTGGATGCGGTATCGGTATGGGTCATGCGACCAGGGGTGCATGTGAGGGTATTGCCAGAAATCCTGAACTTGCTGGTAAGCTCACCGTAACCATGATTCTTGGTATCGCTCTTATTGAATCTCTTACCATCTATGCTCTGGTTGTAGCTCTTATCTTGCTTTATGCTAACCCTGTATTGCCCAAGGTTATCAAACTCCTTGGACTGTAAACAAGTTTAATAAGACTATAAAAGGGGCCATAGGGGTTAAACTCTTATGGCTCCTTTTTTTATTTTTTTTAAACCATGCTTTCAAGGGTTTGGAGTTTCACAGTTATAGGTATTCAGGCCTTTCCAGTAGAGATTGAAGTTGATTTCACCTTGGGCCTTCCTGGAATAACCATTGTAGGTCTTCCTGATAGTAGTATTAAAGAAAGCAGAGAAAGAATCAGGTCTGCCTTAAAGAATTCAGGATTTCACTTTCCCAATAAAAAAGTTACTGTGAACCTTGCTCCGGCCAATCTAAAAAAAGAAGGAACCGGTTTTGATCTGGGTATTACCATCGGTATTCTTTCCAATATGGAGGTCGTGGCAAAAGAAGAACTTGAAGGGAAGGCATTTCTCGGAGAGCTTGCCCTTGATGGAAGAGTAAAAGGCACAAGAGGTATTCTTTCTGCAGTTATCAAAGCAAAAGAGCTTAATTTTAAAGAGGTTTTAATTCCTCAAGAGAATTATAAAGAGGCTTCCCTGGTAAAGGATATTAAAATTTTGCCCTTTAAACACTTAAGGGAGGTGGTGGAATATTTAAGAGGAGAACATTTTCCAGAAATTCCTGCTTCCTTTTCTCTTTCAGAGCTACTGGAGGGTGAAGTTTATGATGAAGATTTTAAAGAAGTAATTGGGCAGGAATTTGCCAAAAGGGCTTTTGAGATTGCTGCAGCTGGTGGACATAATCTTCTTATGATAGGTCCCCCTGGAACAGGAAAGACCATGCTTGCAAGAAGAATACCCTCAATCCTGCCTCCCATGGATTACGAAGAAATAATAGAAACCACTCAGATTTATTCAGTAGCTGGGCTGCTTGATGAAAAGTTTCCTGTGGTTTTAAGAAGACCTTTTAGAGCACCCCATCACAATATTTCTGAGGCAGGATTAATAGGAGGCGGAACCCATCCCAAACCAGGAGAGATCAGTCTTGCGCACAATGGTGTGCTCTTTCTTGACGAATTTCCCGAGTTCAGAAAAGATGTAGTAGAAGCTCTAAGACAACCTCTTGAAAATGGGGAAGTGACCATAAGTCGTGCAAGTATGAGTATAACTTACCCTGCAAGATTTCTTTTAGTTTGTGCTATGAATCCCTGCAAGTGTGGGTATTATGGGCATCCCAAAAAGGCCTGTCACTGTACTTTTCAGGAGATAAAGAAATATCAAAGCAAGCTCTCAGGACCTATTCTGGATAGAATAGACCTTCAGGTAGAAGTAATGCCGGTGGAAGTGAAAGAAATTTTAAAAGAAAAACAATCTGAAGGAAAAGATTCAGGTAGTATTAGAGAAAGGGTTGTCTTGGCAAGAAAACTCCAAAGGGAAAGATATGGCACGCCCCTTAAGTTAAATGGAAGGCTTAAGGCAAAGGAAGTAAAAAAATTTTGCAAATTAGAGCCTGGAGCTGAAGCACTTCTTGAAAAGGCTGCAGAAAAGTTTCAGCTTTCTGCAAGGGCTATTCACAAGATTCTAAAAGTTTCCAGAACCATTGCAGATCTGGAAGAATGTGAGATAATAACAAAAAAACACTTAGCTGAAGCTTTGCAATATAGAAGACTGGAAAGAACAGTTTTATGAGAACCACTTTAACAGAGAGGGTAAAAATTTATTCTTATCCTTTAATTTTTCCTGTAGTAAAATCTTTATCAAGGCTCAAAGTTCATCCTAATGTAATTTCTATCCTTGGTGCTTTAGGTTTCCTTGTTGCTGCCTTTCTGGTAGGAATAGGGAAGTTTCTCAGTGCAGGTATTATTATAGCTATTGCAGGGCCCCTTGATGCCATTGATGGAGCACTTGCCAGATATACCGGGAAAGTAACAAGATTTGGTGCATTTCTTGACTCCACACTTGATAGATATGCCGAAATTTTCTTATTCCTTGGATTCACTTACTATTTTTTAAAAATAGAAAACGAATGGGGGGTGATTTTAAGTTTTCTGGCGATAACAGGTTCTTTAATGGTGAGTTATACCAGAGCCAGGGCAGAAGGGGCCGGTTTTGAGTGTAAAATAGGACTTTTTACCAGATTTGAAAGGCTTTTTTTACTTACTATTTCTCTGCTTTTCAACTTTTATTTTTACATAATTGTAGTTCTTGCTATTTTAACTCATTTCACAGCTCTGCAAAGAATATTTTATGTTTACAATCAATATACTAAAAGGGGTGATTGATTATGTGTCTGGCTTATCCTTACAAAATTTTGGAATTAAAAGACGAATGGACTGCTGTAGCAGAAGTAAAAGGGATTAAAACTGAAATAGGGCTCCAATTACTTGGAGAGGAAGTAAAGCCCGGAGATTGGGTATTGGTTCATGTAGGTTTTGCTATCAAAAAACTCAGTGAAGAAGAAGCAAAAGAAAGCCTGAGGTACTGGGATGAAATACTCAGACGAGTTAATGAAAACATGGAACGAGTACAAAGATCCGAAAAGAGTTAAAGCCCTTTCTGTTTTAATCAAAGAAGAAGTAGAAAAAATTGGGCGTCCTATAAATATAATGGAGTTTTGTGGAGGGCATACCCATGTTATCCTCCGCAATGGTTTAGATGAATTGCTTAAGGGTTATGTAAAATTTCTTCATGGGCCTGGCTGTCCTGTATGCGTAATTGCAATGGAGAGAATAGACCTTGCACTCAAGCTGGCTAAATTTCCAAATGTAATTTTCACCACTTATGGAGACCTTTTAAGAGTGCCTGGCTCTGATGGAACAAATTTACTTAAGCTCAGGGCAGAAGGATATCAGGTAAAAGCAGTTTCTTCCTGTATGGAGGCTCTAAAACTTGCTATGGAACATCCTGATAAAAAGGTAATTTTCTTTGCCATTGGATTTGAAACCACTTCTCCCCATACTGCTGTGTTAATAAAAGAGGCTAAAAGACAGGGAATTAAAAATTTGTGGGTAATTTCAAACCATGTGCTTTCTCTAGTTGTGCTTGAATACTTACTTAATAGTGAAGAAAAACCCCAGATTGATGCCTTTATAGGGCCGGGACATGTAAGCACCATTACTGGGAGCCTGGTTTATGAAAAAATAACCCAAACTTATGGAACTCCAGTAGTGATCTCAGGCTTTGAGCCCCTTGACTTGCTTCAAACTACTTATCTCATTGCAAAGCAAATAAGAGAAGGTAGAAGTGAGGTAGAAATTCAGTATAAGCGTTCAGTAGATCCCAGGGGTAATGTTAAAGCTCAGCAATATTTGAAAGAAGTATTTAAAATAAGAGATACCTTCCCCTGGAGGGGGTTGGGCTATATTCCTAAAAGTGCTTATGAAATAAAAGAAGAATTTTCTCAATATGATGGAGAAAAGTTTTTTGATATAAAAATAGCTTCAGGTAGGGAGCATCCAGGTTGCCTTTGTGGACAGGTGATTAAAGGGTTAAAAACTCCGCTTGACTGCAAGCTCTTTGCCAGGGTTTGCACCCCTCAACACCCTGTAGGTCCATGCATGGTTTCCTCTGAAGGTGCCTGTTTAGCTTATTATAGATATAAAAGAGCGGGGATCTAACCCCCCGCTCTTCTTAACTCTCTTTTTAAAGCGCCTTTACTCTGGTAATTGGATTGCCTTTTGCATCCACTAAGTGGACGGCACAAGCAATGCAGGGGTCAAAAGAGTGAATGGTTCTTAATACTTCAAGAGGTTTCTCAGGCTCAACAATAGGATTACCAATTAAAGATGCCTCATAAGGACCTTTCTGTCCTTTTTCGTCTCTTGGACTCATGTTCCAAGTGGAAGGCACTACGCACTGATAATTGCTGATAAGACCGTGTCTTATCACTACCCAATGGGAAAGGGCCCCTCTTGGAGCTTCGTGGAAACCAACACCCTTTACAGTGCCTTTTGGAAATTCAGGTTCTACATAAATAGAAAGATCTCCCCTGGCTATGTTTTTCTCCAAGAGATCAAGGTGTTTTAACGCCAAATCAGCCAGCATAGCAGCTCTAATAGCCCTTGCAAGGTGTCTTCCCATAGTAGAATGGAGCTCATTTACTCCCAAAGACACACCAAGGGCTTTAGCTTTATTCATAGCATAGTTTACCCACTTAAGAGTTGGTTCATGCTTTGAGGCAATACCCATAAGCACTTGAGCAAGAGGACCTACCTGCATTGGTTTACCCTTAAACCTGGGAGCCTTGGACCAGCTGTACTTGCCATCGGGCTGAAAATCTGTATACTCTGGCTTAGTAACCCCTCTCCATGGATGCCTTGGACCTACATTTTTATACCAAGAATGAGCCACACTCTCACTTACATTTTCTTTAAAATAAGGATCATTAAAACTCTTGATTGGATGATAGGTATTAAGATCTCCATTAAAAATAGTTCCACCAGGAAGATCAAACTTGGTACCCTTAGTATCAAGTGGGAGATCCGGCACTGCAAGATAATTTACCACGCCCCTTCCAATCTTAAACCAGTCTTTATAGAGACAACCAATAGCAATTACATCATTAATGTAAACCTTCTGGACAAAGTCTTTTACTTTCAAAAGAAGTTCTCTTGCAAGGTCAATCCTTTCCATATTCAAAGTGGCTTCATTGTCGGGATTAATAGCAAGGGCTACTCCACCTACTACCACAGTCTGAATATGCGGGTTCTTTCCACCAAAGATTGCTACCACCTTACAGGCTTCTCTCTGATATTCAAGAGCCGTAAGATAATGGGCTACAGCCAGAAGATTTACTTCTGGAGGAAGCTTCATCTGAGGATGTCCCCAATAGCCATTAGCAAATGGACCTATCTGTCCGCTCTCTACAAAGGATTTAAGTTGTTCCTGAACCCCCTTAAAATAAGTTACACTATTTCCCTCCCAATCAGAAATACTCTGAGCAAGTTCTGCAGTCTTCTTGGGATCTGCTTTAAGAGCGGATAAAATATCCACCCAATCAAGAGCAGAAAGATGATAAAAGTGCACAATATGATCCTGCATAGCATGAGCACAAAGAATAAGGTTTCTCACATATTGAGCATTGAGAGGAAGCTCCATTCCAAGGGCATTTTCTACAGCCCTTACTGAAGCTATAGCATGCACAGTTGTGCACACTCCACAAATTCTCTGAGTAAACATCCAGGCAACTCTGGGATCCCTACCTTTCAAGATTACTTCTATTCCCCTCCACATCTGGGCAGAAGACCAGGCATTAACTACCTTTCCACCATCAACCTCAACATCAATTCTTAAATGCCCTTCTATTCTTGTAAGAGGATCAACAGTAATTCTCTTTCCCATATTTATACCCCCTTTAAAAATTTTTTATTTTCATTTTTATCCAATGGGCTTATAAAATTTCATTTTGTCCCAGAAATCTGGCATAGTGCAACCCATACAAGGATGTCCAGCACCTACTGGCCAGGCTCCCACATCGCAGAACTTAAGCACAGAACAATTGGCAAAAGTAATAGGCCCTTTACACCCAAGCTTATAAAGACAATAACCTTTCTTATGCCCTTCGTCTCCAAATTTCTCGGCAAACCTCCCCTCATCAAAGTGCGGCCTTCTCTCACAGTGATCGTGAATAAGCCTTCCATAAGCAAATTTGGGCCTTCTCAAGTCGTCAAGCTCAGGAAGCTTTCCCAGAGCTATTATGTAACTTACTGTAGCCAGCAAGTTGTACGGATTGGGAGGACATCCAGGAATATTAATAAGCTTCTCACTTCCTATAACTTTACCTATTCCTACAGCACCTGTAGGATTGGGACGAGCAGCCTGAACTCCTCCAAAAGCTGCACAGGTTCCATAAGCTATAACAAGCTTTGCTCCCTTAGCAGCCTCTTTCAAAATGTCAATTGCTGGCTTTCCTCCGATCTTACAATATATACCACCATCTTTAGTAGATACTGCTCCTTCCACTACGCAGATATACTTTCCATAGTATTTCTTCATTGCTTCTTCTAACGTTTCTTCTGCCTGTTTACCTGCTGCTGGCATCAATGTTTCGTGATACTCCAGATCTGCAATTTCAAAAATAAATCTACCCAATGGTGGGTGAGAAGCCCTCAAAAGGGATTCTGTACAGCCGGTGCATTCCATAAAATTAAGCCAGATCACAGGGGGTCTGGGCCCCTTTTTGAGAGCTGCACTCACCTTATCAACCATAGTATATGGGAGCCCCATACTCGCAGTAACAATGGTGCATATCTTTAAAAAATCTCTCCTACTAAGCTTACCAAAATTGAACATTGTCCCCCTCCTTTTTGTAGTTAATCGTAATATTTTTATTTACCAAATTTGCGAAAAAAGTCAAAAAATAAATTGCTTAGCCTTTTTTCAAATTTTTTAAGTTTTAGTTAAAAATAGAAAGTTTGGTGCTATTTATAAAAATACATCCTAAATTTTACAATTTATTTACTGTTTTCAGGCTGTACAATTTTAAAATAATCAAAAAATTTCATAATAAATCTTCTATACCACTCAAAATAAGCCCCATCTCTATCTCGTTCAAACTTCTCCAGCCATTTGGTATTTCTATACTCCTCAGCAAGAGAATAAAATAAATCCACGGCTTTTTCACTCTCTAAAGGCTTGGGAACAGCCAGACTTTTTATAGAATAAAACATTAATTTGCCATAAATTTTCTGACATCTATCATATAAATCCGTAATTCCCAGAAAAGCATAAAAATCTTCAAGAACACATTCCAGATACTTCCGATGAAACCTGCAGAATCCTGAATTTGAAACAGCAAGCTCCTGCATGGCCCTCTCAAAAACAAGTTCTGCCATGTCTTCGGGTTCCACAAAAATCATGGAATATTCTGTCCAATACTTCCCAGTAACAAAAATAGGCAATAAAAATCCCATTGTCCAGTAAAGATTGGGAGTCATATATCCGTCTTCTTCTCCATAAGGCTGATATAAAGCGAAATCTTCAAAACCATAACCAACCTTTTCTACCCTTTCAGAAAAGTTTTGAGAAAGCTCTTTAGCTGCCTTTCTAAAGCCTTTTTCTGCTATTAAAGAAAAAATTGGATTTTCTTTTTTAATTAAACTACTCAATATTTTTTTAGCCAATTCTGCATTTTTATTCCACTTTTCTGGATTTAAGCTAAAGGGATCAAAAGCAGGAAATTCTTTTAAACCAACCTCCTCTGGTAAAAGGAGCCCCTTATCAATACAGTCAAATATCCAGGCAATTAAATGGCCAGCTTCTATTGCATCCATCCCCAGAGAATCAACCAGATAACATAATTTGGCCGCCACATTAATATCTACCACTCCGATTAAAGGCCCTATAGCGTGAAAAGGTTCATAATCCACTTTTCTATTATGGTAAACCTTTTTACAGGCGACAGGACACGGCTCTCCACAGGTCCTCCAGGTTTTCTTTTCCTCAAAGACTTCCTTTTTGAAAGGCCTCCAAAAATTTCTTTCTATAAAAGAATAGAGTTTTTTACGCCATTCTTTTTTGAGATAAATGCTATTGTATCCAAATGTAGGAAGCCATTCCCGGTACTGGGGATAATTACAACCAAATGTACCTCCTGCACCTACCCTTTCATCAAATCTGTACTTTTTAGCATAGTGTTTTATTAATGCTGGATAAGGCTCTCCTAATTGATCTTTAAAAAACTCTGAAAGGAGCTTGATGTCAGTAAATATTTGAGAAGAAAACTCTCTTTTGCTATTACCTCCCACAATAATAGCTACCAGATTATGAGCCTGAGCCATCACACTACCTGCCCCACCTCTTCCAGCAAAGTCTTCTGTGCCGTAAAGAGGAATTCCCATGGCCTGATCTATTTCTATGGAGACCACAGATCCAGCTAAAGTACTCCAGGCAGCTGGGCCTACCACTATGGACCTGGCCTTAAAATTTTTAAATAATTGCTTAAATTCATCAAAAAGCCAGAGAGATAGAGCATAAACTCCTCTTTCACCCTTATAACTTTCATAAATTTCTGTCAATTTTTCAAAAGAAATGTGCTCTATTTTAACCTGAAGCTCTTTTTCACTTCCCAGTACTACAAGAATAGCAGGATTCTGGGCTTTTCCTTCTATAAGCAGCCCATTTAAACCTGTTTTTATTAAAAAATAACCTACCCCTCCCATTTCTGAAAAGTGAAGAGTTTTACTCAGAGGGCTCTTAAAAACAAATCCTACTCTATGAGAACCAAAAAGTTTACTTCCAGCAAAAGGACCTGTACCTAAATAAAGTACATTTTTAGAAGACAAGGGAGGGACCTTCCAGGTTTCAAAAACTTCCAAGTGATAATAAACTCCCAGATCTGCCCAACCAGAAAACTTTGATAATTGATATTCCTCTAAGCCCCAGGCCTCTTCTTCAAGGTTTAGATGTAATATTTCCCAGTTCATAATTTCCACCTTTTTAAAGGATATCCATAAAAATTATACCTCATCTTATTGAGAAAAAAAGTTTTAAAATAAATTATCTGCAAACACCAGCCTTGAAACTTCTTAAAATTCTAATATTATAAATCCCAGTCAGTCATGAATATTTTTTCTTTTTTCTACAAGCTAAATTTTAAATACTTAATCGCCTTTTTCTGCATAATTTTTTTGGCTATTTCTATTTACAGTTTTTCTCCTTCAGATCCAGGAATAGGAGTAATCAGTAAAGAAGGGGTAAAAAACTGGGGAGGATTTCTGGGAGCATATCTTTCTTCTGGTTTAATTTTTATATTTGGTATTTGCAGTCTGTTTATTCCGCTTTTTCTTTTCCTGATTTTATACCTTTATTATAAAGGAACGCCTTTAAGAAGGTTGATTCTTGCCTTCTTTTTGCTGACTGTAGCCCTCTGCCTTTCTCTTTCGCAACTTTTTAGTCTATTACACATTAAAAATCACCATCTTTTGGAAAGGTTTCCTCTCCAAGGAGGACTTATAGGAGAACTTTCTGGAGCAATAATTTCTTTCATAGGACTGCCAGGACTTTATTTGTTTATTTTTGCCTGTCTAATTGGCTCTGCTTATTTAATATTTAAAGAGTGGTCCCCTAAGAAAAAAAGAAAAAAAGAAAAAGAAGAAATTTCCAAAGAAGAAGGGAAAAAGGAACATGATGTTGTAGAGAAAAAAATAAAGGAAAAAGAAGCTAAATTACCTCCTCCCCTGGAGCTCCTTTCTGATCCTCCTCCCTCTCTCAAAATAAGGCCTGAAGAGCTTAAAGAAAGAGCCCTTCTTCTCGTCTCTAAGTTAAGGGAATTCGGCATAGATGGAGAGGTGGTCAATATAAATCCCGGGCCTGTAATTACGGTGTTTGAATTTAAGCCTGCCCCTGGAGTAAAAATCGGACGAATTCTCAATCTGGTGGATGACCTTGCTTTAGGGCTCTCTGCAAAAAGTATAAGAATAGTTGCTCCCATTCCAGGAAAAAATGTCATAGGAATTGAGATCTCAAATCCCAAAAGAGAATGGGTTTACCTAAAAGAAATCTTACAAAGCTCAGAATTTAAAAAAGCCTCTTCTCCCCTTACCCTGGCGCTTGGAAAAGATATCTCAGGAAATCCAGTGGTTGCAGATCTCAAAAAAATGCCCCATCTTCTCATTGCTGGAAGCACAGGCTCTGGGAAAAGTATCTTCCTTCACAGTGTAATTTTGAGCCTTATCTACAAGAGCACTCCTGAAAAAGTAAGATTTCTTATGATAGATCCTAAAAGGATAGAGCTTTCAGTCTACGAAAAAATTCCCTATCTTTTGCATCCCGTTGTATGTGAACCCAAGCTTGCCACAAAAGCCCTTAGATGGCTTGTAAGTGAAATGGAAAGAAGATATGGCCTTTTTGAAGAAGTGGGGGCAAGAAACATTGACTCCTACAACAAGTCTTTTGAAGAAAAACTGCCTTATATTGTAATGATTATTGATGAGCTGGCAGACCTGATGGTGGTTTCTTCAAAGGAGGTAGAAACCTTACTTACCAGACTTGCCCAGATGGCAAGAGCAGCAGGAATTCACCTGCTTGTAGCTACCCAGAGGCCCTCTGTAGATGTAATAACGGGACTTATAAAGGCTAATTTTCCGGCAAGGATCTCCTTTCAGGTTACCTCCAAGGTGGACTCCCGCACCATTCTTGATACTCAGGGAGCAGAAAGACTTCTTGGAGCCGGAGACATGCTGTTTTTGCCTCCTGGCTCCTCACATCTTCAAAGAATACATGGGCCTTATGTTTCAGAAAAGGAAGTTAAAGCGGTAGTTGAATACCTTAGGGCCTGTGGAGAGCCAGAATATCTGGCAGATATAAACTCTGTGGAAATAGAAAATGGCTTTAAGAATGCCACAGGGGCTGGAGAAGATGTAGATGACGAATTATACAAAGAGGCTGTGAGAATTGCCTATCAGCAGGGAAAAATCTCAGTTTCCATGCTTCAAAGAAAGCTCAGAATAGGCTATAATAGAGCTGCAAGGCTTGTAGAAAGAATGGAGGAGGAAGGCATTGTTGGTCCGAGTGACGGCGTGCGTCCTCGCCCTGTTATTGGTGGCCCTAAGCCCTTTGAATAAAGCCAAAGCCCTTACAATTAATCAAGTCTTAGATAGGGTACAGCATTTTTACGAATCTATCCTCTCGTTAAAAGCCTCATTTATTCAAAAAGTCAATTTTCCGGAAGGAAAAACAGAAATAAGTTATGGCAAAGTATGGATAAAAAAACCCTGCAAAATGAAATGGATTTACCAGGGTCCGGAAAAATTTTTTATAATTTCTGATGGCAGAAAAATTTATATATACTATCCAGAAGAAAAAGAAGTATTAGTTTTTCCGTATCAAAAAAGCATTTCCTCTAAGTTGGCTTTAGAATTTATAAATGGCAAAGCAAAGATTGAAAAAGATCTGAAACTTGAAAGCTTTAAAGTGCTCAATGAAAACTACTGGAAGCTGAACTTTCTTCCTTTAAAAAAGGACTCTTTGGTAGAAAAAATTTCTTTGTTAGTCAATTTAAAAACAGGAGAAGTAAGGGAAATTTCTCTTGTTCAGTCAACTGGAGAAAAAATAGTGCTGCTTTTTAAAAAAGTTTATTACAACATTAAAATTCCTCAAAATTTTTTCAATTTTAATCCTCCTAAAGGGGTAGAAGTAATAGAAGAATAATTTTGAAATGTAATGAATTCAGCTATAAGAACAATACTATTCTTTTTTTTAGGAACCATTCTTACAGGTGTCATTCTACTTTCCCTACCCTTTGCTACTACTTCTCATTTATCTTTGCTTGACAGGATATTTACAGCCACATCGGCAGTAACTGTAACAGGACTTATCGTAGCTGATACAGCTAAGGACTTTACTCTCTTTGGTAAACTCGTAATCCTTCTTCTCATTCAGGTGGGAGGACTTGGCTACATGACCTATAGCACCTTTTTCCTGCTCACCTTCAAAAAACTGGGATACAAAGAAAGGCTTGCTTTAGTTGAAACACTGAATTATCCAAGTGTTTCCGGAATTTTAAGATTTTTTAAAAAAGTACTGCTCTATGCATTTTGGATTGAAGGAATTGGCACTATAGGATTATTTCTTTTCTTTCTAAGCCAGGGATTTACCATAGAAAACGCTCTTTTTGCGGGTCTATTCCACAGCATCTCTGCCTTTAATAATGCCGGATTTTCCATATTTTCAACAAGCTTAACCAATTTTTCAGATTCTATTTTTATTAATTTATGGATAGGACTTCTTATTGTGCTGGGTGGACTTGGATTTTATGTCCTTGAAGACCTGGAACACTTTCTTTTTAAAAAAGCTCGCCTTCAGGTACACACCAAAATGGTGCTTTTTGCTACGACTCTGCTCCTTGGTATAGGATTTGGATGGTTCCTTTTTGTAGAATGCTATCACACTCCTTACTTTGCCAGGATGCCTTTAAAGAAAAAAATCCTTATTAGCCTTTTCACTTCTATTACAAGCAGAACCGCAGGATTTAACACCATTGACATAAGCAAACTATCTGAACCCTCTCTCTTTTTTCTGAGCCTCCTTATGTTTGTAGGGGGTTCTCCTGGAGGAACAGCAGGGGGTGTCAAAACCACAAATGTAATGATTGTCCTCCTTACTATATGGAGCTATATCCACGGCAAAAAGGAAGTACTATTTTGCAAAAGAAAAATAAGTGATGAAACTATCCAAAAAGCCCTGGTTGTTCTCACCCTTGCTTTTTTCGTAGAGACCACTATTACTCTGCTTGTCTCTCTGTTTGATCATACTCCTCTTCTTTATACCATGTTTGAAACTATTTCTGCCTTTTCCACTGTAGGGCTTTCCATAGGAAATGGAGGCACTTTAAGTTATTGTGCAAATTTTAGTTGGATTGGCAAAAGTTTGATAATTTTAAGTATGTTTATTGGGAGGGTGGGCTTTCTTACATTTCTTATGGCACTTACTGGCAGAACCAAAGAATCTTATGTAAAACACATTGAAGCAAAGATTTTGACTTAGTATAGGAGGCCAAAAATGAAAAAAACATATGCAGTGGTTGGGCTGGGGAAATTTGGTTATTACGTAACCAAAACTCTTGCAGAAAGTGGAGCTGAAGTAATTGCCTGTGATAAGGAAGAAGAAAAAGTAAAAAAAGTAGCTGATTTTGTTACTTCTGCCTATGTAATGGACGCAACAGAAGAAAAGGCACTTTTGGAGTCAGGAATAGCATCAGCAGATACTATAATTATAAGTATTGGAAGTAATATAGAAGCTTCCCTTCTGGTAGTAGTTCAACTTTTAAATTTAGGAGCTAATGATCTTATAGTAAAAGCTGTAAATGAACTTCATGGCCAGATCCTTGAAAAACTCGGAGTAAAAAGGGTAGTCTACGCCGAAAAAGAAATGGGTATCAAAATTGCCAAAAGTCTTATTATGGGAGTTGTAGATGAAATTGACTTTGCAGGAGACTACAAAATTTTTGAAATAAAAATACCAGAAGACTGGATTGGAAAAGATCTTCAAACACTTAATTTAAGAAAAAAATATGATATAAGTGTGCTTGCTATAAAAAGAGGGGGGAAAATTGTAGTCAACCCCAGGCCAGAAGAGGCATTTCAAGCGTCAGATATATTGCTGGTTTTAGGAAAAGAAGGGATTTTAAAAAAACTTATCTAAGAAATTAGTTTTAAAGCTTCTTTTATTCTCCTTATAGCTTTTTTTAAATTCTCAAGGGAATTGGCAAAAGAAATTCGTATAAATTTATCCTCACCAAAAGCAACTCCTGGCACAACTGCCACCCTTGCCTTCTCAAGCAGAAACTCAGCAAAGCTTACAGAGTCTTTAATAATTATCCCGTCTACCTCTTTGCCGTAATAGCTGCTCACTTTAACAAAAAGATAAAATGTACCTTCTGGTGGAATAAGCTCAATGCCTGGAATTTCCTTTAAAGCCTCTGCAAGGAATCTTGCCCTTTCTGTAAAGGCCTTGCACATTTTTTTTACCTCGTCCTGAGGACCTGTTAAGGCAACCTCTGCTGCCTTTTGAGCAAAGGCAGTGGCATGAGAAGTGCTCTGTCCCTGAAGAGCTGCGCATTTTTTTATAACCTCTTCAGGCCCCACTGCCCATCCTATCCTCCATCCAGTCATGGCGTATGTCTTGGAAACCCCATTTACCATAAAAACTCGATCCCTTATCTCTGGAACAAAAGAAAGTATGTTCTCCGGGCTTTTAAAATCAAACCTGAGCTTGTCATAAATATCGTCACTGATTATCCAGAGCCCTTTCTCCTGAGCAAGTTTTCCAAGAGCCTTTAAAAATTCCGGAGAGTAAATCAATCCTGTTGGATTTGACGGGCTGTTAAGAATTATTCCCACTGTTTTAGAAGTAATTGCTTTTTCAACTGCCTCTATCTCAGGCTCAAATCCTTTTTCCATAGAAGTGGCTATTATAACAGGAACTCCATCAGCAAGCTCAACCATTGCAGGATAAGACACCCAGTAAGGAGAAAAAATAAGCACTTCATCTCCAGGATTTACCAGGGTTAAAAGCAGATTAAAAAGAGCCTGCTTGGCACCTGTGGTAATAATTACCTCCTCAGGAGAATAGGAAAAGCCATAGTCCTGCTTTAATCTTTCACACACTGCCATGCGGAGCTCAGGAATCCCTGCACTTGGCACATATCTCGTAAAGCCCTCATCTAAAGCCTTTTTGCAAGCTTCCTTAATATAAGAAGGTGTATCAAAGTCAGGTTCACCTGCAGAGAGGTTTATTACATCTATTCCCTTTGCTTTCAAGGCCTTGGCCTTAGCATTCACTGCAAGTGTTGCAGATGGTTTTAATCTTTTTGCCCTCTCTGAAAGCCTTAACATTTTATACCTCCCTCTTAAATGGATTCCAAATTGCTACGATATTTTTAAAATCTTTTTCATTATTAGTTATTAATATCCTTTTATACACTATCGCCGTAGCTGCTATCACAGCATCTGCAAGCTTTATTTTCTTTTGCCTTCACAAATTTATTGCTTCATCAACAATTTCGTCTTCTAAACCTATAATTACAGCATCTTCAATAAAACTTTTAGCTTCTTTAAAAGTTTTCTCTGTATGTCCTCTCCAGCCAAGGATTTCTAATTTCGTAATTACAGAAATATAAAAAGACGTTTCTAATATATTTTCAATTTGTTTTTTTACATCTTCCGGTAATTTTCCCGCAAGAAAGTATATCAAAATATTTGTATCAAATAGATAATCTCTCATCCCATTCCTCTCTCATTTTTTTTATTTCCTGATCAATCTCTTTTTCAGAATTTTTAATTTTCAAAATCCCATAATACTTCTTATATTTGTTTTCTTTCTTTTTTATAATACGAATTTTCTCCTCCGGCAATAAAGAAAGAAAAGATAACACTTTATCGTACACATCATCTGCCACCTCTAAAATTACCCTTTTCATAATCATATCCTCCATTCTTAAAGTTCTACTTTAAACTTAGGATAGCTGTCAATAACTTTTATTTTTTTATAAACAATTTCTTTTAACACAAGCCCTTGAGGTGGTGCTGGTGGAGGAGCAACGCTTCTATCCCGTGCCTCAAGTATCTGCTTAAAATCCTCCACTGTGAGATTGCCTCTGCCCACTTCTACAAGAGCTCCTACCAGATTTCTTACCATATATCTCATAAATCCCCTTCCCACAATTTCAAAGGCAATCATATGCTTTCTTCCAGGCACTCTTTTAAACTTAGCATCGTAAATAGTCCTTACAGTAGATTTTAAATCAGTTCCAGCCTTCCTGAAACTGGCAAAATCCTTGGTGCCTATTATAAAAGGGAGACACTCTTTCATAGCAGAAAGATTAAGGTTCTCAGGAACCCACCAGGAAAAAAGCCTTACAAGAGGATTTCTTATGGGATAATTATAAATGTAATAAACATATGTCTTTTTAAGAGAATCCTTCTGGGCGTGAAATTTAAAGTCCACCTCTTCAAGCTTCCAGACTACTATGTCCTGGGGAAGCATGGCATTGACAGCCCTGTAGATAACTTCAAGTGGCCTCTCAGAAGTGGTCAAAAAATGGGCTACCTGGCAAAGGGCATGTACTCCTGCATCTGTTCTGCCTGCTGCTTTTAGCCTTACTTTGTGCCCAAGGATTCTGGAAAGGATTTTTTCAAGGGTGCCCTGC
>JAMOQE010000040.1 GCA_027064165.1 Thermodesulfatator sp. | reverse complement strand
AGTTCTTTTTCTGAAAAAAGGCCTTTTTTAAAAAGATGAAGCAGGGCAAAAATAAAGTGGCCTTCAGAAAAGACAACCTCTTTTTCTTCCACAAAAAAGGGGGTATCTTTTTTGTACTCCTTTAAGACTTCTGAGATCCATTCAAGGGAATAAAACTTCACAAAAGCACCTCTTTAATAACTTCTTTCACTTTTTCTGGATTGATCTCCTCTGTGAAACTTCCCTGACAGAGCTCTGGCTTTCCTCCACCTTTAAGCCCTAAAGGCTTAAGAGCTTCAAATATCTTTTGAGCTGAGATTTTTTGAGCAAGATCCTTTGTTATCATGCACACTGCAAGTGCCCCCCCTTTTTTCTTCCCAAGGAGAAAGATGGCCCCTGAACCAAGTTTGTTTTTAAAGTAATCTCCCATTTCCCGCAGCTCTGCCATGTTTTGAGTTTCAAAAGAAGCTACAAGCAGCTTTATGCCTTTTACTTCTTCCACCTCTTTTAATTTCTCTTCCAGCTCTTTTTTGAGATCCCCGCTTTTCAGTTTTTTTACTTCCCTTTCCAGCTCTTCCATGCGTTTAAAAACACTATTTATTCTCTTTTCTATCTCCTGTGGAGAGCATTTAAGAGCAAGGGCTATACTCTGGAACCTGTTTTCAAGCTCGGTTAAATATTTAAGGGCTTTGAATCCGCATACAGCCTCAATCCTTCTTATTCCTGAAGCCACGCTACTTTCAGCAAGTATTTTAAAAAGCCCTATTTCTCCAGTTGCCTTAACATGAGTGCCTCCGCAAAGTTCAATAGAGACATCGTCTATTTTTACTACCCTTACCACTTCTCCGTATTTTTCTCCAAAAAGTGCCATTGCTCCAAGCTTTTCAGCCTCTTCTTTGCTTGTCCAGAATGTTTCCACTCTGTAATTGGCAAGTATCCAGGAATTAACGAGCTTTTCTATTTCTTTCAGTTCTTTTTGAGAGACTGCCTGAAAATGGGTAAAGTCAAATCTAAGCCTTTCTGGTTCTACAAGAGAACCTGCCTGCCTTACATGAGAGCCAAGCACCTTTCTTAGAGCTGCATGAAGAAGGTGGGTGGCTGTGTGATGCCTTGCTGTATGCATTCTTTGCTCTTTATCCACGAAAAGCTCTACCTCTTCTCCTTTTTCAAGCTCGCCTTTTATATCAACCTTATGGTAAATAAGCTCTCCTGCTTTTTTTACAGAAAGGACTTTTGCTTCTCCGTTTTTTCCTTTAATTATTCCACTATCTGAAACCTGGCCTCCACTTTCTGCGTAAAAAGGAGTTCTGTCTGTAATGAGAAACCAGCTTCCCTTTTCCTCAAAGATTTCAATTATTCTGGCTTTACAGGAAAGCTCCTCATAACCCACAAACTCGGTTTTTACTCCTTGCTGTACAAGCTCTTTGATTTTTTCAGGGAGCTTTTCCAGGGCTCCTTTCCAGGATTTTCTGCTTTTTTCTCTTGCTTTTTCTCTCAAAGCTTCAAAATTTTTTAAGTCAAGCTCAAATCCCAGGGGAAGGGCATAGTCTCTTACAAGATCGTAAGGGAATCCATAAGTGTCGTAAAGCTTAAAAAGCACTTCTCCTGGAATTACTTTGAGGCCTTTTTCTTTTAGTGTCTTTATCTCTTTTTCAAGCACTTCCATTCCTTGAGAAAGGGTTTGCAGGAATTTCTCTTCTTCTACTTTGAGGATCTTTTGGACAACCTCTTTTTCTCTGAGTATTTCTTCATAAACCTCTCCGAATTCTTTTACCACGGGTTCCACAAGTCTGTAAAGAAAGGGTTCTTCCACTCCAAGAATTTTCCCAAATCTCTGAGCACGGCGAATAATTCTTCTCAGCACATAGCCGCGGCCTTCGTTTGAAGGGATAATTCCCTCTGCTATGAGAAAAGTTGCTGCCCTTATGTGATCTGCAATAACTTTGAAGGCAATCTCTGTATCTTTTGATTCTTTGTAGGCCTTTCCCGTAATTTGAGAAATTCCTTCCATAATGCCTGCGAAGAGGTCAGTGTCATAGTTAGAAGCTACTCCC
>JAMOQE010000039.1 GCA_027064165.1 Thermodesulfatator sp. | reverse complement strand
TCTTTTTGATGGAAAAAGATTTGATACAGGCAACAAAAAAGGCTATTTCAGGACTGTGCTGCATTATGCCTCAAAGGATCCTGAATTAAAGGAGGTGCTTCTTTCTTTTAGCAAAGAATTAAGTTAAAAATGTATCTTGTTGAACTTATTCTCCCTGTCCCTCTATTTCAAACCTTTTCCTATTTATCAGAGGAGCCTCTTTTAGCAGGGCAGAGGGTAGTTGCTCCATTCAGGTCCAGTAAATTAATTGGTATAGTTAAAAGCTGTAAAAAAGTAGAAGATAAAGAGGAGCTTCCGCCTTTTGAATTGAAGTATGTACAGGAGGCTCTTGATAAAGAGCCCATTGTTCCTGAAAATCTCATGAAGTTCCTTGAATGGGTGGCTTCTTATTATCTTTCTCCCGTTGGTACAGTTTATAAAATAGCCCTTCCACCTCAAAGCTTTGTCTTTCCCAAGAGAAGAGTAAAGCTCACCAAAGAAGGTAAAGAGGCTTTGGATAAGGGTTTATTGCCAGAGGAGCTTTCTTTTTTGAAAAAAGGGGCTTATACCATAAAGCATGTGGTAAAAAAGACAGGTCTTTCTGAAAAGAGGCTAAAGGAGTTTGAGAAAGAGGGCTTTATTGTATTTGAAACAGAGGTGCCCAAGGTAAAAGTACCTACAGAGAAGTTTATAAAAATCGGGGAAGAGGCTGCATCTCTTAGTTCAGAGGAAAAAGAAGTGGTTGACTTTGTTAAAGCCTGTGGAGAGGTGCTTGAGAGTGTCTTAAAAAAAAGATTTCTCCCTGAAGTTATAAAAGGGCTTATTACAAAGGGCATACTTCAGGTGGTTGAACTTCCCAGGACAAGGAGGCTTTCTTTTTCTGTAGAGGTGCCAGAGGACTATAGGCTTACCCCTTCTCAAAGGGGTGTGTGGAAAAGGCTTGAGGAGCTTCTTGATAAAGGGGGCTTTTGCCCTGTTTTGCTTTTTGGTGTGACAGGCAGTGGAAAATCCTTTATTTACCTTGAGGCAATAAAAAAAGTGCTTGCCTCTGGCAGGAAGGTGCTTGTGCTTGTCCCTGAAATTGCACTTACCACCTACATGGAATCCTTGCTTCTTCACTATTTCAAAGAAAATCTTGCTCTTTTGCATAGTGGACTATCTCCCCGGGAGAGATTTGGGCAGTGGTGGAAGATTTTAAGGGGTGAGGCTTCTATAATTATTGGCACAAGATCTGCCATCTTTGCTCCGGTAAAAAATCTGGGGCTAATAGTGGTTGACGAAGAGCATGATCCGTCCTACAAAGAAGAAGGACTTTCCTGCAGGTATCACGCAAGGGACCTTGCCCTTAAGCGTGCAAAGGACGAAGGCATCCCGATAATTCTTGGTTCAGCAACTCCGAGTGTAAAAAGCTTTTACTTGGCCCAAAAGGGGAAGTATCATCTTCTCACCCTGAAAGAAAGGCCCTTTGTGTCTCTTCCAGAAGTTAAAATAGTGGAGCACAAGCCTTTTAAGCTATTTTCAAAAAAAGTAAAAGAAGAAATAGAAAAGGTGTTGAAGCGGGGAAAGTCAGTATTTCTCTATCTTAATCGCAGAGGCTATGCTCCTCTTGTAAAGTGTGGGGAGTGTGATTATGTCTGGGAATGTCCAAACTGTGGTATCCCTCTTACCTATCACAAAGAAGACAATGCCCTTCTCTGTCATTACTGTGGATTTGAGGTAAAGGGATTTAAAGTTTGTCCAGCCTGTAAAGGCACGAGGATAAAACTTTTGCGTGCAGGCACACAAAGGATAGAGGAGGCAGTAAAAGAAGAATTTCCTGGAGTAGAGGTCTTTCGCTTAGATAGGGATGCAGTGAGCACAGAAAAAAAACTCCTTCAAATTCTTGAGAAGCTTTACGAAAATAAACCCAAGATTATTATTGGCACCCAGATGGGAGTGCATGGACACAACTTTCCTGAGGTGCACCTTGTTGGAATTTTGAGGGCAGAGGAGGGTATGTTTCTTCCATATTACAAGGCAGGCGAGAGGACATTTCAGCTTCTTGTTCAGGCATGCGGAAGGGCGGGAAGGCGTGGAGAAAAAGGAAAGGTGATTTTGCAAACAGCCTTCCCGGATCACTATGTAATAAAGTATGCGGTTTCTCAGGATTACGAAGGCTTTTTCAAAAAAGAGCTTGAGCTAAGGAGGGTGCACAACTTTCCTCCCTTTTCCAGGCTTGCCCTGATAAGGGTTGAGGGGAACAAAGAAGAGCAGGTAAAGGAGTTTATAAAAGAGGTTTATGGGTACATAGAGAGGGTGAAGGCTGAAGAGGTAGAGGTGCTTGGCCCCTCTCCCTGCCCCTTAAAAAAGCTTAAAGGCACATACAGATGGCACCTTCTTTTACGGAGCAAAAGCTATCCTCCCCTTGCAGGAGTGCTTAAAAAAGTAATTTCCGCCTTTGAAAAGCCTCCATTAAAACTTATTTTTAATCTTGATCCAGAAGAGATTCTTTAAAGTTTTATAGTAATCCGAAGTTTCTTAATATCCTTGCTACTTTTTCATCCTCTCTTGCAAGCTCTCTCAGCGCATCAAGTAATTTTAATAATAATTCAAGCTTGTACTTTTCCCTCATCTTTGCTTCTGTTCTTTCCATTGCAGTTCGCCTATCCCATATAATAAGACCTATCAATATCGCCACTAAACTACCAAACACACTTGTTATTATCCATAGAAACTTTATTAAATCGTTAAATCTCTCATTTACTTGCTCAAATCGTTTATTCATGTCCTCAAAGCGTTTGTTAGTAGCTTCTTTAAATTCTTCAAATTGAGCTTCTAATATCGCCTGTCTTTTTTCTATTTCAAGTAACTTTTGGTATATCATCTCATTTGTTATTTTAAAATTTTCCTTTGCATATCCCTGGGCATAGCAGGTTAAAGGAAAAAATGCCATTACTAAAAAGATTAATGAATTTTTAATCATTTTGCCTGCTCCTTACAGGTTGTTTTTAAATTCAACCTAAGAAGATTATAGAACAGTTTAAAAGGGTTGACAAGGAGATAGAAATATATCTCATCGTTTTCCTATGTAAATTCCAGAAATAATTAAAACCAATCCAATAATAGTGGAGATGTGAATTTTTTCTCCTATAAAAAGGTGAATAAAGATTAAGCTAAGGAAAGGCACAAGATAAGAGAGGAGAGAGGCTGTCTCTAAGTCTTTTTTTATTGCTTTAAGCCATATTAAAAAAGTTATACCCATTTCAAAAAGTCCTATGTAAGAAGCACCAAAAAGCCCTTTGACACTCGGAAAGGTAAGAGATTTTGTAAAAAATAGAGCAAGAAAAGTATAAAAGCTACCTGCTGCAAAGTTCCAGAACATTTTCTCTACAGGTTCCCTTTTGTCTTTCAGATTGAGGAGCCAGAAAAGGGCCCATACAAGGGCATTTCCAAGTCCAAGGATGACACCAATGGGGTCGCTAAAGTTAAGGCTTTTTATTTGCCCTTGAGTTGCAACTGTTAAAGCACCAAAGAATCCCAGGGATAGCCCTAACAATGTTTTTAATTTTGGGCGTTTTTTCAAAAGAGGAATAGAGAGCAGAATCATTAAAAGTGGCCAGGTATAATTTAGGGCTTGAGCCTGCTGGGCTGAAAGCCTGCTGTAAGCAGAAAACATGAGGGTGTAATAAAGAAAAGGATTGAGGAAGCCTAAGTAAAGGGAAATAAAGTTTCTCTTGTTCAATGAAAAACTTGGAAGATAAAAAATTCCAAAAACAATAAGAGAGACAAAAGAGGAAAATAGGAGGAGGTTTAAGGGAGAGAGGTAGTGCAGGGAGAGTTTAAAGGCAGTAGCTACAGTGGACCAGAGCACTACTGCCAGAATAGCCCACTTGTTTTCAAGGATATTTTTTTGCATTTAGGAAAAAATAATATCAAAAAAAACTCTCTTGACAAATGAGATTTTTAAGATAAATTAGCTTTGATTTTGAAAGTGGGCGGATAGCTCAGGGGGAGAGCACCGGCCTTACAAGCCGGGGGTCAGAGGTTCAAATCCTCTTCCGCCCACCACTTGAAAAATTTTAAAATTACATTATAATAATTACCACTGAGAGCGGGGCTGTAGTTCAGCACGGTTAGAACGCCGGCCTGTCACGCCGGAGGTCGCGGGTTCAAGTCCCGTCAGCCCCGCCATCTTTTGATTATATGTCAAATTTAATTTTCATAATAAAAAAAATCCTTTTAAATCTCTTTTATCCCTCCTGTTTAACTTTTGTTTTACTTTTCATTATTACTATCTATGTCATCCTGGGAAAAAGAAGAGTGAGAAGGAGGTTTTTGCTTTTTCTGGTTATATTTACATATTATTTTTCAGCTACTCCTTTTTTACCTTATTTTATGCTTAAACATCTGGAAGAGCCCTTTAGCACACCATCTAAAGCAAAATTAAGTGAAGCCAGGGCTTTTTTGCTTTTTACAGGGGGTTCCTATGATGCTCCCCAAATGTCTCCCGAGGAAAGGCTACCAAGGGATGCACTTCTTAGGCTTCTTAAGGCAGTGGAATTAAAGAAAAAATACCCTCAGAAACCACTTTTTATAATAGGTGGAAATTTCAAAGCAAACAATCACAAAGAAGCAAGTTATTATAAGGAAGTGGCAGAAAAGCTTGGTGTTAAAGATAAAATAGTAATTGTAGAAAATGTATACGACACGGTTAGCAGTGTAAAAGCTTTGAAAAAATCTTTTTCTCCTGATACCTCTCTTGTACTTATCAGTTCAGCTTATCACTTAAAAAGAAGCCTTTATCTTTTTAAAAAAGAAGGTTTCTCAAATATTATTCCTTATCCAGCTCATTATAATTACAAAGTATGTACCCCTCATTTTAGAATATGGGACTTTTTTCCTGAACCCCTTTATTTAGAAATGACCAATAAAGCAGTGCATGAGTATCTGGGTTTGCTTTATTACAAATTGAAGTATAGGTAGTTTTAAGCAAAATTAAAGGGGAGGAAAATATGGATTTTTTGAAAAAAATTTACGAAATAGGGGAGACTTCAAGACGCGTGCAGGAGGAGTTTTTAAAAAGAGAGGGGGAGAAGATTCTGGAGGTGGCAAAACTTATGGCAGAAGTTTTTAAAAAAGGAGGAAAACTTCTTGTTTTTGGGAATGGAGGAAGTGCTGCTGATGCCCAGCATCTTGCAGGAGAACTGGTTAATAGATTTAAAAAAGAAAGAAAGCCCCTTGCTGCCATAGCCCTTACTACAGACACCTCTGTGCTTACTGCCATTTCTAATGACTATGATTACTCCCTTGTATTTGCCACGCAGGTTGAGGCACTTGGAAAAAAGGGCGATGTAGCACTTGGAATAAGCACAAGTGGTAATTCTCCCAATGTATTGAAAGCCCTTGAAGTGGCAAAAGACCTCGGGCTTTATACTGTGGGGCTCTCTGGAGGAGAAGGTGGAAAGATGAAAGGGCTCTGCGATTATCTCATTCTTGTGCCAAGTAAAGAGACCCCTCGTATTCAGGAAGGGCACCTTCTTTTTCTTCACCTTGTTTCAGAGCTTGTTGAGGAAATCCTTTTTCCAGAAGAGTAAAAATGCTGCTTGCCATAGAGACTTCCTGCGATGAAACAGGAGTAGCCCTTTTTTCAGAAGAAGGGCGCCTTATAAGACATCTCCTTTACAGTCAGGTTGCTCATCACTCCCCTTTTGGAGGCATTGTCCCAGAGATTGCTTCAAGAAAACAGCTTGAGATACTTTATCCCTTGGTGAAAAGTCTGCTTAAAGAGGAAGGCATTACCCCAGGTGAACTCAAAGCAGTGGCTGTAACTTTTGGCCCCGGGCTTATTGGTTCTCTCCTTGTAGGGGTTAGTTTTGCAAAAGGCCTTTCTCTTTCTCTTGATATACCGCTTATTGCAGTGGATCATCTTCAGGCGCATCTTTTTTCTATTTTTCTGGAAAAAGATGTGGAGTTTCCTTTTATAGGGCTTCTTGTTTCAGGGGGACATACTGCTCTTTTTCTGGTGGAATCTTTTGAAAAGATTTTTTTGCTTGGCCATACAAGGGATGATGCTGCAGGAGAGGCCTTTGACAAGGTGGCAAAGCTCCTTGGCCTTGGGTACCCTGGAGGCCCGATAATAAGCCAGATGGCAAAAAAGGGAGAAAGGGGAAAGATCAGACTTCCAAGACCACTCCTGGAGGATCCCTCTTTTGATTTCAGTTTCTCGGGACTTAAAACTGCAGTGCTCAACTTTGTCAGAAATAATCCAGATTTTAAGGCAGAGGACCTGTGTGCAGAGTTTGAAGAGGCAGTATGTGAAGTGCTTACTCTCAAAACATTAAGGGCTTCTCGTAACCTTGGGATAAAAAGAGTCGTTGTTGCAGGAGGGGTGGCTTCAAATACAAGATTAAGGGAGCTTTTCTCC
>JAMOQE010000038.1 GCA_027064165.1 Thermodesulfatator sp. | reverse complement strand
ATTTTCTCTGACTTCTTTTATTCTCCAGAAGAAAAGAAGATGACCTTTGAATCTGGTTTCTGTCCACCAACCAAGCCTGAGAGGTATCTCCCAGGTTTTTATTTTATTTAAAAGAGGTTGATAAAACCTCTCTGCAAGAGGATGCCCTTTTAACATGGAATATTCCATCTTTGCAAGTGCTTCACAAAAGGAGTGGGAGATGGCCTTGAGCCTCTCCCCGGTTTCACACTTTCCTTCAAATTCCACCATTCCTTTATACACAGGCACGCGAAATTCTTCCACATCCTCCCATGTCTCAAGGTCAAACACTTCAACTACTTCTGTATAGATTTCTTCCTTTTTAAGATAAATTTTTTCAGGAAAAGAGATTTCCTTAAGGAGAGGATATTTTTTATAAATAATTTCTTCAATATCTTCTATAATTTTAGAGGGCGCAAGCCTGTCTTTTAAAAGATACCTTTTTACAAGGTTCTCAATAGTTTTATCTTTTTTTATATAATAATAAATAGCAGAACTTCTAAGGCTTTCTTCAAGGAGCTTTCCCGGAATGTAAGGTTTCCCTTCTTCTTCGGGAAAGCCCCTTTTCCCATATATCAACGGAGTCCATACCAGAAGTTGCATTTTTTCCTCCTGCCTATTCAAAAGCTCCCAGTATTTTATCAGCTTTTTCTGCGATGTCTATTTCAAAAAGTGCAATGGTGGGAAGAAGCCAGGATACCCTAAACCTTGCATCTCCATCTTTGTTTTCTCCAAAATAGGCAAGGGCAACTCTACCAAAGCCTGCTTCTTTTTCCACTTTCTTTGCCTCTCTGAGAAAACGCCTTGCTACATTGGGAAGTTTTTCATAAGGATAGGGCTTTCCTTCCTGTCCTCTCTGCTTTACAAGCTCAGTAGCTGTCCCTACATTTCTAACTGCTTCTATAAGATGGTGGAGTTTGTGTTTTTTAAAATAAGCAAGCAGAAGAGAGGCTGCAGGGAGCCTTAAAATTTCAATATTCTCTTCTCCCTCTCTTAACTGCCCAACTAAATAGGCTCTTCCATTTTCCATTTCTATATGGGCAAAAAGTTTTTTATTCTTTGGCATTTCGTAAAGGACTTCACTTACCTGATACTCTACATCTCCTTCTTTATAGACATCTCCTGCTTTCCTTTTTCCATATTCAGCTACAAAGTAAGTTTCTTTTCCACCTTTTTTTCCGAGAATAAGATCCAGCCCCCACCTTTTTAGAGACTTAAATTTAAACTCTCTTTCTTTTTCTGGTTGGCCAAGAGTCTCAAACACAAGTGTGTTTAAGGCCTGCAATTCTCTAAGCTCAGCTAAAGTCATTTCTCACCTCCTTTTTACATAAAATTTTTATAAAAACTAAAAAAAAGATAGTTACGATTTTTCTAAAATCAAGGAACTTTTTTCATTAATTTGTAAAGTAGATAATATATGGACTTTTTATTTTGATGTAATAAATTTTTTATTTATAAGCATATTTATAGTCAAACCCACCTGGAGGTACCTGTATGACATTGGAAAAAGTATGTCCTAACTTCCAAACCTGTTTTTTTGTGAGGTATTTAAAACGGCCTGAAATCTGGGAAATGATTACCTATCTTTTCTGCCATTCAGATTATACTGCATGTAAAAGATTCCAAAGAAAAAAACTTGAAGGCAAAGTTCCCCGAGATCTCTGGCCTGTTGAAAGTATTTCCATTTCTGAAATTCTTCAAAATCTGGATTTTGATTTTAATAAACTGCTTTCCCAATACAAAATATATTTTTCTAAATTCGCAGAAAGTGATGAATATCGGGAGTTATTTAATGATGGAATTTTTCTTAAATTCAAAGAAAAACTGGGTGCTCAAGTGGAAATCTTTTTGACTTTTTTTAAAAGATACTATCAAGATCTCTTTATAAAAGAGTTTGACCAGAGTTTTTTTATAGAAATGGCTTATTTGTATGAATCTCAAAAAATTGAAGACTCAGTATTTGACTCACTGTTTTTACTTTTTATTTCCAGACTTGAAGAAAATTTTATAAAATGGCTCCATACACAGCAGATTTCTGAAGAAGAAAGAAGTTATGCTATTTTTACCTTCGGAAGAATTAATGCCCTTGCAGGCCTTTTTTTTAAAAAGGCCGTAAAGCTTATTCAAGAAGTAAAGTATCTTTATATTTCAAAAAAACAATTTGAGAAGCTGCAGGATGAGATTTATACTGATGGCCTTACTGGAGCTTTAAATAGAAAATTTTTAGAAGTTTTTGAAGAAAAATTACGAAATACTTATAACTTTATTCTGGTTTTAGACCTTGATCATTTTAAAAGAATAAATGATACCTATGGGCACCAGGCAGGAGATGCAGTGCTTAAAGGTATAGTAAAACTTCTTAAGACCATTCTCAGACAGAACGATCTTGTCATCCGCTATGGAGGAGAAGAGTTTGTAGTTCTTATTGACAATCGTAGCGTAGAACATGCCTTGATTGTGGCAGAAAAATTGAGAAAAGCAGTAGAAAATCATACCTTTGAGTATGAGGGAATACCTATCAAAGCCACTCTTTCTATAGGAGTTTCCTCTATTGATAAAAATGTGCCTCTTCAGGAAAGTTTTAAAAAAGCTGATAAAGCCCTTTATCTTGCCAAAGAAAAGGGAAGAAATAGAGTAGAGGTTTATAACAAAGAAGAAACTACCTCAATTAAATAACGATTTTCTTCAGGCAGGCCAATGCTTATGCGAAACCAGGTTTTAAACCCGTAAGCAGAAAGAGGTCTTATCAAAATACCCTTTTTTAACAAAGCCTGATAGATTTTTTCTGCATTTTCTCCAAAATCCACCATAACGAAATTTGCCTGAGAGGGTAGCACTTTGAAGCCGAGTTTCTGAAGTTCTTTACTAAGATATGCCCTGCCTTCAAATACAAGCCTTTTACTTTTTTCTATATATTGCTTATCTTCAAAAACAGCAAGGCCAGCTTTCACAGCAAGAAGATTTACATTAAAGGGTTGCCTTACTTTTTCAAGAGCAGTAGCTATTTCTTTGCTGGCAATTCCATAACCCAGGCGCAATCCTGCAAGCCCAAGACTCTTGGAAAATGTTTTTATCACAAGAAGGGAAGGAAAATACTCAAAAAACTCTTCAGCCACAGGCACATCCTTGTCTTCCACAAAGTCTCCATAGGCTTCATCTATTACCACAAGCACATCCTCGGAGAGGCCATTAAAAAACTCTCTCCACTCTTTTTTGGAGAGCACTGTGCCTGTGGGATTGTGGGGATGATCAAAAAAAGCTACCTTTGCTCTGGAGAGGAGCAATTTTTTGATTTTTGAAAGATTGTGCCTGAAATCTTGAGAAAGAGGCACCTTTTCCACCCCGACATTGTAAATTTCGGCAAACTTTTCGTACATCAAAAAAGAAGGGCTGCTTATTACAATGCAATCCTCTGGCTCAAGAAAAGCCTTGAAAACAAACTCAAGCACTTCATCCGAGCCATTTCCCACAATTACCTGCTTTTCTGAAATTCCGTGCCTTTGGGCAATGGCCTTTTTGAGTTCAATATAGCTTGCCTCTGGATAGCGATGTACCTGAGAAGCAGCCTTTTGAATAGCTCCTATTACCGCCCGGGAAGGACCCAGGGGGTTTTCATTGGAGTTCATTTTGTAGATTTTGCCGGTGATGCCAAGCTCTCTTCGTACTTCCTCCTCGGTTTTTCCAGGAGGGTAGGGAGAAAGCTTTGTAAGATGTGGCTTTGGTTTAATCATCAAAAACCAAGTTTAGCAGTTTCAAGAGCTTTGTCAATCTGTTTTTGAAGTTCTGGAGAAATTCCTTCAATTTTTACTGTTAAAAAGCCTTTTACAATGAGAGAAGTTGCTTCATCTTCTGAAAGTCCTCTTGCCATGAGATATTCCACCTCTTCTCTTGCAATTTTTCCTACAGCTGCCTCGTGAGTGAGTTCTACATCAGAAAAGTGGCTGTCAAGTTCGGGAATGGCACGCATTATCCCATTATCACTTAGCATAAGCCCTTCACACTCAAGATGCCCTCTAACTTTTGGAGCCTTGGCTACTATTCTGCTCTTGGCAATGTTTTCTCCTCCATAAATCACTGTGCGGGAAATTATTTCTGCATTTGTATTTTCTGCCTCAAGAAAGACCTCTCCCCCCACATCCACATAGGAATTAGGGTGGTTAACCACTATGGAAACAAAAGAAGCCTTTGCACCTTTGCCTGTTAGCCTGCATATTGGAGAAGTCCTTAAGTCCTTGACAGGGCTTAAGCTTACATAGGTGGAGATAAAGGTGCCCCCCTCTTCAACAATTACTCCTGTACCTGGCCTGACCTGAGTTTTTTCTCCCCACATGTGAAGCATGGTGTAGGTGAGCTTTCCTCCTTTTTTGACATAGTATTCTGAAACTCCTATGTGCAGAGCAGAGCTAATATGTGGGTGTACAGCACAGGAGGTAATAAGATTTAGTTCTGCTCCTTCTTCCACAATTACAATGTTGTGTACTTTCTGCCTGTAGTCTTTAGTATGGATGTAAAGGCAGGCCTGAATGGGATATACAAGTTTTAAGCCAGCAGGCACCCTTATAAAATAACCATCGTCAAGATTTTCTGCAACCTCTTTAGTAAATTCATCTTTCCCTGGAGTGAGAAGCTTCCAGTAATAATCCTTTTCTAACCACTCGTATTTTTGAAGTGCTTCTTTTATAGGAAGTATTTCAAGGCCTTCAACCTGTTTTTGACACCTTACAGCCCTTCCATCAATTTGAAGAAATTCGCCTTCTCTTTTTAGAGAGGGATCAAGACCAAGAAGCTTTAAAAGCTCCTCTTCTTCTTTTGATAAAGAAAGTTTTTTTACATCATTCATTTATTCTACCTCCAGTTGTAGAAATTTTTTTCTTTTGAGACATTTTTTACACTCTTCATATCCGTATTTTTGAATCCCTTCAAATATCTCAATAGGATTACCCTGACAATAGATTTCTCCGTCTATAATTACATATCCCAGATCAGCAGTAACATATTGAAGGATAAAACCTGTGTGTGTGATAACGAGGCCACTTTTTTGTCTTGGAAGGTGAGGATCCTCTTTCTGAAGCAGTTTTTTTATCATTTTTCCAATAAGTTGCATGTTTTCTATATCCACTCCTGATTCTGGCTCATCAAGCAGGACAAGATCCGGGTCCTGTAGAAGGAGCTGAAGGAGTTCACTTTTTTTGATTTCTCCTCCTGAAAAGCCCCGATTAATTTCTCTATCAAGGAAGTGCTCAAATCCAAATTCCATAGCAAGTTCTTCTATTTTGATACCATTATGTTTTGCGCAGAGCTCAAGGATATCTCTTAGCTTTACTCCTTTTACCGTGGGGGGTCTCTGAAACATAATGCCTATGCCCTTTCTTGCTCTTTCAAAAGGGGGTAGATGGGTAATATCTTTGCCTTTAAAAATTATCTGGCCGTGTTTTACTCTGTATTCAGGAAAACCCATAATAGTCATAAGAAGAGAGGTCTTACCAGAGCCGTTTTTCCCGAAAATTACATGAGTTTCTCCCACAGGAATTTTAAGAGAAATTCCTTTCAGTACCTCTCTTCCCTCTACCTCTACCCAGAGATCCTTTATCTCAAGCAGAGTTTTCATACAACCTCCCTTTTTAAGCTTTTAAATTTACTTTGTCTAAATTTTAATCAAAAAACTCAATTAATCAAAGAGGAGATAAAAAAAATTTTCCCACAATTTGTCAAAATGAAATTTAAGGCTTCTCCTTTATCAAAATGTTAAAAAAGGAGAGGCCTTTTGGGTGACATTCCTACAGACTTAATCATTCAGCAAGGGGAAGTTGAGGTAGCATCCTTTAGTAGAAAAAAGTGGTTAAGGTGCCTTTCAGATAGAGTAATTCTCGTAAAAAAGATACAGCTTCCTGAGAATTTTGCAATAGAATGAGATCTCTACATGACTTCAAAGTGTGGTGTGGGAACTGGAATTGCTTTTTTTCTTGGTATCCCAAGAGATATCTGGAGCACTTCTGAGACACTTCACTGGGCAGCTGACTGGAAGTATGCCCGCTGGGAAGATAAAGAGCTACCTTTAGTAAAACTTAGACCTGGGGTAATTCATCACTTTGCAATACAACAGAAAAATGGTAGGCTTAGAGTATTTATAGATGGAAAAAGGGTAGTCCAGAAACCTGTGGGAGGCGGTATAACAGGGAAAAGGCTTCCTCATAGAGATGGATTTTCTTTTGACTTGCACGGGGTTTGCCCAGCTGAAGGAAAAGAAATTCTAATTACGAATATCAAAGTTACTGAATATTAATTCATCCCCCCTGTACCTTCTTGCCTTGCAGAAGGTGCAGGGGCTAATTCCATTTTTTCAATGTAGTTGAAATTTTTTATTTTGCATCTAAACTTAAAAGACAAAAATTTCTTTGAAAAGGGGTGGTAGTATGCAAAGAGTGGAAGTGGATCTGGGTTTTGGTGATCCAATTATTATTGAGACAGGTCTTTATGCCAAGCAGGCTGATGGAGCTGTGGTTGTAAAGCAGGGAGGAACAGCAGTTTTAGTAACTGCTGTAATGGGAGATAAACCTGTTGAAGGGATAGATTTTCTCCCTTTATCAGTTGATTACAGAGAACAATCTTCTGCTTGGGGCAAGATTCCGGGAGGCTTTTTTAAAAGAGAAGGAAAGCCCACAGATAGAGAAATTCTCGTCTCCCGCCTTATTGACCGTTCTATAAGGCCTCTTTTCCCAGAAGGATTTTTTTATGAGGTGGTGGTAACTGCCCTTACCCTTTCTGCTGATGAAAAGTATGACCCTGATGTGCTTGCTTTAATAGGTGCTTCTGCAGCCCTTCACCTTTCAAGGGTGCCATTTGAAGGTCCTATAGTAGGCTTGAGAGTATGTAAAAAGGAAGATAGCTTTATCCTTAATCCCACCTATGAAGAAAGGCAGGAAGCCGTTCTGGACTTGGTGGTTAGCATTTCAAAAGACGCTATTGTAATGGTTGAAGGTGGGGGCAAAGAAGTAGCAGAAGAGGAAGTGCTCTCAGCCCTTTATTTTGTCCTTGAAAAGGGACAGAAGCTTCTGGAAGCACAGGAAATGCTTAGAGAAAAGCTTGGCAATCCTAAGGTTTCTTTTGAGCCTCCAGCACTTTCTCAGGAATTGGAAGAAAAACTTGTTTCATTCTGTAAGGACAAAGTAAAAGAAGCGCTTTCCATCCAGGATAAAAGAGAAAGAAAAAGAGCTATTTCCAGGGTATTTGAAGAGTTTTGTGAGGCTATTAAAGAAGATACAGAGGAGGTTGATCCTATAGCTTTGTCTTTTTCTTATAAAAAGCTTATAAGCAGCATCCTCAGGGAAAAGCTTTTTAAAGAGGGCAAAAGAATTGACGGCAGGTCTCCAGAGGACATAAGGCCTATAAATATTGAAATTCATCCATTTGAGAGGCCTCATGGAAGTGCCATTTTTACCCGGGGACAAACTCAGGTATTTGCTACTGTAACTCTTGGCTCTCAGGAGGAGGCACAGCTTGTTGAAAGTATTTACGAAGGAGAAGTATTTAAGAGATTTATGCTGCACTATAACTTTCCTCCTTTTTGCACAGGAGATGCAAGGCCCTGGGGGCCTCCAAGGAGAAGGGAAATTGGCCATGGTGCTTTAGCTGAAAGGGCACTTGAGCCTTTTATTCCACCAGAGGAAGAATTCCCTTATATTATCAGGGTGGTAGCAGATGTGCTTGAATCAAATGGTTCTTCCTCTATGGCAACGGTGTGTGCAGGCTCTCTTGCCCTTTTTGATGCAGGGGTTCCGGTGAAAAAGCATGTAGCAGGTATTGCCATGGGGCTTGTAGTGGAGGGAGATAAGTATGTAATTCTCACTGACATTCTTGGAGATGAGGATCAACTGGGAGACATGGACTTTAAGGTTGCCGGGACAAGGGATGGAATTACGAGCATCCAGATGGACATAAAAATAAAGGGGCTTAAAAAAGAGATTATGCAGGAGGCACTTTTAAGGGCAAAAAAGGCAAGGCTTTTTATTCTGGATAAGATGTATAAGGCCATACCTGAACCCAGGAAAGAGCTTTCCCCCTATGCACCCAAGATTGAGATTATTACTGTACCAGAAGAGAAGGCATTCTTGATTATAGGGCCTGGAGGAAAAACTGTAAAGGAAATCAGAGAAAAGACAAACACCGTAATCTGGGTGCTTGAGGGAGGAAAAGTCTCCATTACTGGCCAGAGTAAGGAAGACATAGAAGCAGCAAAAAAGGAGATAGAGAAGCTGATTGCAGAAGTAGAAGTGGGAAAGATTTATGAAGGTAAGATTACCCGCATAGAACCTTATGGAATTTTTCTTGAAATACTTCCTGGAAAAGTAGGGCTTTTGCATGTTTCCAAGATGGTAAATCCTCCTAAGGATCTAAAGTCCGCCTATTCCCTTGGGCAGACAATGAAGGTAAAGGTGCTTGAAATTGACGAGCTTGGAAGGCCAAAATTTACCACAAAATTTGAGGACAATGCCAGTTAATGAAGAATATTTTAAAAAAGTAGAGGAAGCTTTTGATTTTTTAAAAGAAAAAGCGCCTTTTTCTCCTGAAATTGTAATTACTCTGGGGACTGGGCTTTCAGAGCTTGTCAGAGAAGTAAAAGCCCTGGCCCGGTTTCCTTATTCCCATATTCCTCACTTTCCCATCTCTACAGTGGAGACTCACGCTGGGGAACTTCTTTTCGGAGAGCTTGAAGGGAAAAAACTTGCAATTTTAAGAGGAAGGTTTCACTTTTATGAAGGATATAGTGCCAAAGAACTTACTTTCCCTTTAAGGGTGCTTACTCTTTTTTCTCCGAAGATTTACATAGTATCCAATGCCGCAGGTGGGCTGAATCTGGACTTTGAGATGGGAGACCTTATGCTTATAAAGGATCACATAAATCTTATTCCAGACAATCCTCTCAGAGGGAAGAACAAAGACGAGTGGGGGCCAAGGTTTCCTGACCTTTCCGAGGCTTATAGCAAAAGGCTAAGGGAGCTTATGAAAGAGGTGGCAGAAAAGGAAGGAGTAAGGCTGAGGGAAGGGGTTTATGTGGCAGTGCCTGGACCAAGTCTTGAAACCCCTGCTGAGACGAGATTTCTTCGCATAATTGGGGCAGATGCCGTGGGTATGTCCACTGTGCCGGAGGTAATAGTGGCTGTACACGCTGGAATGGAGGTGCTTGGTATCTCAGTGATTTCAAATGTGAATGACCCTGACAACTTTAAGCCCATCCTGTTTTCAGAAGTTGTTAGGGAGTCAAAAAAGGCAGAAAAAAAACTTGGGAGGCTTATCAGGGCGTTTTTGAGGGAGCTTAAGGTGTAGAAAATGGAGAAACTTCTTATAAGCTATACTCCTTTTGAGATAAGAGTGGGTCTGGTTGAGGGTAACACTCTTGTTGAATTTTATGTGGAGAGGCCCGCGGAAAAGGGAATAGTAGGAAACATTTACAAGGGAAAGGTGGTAAGGGTTGTTCCTGGCATAAACTCTGCCTTTCTGGATCTTGGCCTTTCAAGGACTGCTTTTCTCTTTGGTGATGACATAATGCCTGTGGGAGAGGTGGACTGGGGAAAAGAGGGTGTCCTGGTAAACAACCTTCACGAAATCTTAAAAGAAGGGCAGGAAATCCTTGTGCAGGTAATAAAAGAGCCTATAGGGAACAAAGGAGCAAGGGTTTCTACCAATCTTACTTTGCCAGGCCATTACCTTGTTTATCTTCCCTACATGAACCGCATAGGAATTTCAAGGAAGATCAAAGAGGAGAAGAAAAGGAAGGCATTAAAAGAGCTTGTGGAGGGTTTAAGGCCTGAGGGGACAGGATGGATTATAAGAACTGCTGCTGTGGAAGCAACCGAGGAGGACTTAAAGACAGAAATGAGCTTTCTCCTCTGTCTCTGGGAAGAGATAAGGGAGAAGGCGCATCGTCAACCAGCTCCTTCCGTGGTGTATGAAGAACTTAATATTGCCTTGAGGGCTATAAGAGACCTGTTTAACAAAGACATTTCAGCGATTATTGTGGATGACAAAGAATTTTACGAGAAAATAAAGGAGTTTCTGGGGAGGTATTTCCCCCATCTTGTCTCCTATGTTAGTCTTTACGAAGGGAAAGAAGACATCTTTGCAGCCCATGGTATCCAGATAGATGTTAGGAAACTTCTTTCAAGAAAGGTGTGGCTTAAGTCTGGAGGCTTTATTGTAATAGAACCCTGCGAGGCATTTACTGCCATTGATGTAAATACCGGGCGTTTTACAGGCACAAAGGAACTTGAAGACACGGTCTTTAAAATTAACCTTGAGGCAGCAGAGGAGATTGCCTATCAACTTCGTCTTAGAAACATTGGAGGCTTAATTATTATTGACTTTATTGACATGGATGATCCAGAACATCAGGAGGTGGTGCTTCAAACTTTAAAAGAGGCTTTAAAAAAGGATAAGGCAAAACACAGTTTTCTTCCTATTTCTTCTTTTGGAATTCTTCAGATGACAAGGGAGAGAAAAAGGGAGTCACTTTACCAAGTGTTTTATGAGACCTGTCCTTACTGCCACGGAGAAGGGATGGTAAAGAGCAAGAGAACCATTTACTACGAGATTTTGAGAAGGCTTATGAAAATGGGGCCTCATGTGAAAAACAAAAAGGTGGAAATAGAAATTAATCCCGAGCTTTCAGAGATTATTGGAGAAGAAATTCACTATCTTGAAGACCTTGAGAGGAAGTATGGTTTTACGGCAATTCTTAAGCCAAACAAAGAATTTTCCATGACGGAGTACAAATTTCACATTCTTTCGGAGTAAAAAATGTTTAAAGGCAAATATCCTGCAGTTTTTCTGGATAGAGACGGTGTGATAAACGAGGAGGTGGGATATCTCAATCACATAAGCAGGTTAAGACTTATTTCCGGGGTGGCAGAGGCATTAAAGATGCTTAAACAGGCAGGTTTTAAGCTTATTGTGATTACCAATCAGAGCGGTGTGGCAAGGGGGTATTTTCCATTCAGTCTTGTAGAGGATGTGCATAAAGAAATTCAGCGGAGGCTCAGGAGAAAAGGGGTTCAGCTTGATGATTTTTTTGTATGTCTTCACGGACCTGATGATGGCTGCAATTGCAGAAAGCCTAAGCCCGGGCTTGTTCTTGAGGCAGTTG
>JAMOQE010000037.1 GCA_027064165.1 Thermodesulfatator sp. | reverse complement strand
CAGACTACTATGTCCTGAGGAAGCATAGCATTCACAGCCCTGTAGATAACTTCAAGTGGCCTATCAGAAGTGGTCAAAAAATGGGCTACCTGGCAAAGGGCATGTACTCCTGCATCTGTTCTGCCTGCTGCTTTTAGCCTTACTTTGTGCCCAAGGATTCTGGAAAGGATTTTTTCAAGGGTGCCCTGCACAGTGGGACCCTTTGGCTGCACCTGCCAGCCTAAGTAATTTGTACCATCATAGGCTATAAAAAGCCTTATATTGCGAATATTTACTCCCATTTTATATACCTTCCATTATAATTTAAAAGCCATTTTTATCTCATCCACAAAAAGCCCAAAGTCTTCTAAATTTTTTTGAAAAATTTCATATACTATTTTGTCTGTCACTTTTTCGTAAATATGAATGAGAAGATTTCTAAATCTTGCCATGTTTTTATATTTCTCAAGATTTTCTTCAGATAAATATCCCTCTTCTGCCAGAATTTCAAAACAATCTGCATAGGAAACAGGCTCTCGTAAATTTAGTCTGCTAACTATGTGCTTACAGATGTCTATCATCTGCTGAATAGCAAGTTCTAAGTTTCTTTCCACAAATCGTTTTAGCACTACATTTTTTTGAAACTCTTCAAAACTCACTTTTCTTCTACTTTTTAATTCTTCTGCAAATTCTTCTATCTTCTTCAATTTGCTTCGGATTAAAACTTTGTCTATCATTTTTCAGGATTCTACATATTTCCAATATCCTGTTACATCAAGGTATTCCTGATAATCATCAATAGTTTTTTCTCTAAACTTAGAATAAGTCAGAAAGTCTTTAATAAAAAGCTCTTTCCTATTTTTCATTACCTGATGTCTCAAAAGTGGACTCGCCTCATTGAGAACTATCAAGTGAACTTCCCTTCCTGCAAGGGTGCTTAATTTATCTATAAGACTCAACAACTCATGAGTAGAAAGGGGATTTTTTACATAAATAGCCACATCAATGTCGCTTTCTTTTGTGAGTTTCCCTTCTACTGCTGACCCAAAAACAATAGCAAATAGAATATTGGAATCTTTTTCTAAAAATTTTTTAATTTTTCTAAAGCTTTCTTCAAGATCTTCTTTTTGAGGTAAAGACATTTTTTAAATTATTTTTATTATTTTACACAAAAAGAGGAGATTTGGGAAGCCCTACATCTTCAGGGAAACCAAACATAAGATTAAAATTTTGAAGGGCCTGTCCACTTGCTCCTTTTACCAGATTGTCTATCACCGAAGTGATAACTACCCAGCCCCTCTCTTTATCCTCAAAAAGATTTATTTTGCAAAGATTTGTGCCTTTCACTTCGGAAAGGGTGGGAATTCTTCCCCTCTCAACTACTTCCACAAAAGGCTTTTCGTTATAATAATTTTCAAGGCACTCCCTCAAGGTCTTAAGCTCAGCCTTTGGTTTTACATAAATGGTGGAGAATATACCTCTATTAATTGGAAGTAGGTGAGGAGTAAAAAGCACTTTCACTTTTTTTCCAGAAGCTAAAACAAGCTTTTCTTCTATTTCAGGATTATGCCTGTGAGTAGCAATTTTATAAGCCTTAAAGTCCTCGTTTATCTCGCAGAAGCTGTAAAAGTTGTGTGACTTTCTCCCTGCCCCGGATGTACCGCTCTTTGAATCAGCAATAATGGAGTCTGTGTGTATAAGGCCTTCTTTTGCAAGTGGCATAAGTGGTAGCAAAATAGAGGTAGGATAACAGCCAGGATTTGCAATAAGCCTTGCTTTTTTAACTTCTTCCTCAAAGACTTCAGGCAAACCGTAAACTGCTTCTTCACAGAGCTCTGGAAATTTATGTTCCATTTTATAAGTATGTTCATAAGAAGCAACTTCTTTAAATCTGAAATCTGCAGAAAAATCAATTACTTTAAGCCCCTTTTCCAAAAAGTTTTTAGCAAACTTCTGGGCTTCTCCAGCAGGTACGCACAAAAAAACAACTTCAACTTTTTCTGCGATTTTATCTATGTCAGGCTCTTCAAAAATTAAATTTTTATATTTACCATTCCAGCCACAAAATTCGGAAAGGCTCTTTCCTGCCTCTTTTCTTGAAGTAATGGTAACTATCTCTAACTCCGGATGAAACTCTGCAAGCCTTAAAAGCTCAAGCCCAGTATATCCAGTAGCCCCTATTATAGCACCTTTAACCACGGACTCTCCTAATATTCAACTTGGATTAATAAAACTCCTTTATCTTCTCCTAACTTTTCCATTTCTTCTTTAGCCTCTACAAATACAACTACAGGAATCACTTCTTTATTTAAGACTTTGCTAAGAATACATGCCCTTTCATAAGCTCTCTCTAAGTCATCTTGCTGCAAACTATAAGACACCTCTGCTGCAAGTACCACACTCTTTTTTGTTCTCTTAATCTCACCACTTATCACGAGATCTACATTAAGAAGTTCCTCCCTTTCTTTCTCTGTAATTACTCCTTTTTCCTCCAGATCATCAATAACTGGCAATAGGTTTTCAAAAGGTATAAGTTTACTCTTTCTTAGCAATCTTCCAAAGTAGGCATAGTATCTTTCTCTAATAGTTCTCTCAAATTCTTTCCCTTTAAATCTTCCAAACTCTCCTTTTAAATATTTCATATCCTTTTTTAAGACCGCCACATCCTGTTTTAAAATTGCTACATCCTGCTCAATTTTTTCTACTCTGTTTTCAAGGTTTTCTATTCTCTTTAAGAGTTCTTCAAATTTTTTGGGAAGTTCTATAAGTTCAGTGGTAAGGATAATTTTCCGAATTTCTTCAAGCCAGTCTGGATGAGCTTTAAGTGCCCTTACAATGTCAGCGAATGTTACAATAGGACACTTTTCCATTTCTTTTTCTATTTCTGCAGGACTTTTCTCTGGCAATTGTTTTTTAATGTTTTCTATCATATTAAATGCCCTTTTTCCATTCTAATTTTTGTTATTATAACAACAAATTCCAAAAGTTCAAACGCAATAATTACTCAAGATCTCTTTAAACTTAGTTCAACTTGACAACTTAAGTGGCAATATTATAATACTTTTCACTATTAAACTTAATTCTCAATTAAGGAGGTGCATATGAATTCTACAATTTTAATCTTTATAGGCTTAATATTATATGTTTTCTTCTATAAATCTTATGGCAATTTTTTAAAAAAATCTATCGTAGGGGAGCCTACTAAAGAAGTTCCTTCTAAAAGACTTTATGACGGTGTAGATTTTATTCCAGCAAATAAATACGTATTATTTGGCCACCATTTTGCTTCTATAGCAGGTGCGGCACCTATTGTTGGGCCTGCTATAGCTCTGGCATGGGGTTGGCTCCCGGCCTTGCTTTGGATATGGTTTGGCAATGTATTTATCGGAGCTGTTCATGACTACCTTTCTCTTATGAGTTCCGTAAGATACGATGGCCACTCTGTCCAATGGATAGCCGGGAAAGTTATCAAAAAAAGGACATCCTATATCTTCTCCTGGTTTATTTTATTCGTTCTTATTTTAGTAGTAGCTGCTTTTGGTGCTGTTCTTGGTAACATTTTTGTTAAACAACCCTCGGTCCCCACAGCATATATACTACAGGTGCTTTTTGCTCTGATTTTAGGATTTATTATGTACCGCATAAAGGCTAATTTCGGAATATCTACAATAATCGCAATAATTATGCTTGCCATATCAATTATTTTAGCCAAATTTTATCCTTTATATGCATCTTACAAAATATGGATGGTGGTTTTCTTTTTTTACATAATTATAGCTGCTGCTATTCCTGTAAATGTGCTCCTCCAGCCAAGAGATTACATGAACTCCTGGCTCCTGGTCTTCGGCTTAGCTCTGGGAGGAATTGCTGTTATATTTTCTTTTAAACCTATGGCCATACCTGCCACAACGATATTCTCTGCTCCGGTAATAGGAGGACATCCCACTCCTTTTTGGCCTGCTATACCATTGATTGTAGCTTGTGGTTCTTTAAGTGGTTTTCACGCACTTGTTGCCAGTGGCACAACATCAAAACAATTAGCTGATGAAGCAGATGCATTGTTTATAGGGTATGGCTCTATGCTTACAGAGGGTTTTTTATCAACTTTAGTTGTTCTGTGTATAGGAATTGCTGGGTTAAACATTGTTCCTCCAGAAAAAGCCAAAGCTTTAACAAGTAGTGCAACTGCCTTTGGAACTCATTATATATCTGCTATTAAAGCAATCGGTGGCCCGGTAGGAATTTTTGCTAAATCTTATGCTACAGTAGTAAATAGTGTATTAAAAATACCTAAGGCCTTTATGTTGATACTTGCAGCAATGTGGGTAGCTGCATTTGCTATGACAACTCTGGATACCACGAACAGGCTTGCAAGATATACATTTGCTGAAATCTTTGAACCCTTAAAAGATTCTGCCAAGGGCTTGTATGACTTATTTACAAACAAATGGATTGCCTCAATTATCCCTGCTGCTATAGGTATAGGATTGGCCTGGACAGGAGAATGGAAGGTTATATGGCCTGCCTTTGGCGCAGCCAATCAAATGCTTGCCTCAATTGCTTTAATAACTGTCTGTGGCTGGGTAATAAGAATCCAGAAAAAACCCTCCTGGCCCGTCTTAATACCTGCCATGTTTTTATGGCTCACAGTAACCCTTGCTATGATATGGTACATCATCAAAATAATTCCTATATTTATAGGAAAAAATCCATTTCAAGGCTATGTCCTTGCAGCTATTATGGTTGTAATGCTTATACTTAATCTTATTTTAGTCTATGATTTCTTTACTTCTGACAAAGAAACTGCCCGATAATTTTTAAAGTTATGTTTAAACAAATTAAAAAATTTATTAATTCTTTTATAGAAGGATTTAAACAACAGAGTACTTCAGCTATTGAGCTTGAACTTCATGAAATGGAAAATGCCTTTGCCCTTATTTGTTTTGCATCATTAATGGGTATGCCATCTCCACCCAGCTATGTGGGGATGGCCCTTTTACCTTATCTTGAATACGAAATCCAACTCATGATATTTAAATCTTCAAGATTGGACGACAAGCTTGCAGAGTTTTTTGCTCTGGGCGATATATGAAAAATATTCTCTTTTTTCTGGGAAAAGGTGGAGTTGGTAAAACCACTTCTTCCGTAAGTTTGGCTTATTACCTGGCCCGAAAAGGATTCTCTGTATACCTTGTCTCTATAGATCCTGCTCATAATATATTTGACATACTCGGTGCAAATCTTTCTAAAAATGACGAAGCAATAATAGCAGAAGAAGTTGATATAGATGCGTATGTTGAAAATTTTATAAAAGAAACAACAAATAAAATGAAACAAACATATAAATATTTACAAATAATAAATTTAGATAAAATGATAGAAATTATGAAATACTCTCCTGGAATGGAAGAATACGCCATTATGTATGCGTTAAAAGAAAAAGTGGAAGCAAATTTAGATAAAGATTATATAATCGTTGATACACCACCTACCGGGCTTATGCTTAAAATTTTTGCTCTTCCTTTCAATTCTAAACTATGGATAAACAAACTTATCAAATGGAGAAAAAAAATACTTAATGCACGCGCTTCTATAGCCAATATTAATCCCTCGGCAATAAGAGAAGATTTGCCTTTAAACGAAAACGAAGATGATGTCTTAAAGGAACTGGGAATTCAATCAAAAATTATAGACTTTATGACCAATTTGTTTAAAAACAAAACGACCAAAATTATCCTGGTCCTAAATCAGGACCTACTTTCAATAAAAGAAAGTGTTCGTATAAAAAAAGGTCTTGATTCCTTAGGCATATCTTTAAATTTAATTTTGCTAAATAAAAAAGGATTGGTCAATACAACTGACATCAATATCAGTTTTAAAAATTTATTCAAAGATATACCTATAAAAGAAGTACCTTTTCTAAAAAGTAACTTTTTGGATAAAAATACCTTGATAAGCCTGGCAGAACTCTGGGCTGATGCAGTTATTTGTAATTAATAAATATTTTACACTTTTAGTTGGTTTGAGTGTAGCTATAAGTATTCTTTATATAGCTGGTTATAAACATAATATAAAACTTATGAAGTTAATAGCAGAATCTTTAGAAAATGCATTAACTCCCCGAGATAAGTTATATACATATTTAGGAGGAGTCCTGGGATTTGCTGTTGATTACGATGTTGATGGGTTTAAAAAAGTTCATGCAACCTTAAGACTTATTCCCAGACAAAGTATTCTATATCTCCCTTTCGTATTTTTAACAAATAGAAAAGATTCTCTTCAATTGATGTTTTATACAAAAAATCCCATAAAAAGTGAATTTCATCTTATAAAAGAAAGTGTGCTTGACTTTTTTACCAAACCCAAAATATATAATCGGAATAAATTAAAAAGTAAAATTGTTGAAATAGAGGGAAAAAAATGGGAAATGTTATACGAAGATGAGACTTACCATAATTTCATTAACCTTATAAATTTTTTTAATTCCAGACATTTCAAACATTTGGCTATTACTAAAGAAAATAATATTGTGTATATCAAACTTGAGTTTTATAAAATAGATTATAAATCTCTAACAACCTCAATTCAAAAAGCAAAAAAATTTATAGAAGCTGCTGTATAAAACCTAAAAATCTATAAAAACAAAAAATGTTCAGAAGGCGGGGAAAAACCCCGCTGGGAACACATTGAAAGGTTAGCGTTTGGAATATTGTTGACCTCTTCTTGCTCCACGAAGACCGTATTTCTTTCTCTCTTTAACTCTGGGATCCCTTGTGAGAAAGCCTGCTTTTTTAAGAACTGGCCGAAGATCAGCAGAATATTCTATAAGCGCTTTAGAAATACCATGCCTTATAGCTTCTGCCTGAGCAGACTTTCCTCCACCTTGAACTGTACATTTTACATCAAATTTCCCCTCAAGGCCTGTAAGCTTAAAAGGTGCAAATATAACATCTCCTGCAACGATATGATCAGAAAAATATTCCTGATATGGCTTCCCATTCACTATTACCTCGCCAGTACCAGGATAAATCCAAACCCTGGCAATAGCTGTTTTTCTCTTCCCAGTAGCATAAAATCTGTCCATACTTTAACCCCTCCTTTAAATCTCCATAGGCTTAGGATTCTGAGCCTTGTGAGGATGCTCATTGCCAGCGTATATCTTAAGTTTTTTCAAAAGCCTTTTTCTCATACGATTTTTAGGGAGCATCCTCTTTACTGCAAGATAAATCAATTTCTCAGGCTGCCTTTCAAGAAGCCTTCTTGCAGTTTCTAACTTAAGCCCTCCCATATAACCTGAATGCCTCCAGTAAATCTTTTGATCAAGTTTTTTTCCAGTCAACCTTATTTTGTCAGCATTAACTATTACAAAAAAATCTCCCTGATCCACATGAGGAGTATAATCAGGCCTATGCTTGCCCTGAAGCATATAAGCAAGTTTTGAAGCAAGCCTTCCTAAAATTTTACCTTTGGCATCAATAAGATACCACCTTCTCTGAACCTCTTCTTTCTTTACCCAGGGTGTTTGAGTGGTAAAAATGGACGACATCACCTATCCCCCTTATCAAACATTTTTACTTTTCTTCACATTTTGTAAAAATTCTCCTCAGATAAAATCAGTCCCCATTTTATGCTACTTTTTCTATTTGTCAACCCTACCATCTCTAAAATGTTAATGCAAAAACCACCTCAATATCTCTGCCTTTGCTTTTTCTATATTCTGCTTCACTTTCTCTATTTCTGCCTGCAGGCTAAACTCCACTTCTTTCAATTCTTTTCTTACCTGCTCTACCTCTAACTGCAGCCTGAGCTCGGTTTCTTTTAACTCCTCCCTTTAAGACAACTTAGCTGCTACCTCCTCAATATTTACAGAGTCTTCTTTTTTTACTTTATCCAGAGGTTCAAGCACAAACAAAAGCTGTCCCTCTTCAACCATTTGATTTACCTTTACACAAATCTCCACCACTTGAGCATCAAAAGGCGCTACAATAGGATTCTCCATCTTCATAGACTCAAGATTAGCTATTTCCTCGCCTTTCTTCACAATATCCCCTACTTTTAACTCACCTCTTTCAGGATTTCCTATTCTCCATATAGTGCCACTTATAGGAGCACCTATTTCATTGGGTCTCGTAGCCTTTCTTACTTCACTCTTTTTTGCCCTCTTTGTCTTCACTTCAAACACCCTTGTTTTGTTGTTTATCTTGAGAACTACATGGATCACACCATCATTTTCACTTCCTATAGAAACAAGCTCAATACAATAAGGCTTACCCTCAAGCTCAAAATCTACCTTATCTCCTGGTTTTTTTAGCCCCCTTCGCCACACAGGAGTGGGAAGTACAAGAGGAGCTATTCCATATTTTTCTCTAAACTTAATAAAATCAAGAGCATCCTTAGGATGCATAAGATATAGAATAAATTCTTCCTCTGTAGGCTCTCTACCAAGTTCCTCTTCAAGCTGCTTTTTTAAAGCTTCTAAATCCTCTTCTGGAACGCTCTCTACGGGAGAATCTTCTTTTCTTTCCTTTATCTTCTCTTTCCACTCCTCTCCAAAGGCACTTCTGTAAACCCATTCATCAGGCCATCCTACAGGAAGCCTTCCATAATGGCCAAGAATAAGATTTTTAAAATCCCCTGGCGCCTGGCTGAAAAGCTCAAGAAGTTCCCCCTGTTCTTCCTTGCTCATTGCAGAAAAATTTTGCTTTTTCTCCTCTACAAATTTTTTCAGGAGCTCTATCACATGCTTGACCCCTGCCTCTCCCCTTTCTTTGGCATAGCGGTTAACTATTCCACTACAGGTAACCCAGGTAATCTGAGAACCAGGGGTCACATCAAAATATTTTACTATCTGATTATAAAGGGACATTACCTGCAGAATATAAGGCATAAGGTGCAGGAATCCCCCTTTTTCTGCCTGTTCAAAGGAACTTGGGAAAGCACCACCTGGCATCTTATGACGCGTTACCATGTGGTCAAAACCCCTGAAAGGAGATTCTGCCCAATCGTAGTCTCTTATCCATTCCCTCACCTTTGCCACTGCCTGCTCTGCTGCTTTGCGATTAAGGTTGACAGGAATTCCATGCTCCCTGAAAAGTGCCTCAACTGCAAGTATGGGAGAATGACCATAAAACCTCACCAAGGTATCCTCTTCCACATCTATAATCTTTGCACCAGCCTTTGCAGCAGCAAGCAGCACAGGAAGAGCAAGCCCATCTGTAATGTGCCTGTGATAATTTATCACAAGCTCGGGATACTTTTGTTTGATAGCATCTATAAGCTCTGTAATAGACTTTACCGTGCCAACTCCTGCCATGTCTTTTATACAAAGAATAATTTCATCTACCCCTCCACAGAGAGATATTATGTCATCAACCACTTTTAGATAATACTTAGTATCAAACCATGGGGCTACAGTGTAAGAAATAGCAGGCTCAAAAAGCCTGCCTCTTTTCATCACAACTTCTGCAACCGGTCTCATATTCCGTACATCGTTCAGAAAGGAAAAACACCTCCATACATCAATGTCCACCCTTTGTACCACATATTCAATAACATTCCTTGGATAGGGACGATAACCCCACATATTGGTTTCACGGATAAGAGTTTGAAGAAGGACATTTGGCATAAGCTCTCTTAAAATGGCTATTTCTTCAAAAGGGCTTTCCCTCCTATTCATTATTCCCACATGCCACCTTGCCCCACCGTGACACTCAGCGGCAAAAAGCCCCATCTCGTTGTAATAAGGAGCAAGGGTCTTCAGATCATAAATCCTCAGACGATTTTTATAGTCAGATTGCCCGGCATCCCTCATTCCTACTGAAACAAAGCATACCCCTGGTAATTCCCTTACTTTTTTCACTATTTCTTTCGGGCTCATCCCAGGTTTTACAAATATGTAACCCATCTGGTTGTCCCTCCTTTAGGTTTTGCTAATACTAACTTACATCCAGCTCTGAGGTCCAAGAGCTGAAACCTCTGCCACATATTGAGCAATCTTTAACGCCTCATCATCTGCAGTCTTCTCTTTAAATGCTGCAAGAAGTTCCTGATAATGTTCATTTATAAACCGGGTGGAATATTTCCCCTCAACAAACTTGGGATGGCGAATTATACTCAAAAGCAAAGGAGCAATTGTCTTTACTCCTTCTACACGCAATCCCCGGCTTAAAGCCCTGTCCATAACCCTCAAGGCCTCATTTCTATCTGCACCTGCTGCCATCACAAGCATAAGAAGGGAATCATAATAAGGAGGTACATCTGCTCCCTCATACACACCTGAAGAGACCCTTATTCCTGGACCCTGCGGTATTTCAAGCCTTGTAATAGTACCAAAAGACGGATTAAAAGTCTTTGGATCCTCAGCATTGATTCTTACTTCTATGGCATGTCTGTTAGGATAAATTTGATCCTGCTCAAAGGGCAATGTTTTCCCCTCTGCTATATCAAACATGAGGCTCACTATGTCAAGCCCTGTAATAAGCTCTGTAATTCCGTGCTCCACCTGAAGACGGGTATTTACCTCAAGAAAATAAAACTTTTTCGTTTTGGGATCAAAGAGAAATTCCACAGTGCCTGCTGAGTAATAACCTATCTCCCTCATAAGTCTTACAGCAGTATAACAAATTTCCTGCCTCAAACTTTCATTTATGCTTGGGGAAGGGGCCTCTTCAAGAATCTTTTGATTGCGTCTCTGAATGGTACATTCCCTTTCATAAAGATGAAGGATGTTTCCTTCCCTGTCTCCCAGCACCTGGACTTCTATGTGTCTTCCATATTGAATATATTTTTCCACAAGTAATGTATCATCTCCAAAGGCCTTTTTTGCTTCTGAACGGGCCTTTTCCAGGGAAATAGAAAGCTCTTCTTCTCTATCCACCCTTACCATGCCCTTTCCACCACCACCTGCTGCTGCCTTAATCATTATAGGAAACTCCACCTCTTCCTCTTTCATCCACTTAAGAATATCTTCAGGGGTTTTTACATTATAAGCACCCGGTATAGTAGGAACATTAGCCCTTTGGGCTATTTTTTTGGCCTTGATTTTATCTCCCATCAGCCTTATTACCCTTGCAGGAGGGCCCACCCAAATTAAACCAGCATCCTCTACCATCTCAGCAAATTCTGGATTTTCTGCAAGAAATCCCCAGCCAGGATGAATAGCATCACAACCTGTTTCCAGCGCCGTCTTGATTATCTTTTCCATATTGAGATAAGAATCGTGTGGAGGTGCCTCTCCTATGTGCACCGCCTCATCTGCAAGAAATACATGATAGGCCAATCTATCAGGAGTACTATAAATAGCAACTGTCTTTATCATTTTATCCCGACAGGTATTCATAATTCTTACCGCAGGAACTCCCCTGTTAGCAATTAATACTTTCCTTATTTTTTTCTTTTTCCTGGTCATTTCCTACCTCCTTAAAGTGAAAAAGACTCTCTTTGTGAAGCTTAAAATATTTTTTTCTTTCTGTCAACGCTTTGCTTTAATTCTCTGCATTAGCAAAGGAAAAGGCAAACCCCTTTACAGGACCAAAAATTTGCCGATTTCTTAATTTATAAATTAAAGTTGAAACCAATAATTTTGCAGCTTAATTAAGTATGGACACTATAATAGCCTTTCAAACCAAAAGCTTTTGTAAAATCACCTGCAGGCTCTAAAAGTTCTTGATTGCAACACTTTTACCAGAAATTTAGGTTCAATCCGGGCTCCTTTAGGTTTGCCTCCTGCCTATATCATCAAACCTTCAGCAATCAAGGCCTAAAATCCTTTTTTACTTTCTGATATCAGACAAAGTACTGCTATTAAACGCCGATACCTTGCAATTTTAATGACTTTTCCTTATCCAACTTCTTTTAAGTATTGGAACAAAACTTGTGGCCAAAATTAGCATAAAAGAAAACTTTTTCAATCTGAAAATTGGAAAACTTTTTGAAAAGAATAAATTCCAAGAATTCTATCAAGCAATATAGATGCTGCTGCTCTCACTGAGAGATGATTGTAGGAATCAAGCCTTCCCCAGATAGGCTCAAGAAATAGGTCACACTTATTTATAAACTCCTCTGTAAGCCCCCAGGCTGTACCCAATACCAAGGCAACAGGTTTTTCCCAAAGAAGTTCTCTCAATTCTTCCGGACTTATAAAATCTCTTTTGGGAGAAGCATCGGTTGCTACAAGCACAGGATCCTCTCCCTCAAGCTCCCTCACTTTCCCTATTGCATCCTCCAGGGTGGCAAATAACTTTAAAAGTTTGAGGGCCTCGCTTCGCAAGGGATTATACTCTCTTCCCTTTTCAGAAAGCCAGTAATCAATCAGCTCTTCTGCAATCTTTCTTTGATCCTCTAAGGGCTGCACCACAAACACACCCTTTATTCCATATGTCCTTGCAAGCCTTGAAAGATCGTGTAAATCTATGCTCGCAATAGCAGAAGCCACCTTCTCTCCCCTCTTATTCTTCACAGGATAATGCATAAGAAAAAGATAAAGCCTCTGCTTTTGAAGAAGCTCCCTTAAAAATTCGTAGTCTTTTCCTTCCAGTCTGGCTCTATGCAAAAGAACCGGTCTCTTTTTTAAAGTAATCTCAAGGGACTTTTTTCTCCTAAAGTCTTCAATAAGAGCGTGATTCCCCGAGAGAAGCACTTCAGGTATTTTCAGCCCCATAAACTCCCTTGGGCGGGTATAGCAGGGATACTTGAGAAGCCCTGAAGTAAAAGACTCTCTCTCCACTGAGTCCTTTCTCCCCACAACTCCTGGAATAAGCCTTGAGACTGCCTCAATAATTACCAAAGCTGCCACCTCCCCTCCAAAAACAACATAATCTCCAATAGAAATCTCATCATCCACAAAGTGCTCCCGAATTCTCTCATCTATACCTTCATACCTTCCGCAAATAAAGAGTAGCTCCTCTTTCTGGGAGAGCTCCTCTGCCAATTCCTGAGTAAAACGCCTTCCTTGAGGAGAAAGATAAACCACATGGGTAGAAGGATTTTTCTCTTTTACACTTTGAATAGCCCTATAAAGGGGCTCTGGCTTAAATACCATGCCCTCTCCACCACCAAAAGGTTCGTCATCAACTGTTTTATGCTTATCAGTAGCAAAGTTCCTGAGATTTAAAAGATTTATTTCTATAAGTCCCTTTTGAATAGCTTTTCCCAGAAGCCCCACCTTCAAAGGGCTTTCAAAATACTCTGGAAAAATTGTGAGTATGTGAATCTTCAAAGTTCAACCCCTTCTTCCAAAGCTATTCTTTCAATTCTCCTTTCAGGACCTTTTGCTAAAACTACATCTATTTTCTGTTCCCAGGCTTTTTTCATCAATGTCCCCCTCCTTTTTCTCATGTCCCTTTTCCAAAAAATTTTTCTGCGGTTTCTTTTATTATGTTTATCTCCTGATCTTTGAGTCTCACTTTCTTCACTTTTGCACTTCAAAAAGGCCTTTTATATCTTTTACTGTAATCTTTTTTTCTTTTGTATCTACTTCAGATACATATTCCTCTATCAAAGGAATGTAAAAATCGGCCTCAGGATGAGAAACAAGTAAAAGCTCGTATTCTCCTACAGGCATTATTTCAATTACTTTCCCCCAGAAAGTCCCTTCAACATCAACTACTTCAGCCCCAAGAAGCTGATAATAATAGAATTCTTCTTTTTCTGCTGAAGGAAGTCGGGAAAGATCTATATAAAGAATCTTACCTTTTAATTGCTCAGCCTCTTCAAGAGAAAGGCCTTTAAATTTTACTATACATATATGTTTTGCCGGATTACAACGAATGAATTCTACTTCCACACGCAAATTACCCTGTTTGTCAAGATAAAAACAGGGCAATTGTAAAAATACTTCCAGATCAAAAAGAAAGGGGGAAACTTTAACTTCCCCCTTTAATCCGTGAGTAGTTAAAATCTTTCCTGCGGGTACTAACAATTGCAATTATTCTATAATTTCAAGCACTACCCTCTTCTTGAGTTTGCTGGAGGCTGCCCCTAAAATAGTTCTTATTGCCTTGGCAGTCCTCCCTTCTTTACCTATAATTTTGCCAAGGTCTTCCTTGGCTACTTTTAACTCAATTACAGATGTCTGCTCTCCTTCAATTTCATTAATCTGCACAGCATCAGGATTGTCCACAAGCACCTTTGCAATGTGCTCTACCAGGTCCTTTAACTTACTCATCCTTACTCCCCCTTTAGTATAGTGTTAAGCCTTTCTGGCTACCTTTATCCCTATTTTCCTCAAAAGCGCTCTTACTGTTTCTGTAGGTTCCGCCCCTTTTTCCAGCCATTTTTTTACTTTTTCTTCGTTAACTTTAAATTCAAAGGGCTCTTTAAGTGGATCGTAATACCCAAGCACTTCCAGAAACTTTCCATCTCTTGGTGCCCTTGAGTCTGCTGCTACAACCCTGTAAAAGGGCCTCCTTTTTCTTCCCATTCTCATAAGTCTAATCCTTACAGGCACTTTCCCTCCTCCCTCAAAAATTTTGAGACTATTATTTTAACACTAATTAAATTTTTGGCAAATATTTTTTAAAGTTAGCCCAAACCTATAAATCTTCTAAAAAAACTTTCAAGTCTTCCAGGCTTTCTCATGTGCTTTAAAATTTTTCTCATCTCCTCATAGCTTCTCAAAAGTCTATTCACATCTTGCACAGTGGTTCCACTTCCCCTGGCAATCCTTCTCTTCCTACTGGCATTTATAATCTTAGGATTTCGCCTCTCCTGTCTTGTCATGGAATTAATTATGGCCTCCATCTTCACTAATTCTTTCTCATCAAAAGGGATATCTTCAAGCCTTTTTCCAAGTCCCGGGAAATAACTCAAAATGTCTTTTACAGAGCCAAGCTTTCTCATCTGTCTGAGTTGATCTCTCAGGTCCTCCAGATCAAACTCAAGCCTTTTTATTTTCTTTTCCCATTCCTTGGCTTTTTTGAGATCCAGCGTTTCCTGAGCCTTTTCAATAAGAGTGAGCACATCTCCCATCCCGAGAATTCTACTGGCAAGCCTCTCTGGATAAAAAACTTCTAAAGCATCTACTTTCTCTCCTACTCCCAGAAATTTAATGGGCTTGCCTGTAACTTCCTTAATAGAAAGAGCTGCTCCACCTCTGGCATCGCCTTCCACTTTAGTAAGCACTATGCCCGTAATCCCTACTCTATCATTAAATTCCTTTGCTACATTAACTGCATCCTGACCCATCATGGCATCTGCCACAAGAAGTACCTCGGAAGGATTAAATCTTTCCTTAAGTTCAACAAGTTCTTCCATCAAAGCATCGTCTATGTGAAGTCTCCCTGCAGTGTCAATAATAAGAATATCTCTTCCCTGAGACTTTGCCTCCTCAAGAGCCCTTTTAACTATTTCCACAGGCTTTTCATCAGGACTTGCTTCACAAAAAGGCACCCCTACCTTTTCTGCAAGCACTTTAAGCTGTTCAATGGCTGCAGGACGATAAATATCCACAGAAACAAGCATGGGATGATGTCCCTTCTTCTTCAAATACCTTGCAAGTTTGGCAGCAGTAGTTGTTTTCCCTGAACCCTGAAGCCCTGCAAGTAAAATTCTTGCAGGCTTTTGAGCACCAAGATCAAGCCCCTTTGCACTTCCTCCAAGGGTATTCACAAGTTCTTCATAGACAATTTTAACTATCTGCTGAAAAGGGGTAAGGCTCTCCATTACTTCAGATGAAAGAGCCCTCTCCTGAACCTTATTAATAAAATTTTTTACCACCTTATAATTGACATCTGCTTCAAGAAGGGCAAGTTTAACCTCCCTTAATCCTCTTTTTATATCGTCTGGGGTAAGCTTCCCCTTTTCTTTAAATTTTCCCAGAGCCTGCTCTAACTTTTCATTAAGACTCTCAAACATCTCTAAAGCCCTTATAATTCTGTTATTTTCCCAATTTCAGTGTTTAAAAACTAACACATATCACACATTTTACAACTATTAAATTTTTCAAAAATTTGACATTTTAGTCAAAAATGTGATATAATAACGGCTGAAATGAAGTATCTTATAGAGAGCCGAAACAAATTAGTAAGAGAAATTTTCCTGCTTGCAAAGAAAGTTGCTCCTTCTTATAGCACTGTTTTAATTTTAGGGGAATCAGGCACAGGAAAAGAAGTACTCGCCAAATATATTCACTTCTGTAGTAAAAGAAAAGGTCCATTTATAGCTGTAAACTGTGCTGCCATTCCAGAAGATCTGCTTGAAGCAGAACTTTTTGGATTTGAAAAAGGTGCTTTCACAGGTGCAGTAAAAAGCAAACCCGGTAAATTTGAACTTGCTGAAGGTGGTACCATCTTTCTTGACGAAATAGGAGACCTTAGCCTTAAATTACAGGCCAAGTTATTGAGAGTCCTGCAGGAACGCCAGGTAGAAAGATTGGGAAGTGAAAAGCCAGTAAAGATTGATGTAAGAATACTCGCTGCTACCAATAAAGATTTAAAGAAGGAAGTCCAGGAAGGAAGGTTTAGAGAAGATTTGTACTTCAGATTAAATGTAATTCCTCTAAAATTGCCTCCTCTCAGGGAAAGAAAAGAAGACATACCCTTGTTAGCAGAATTTTTTATAAAAAAAATCTGTGCTCGGGAGGGAATCCCTGAAAAAAAACTTCATCCTGATACCATAAAAATGCTCACAGAATACAACTGGCCAGGGAATATAAGAGAACTTGAAAATTTTATAGAACGAATTGTAATTCTCTGTGACTCCGAGGAAATTTCTCCTGAAGACTTAAATTTAGGGCCATTGCAAGAAAATTTTCTTGCTAAAAAGGAATCTTACCAGAAAGAGCTTCTGATATCTCAGGGAATACACCTACCTCACTTAACAGAAACCGGAATAAACCTGCCTCAGATTCTAAAAGATGTGGAAGTGTTCTATCTAAAAAAGGCCCTTGAGCTTACAGGAGGGGTTAAAAGTAAAGCAGCCAGGCTCCTTGGACTTAACCGTACCACTTTCCTGGAAAAGCTCAAAAAGTATAGATTGGCATAAAAATTGCTTTCTTTAAAGTGTATGAAAGGGCTATGTTTGGCTCTAAAACAGGGATTGATATTACTTTTTTCGCTTTTTTTATTTAACATCCCTTGTTCAGCCAAATCTCAAAAGTTAAATTATCTCGGCCTTCTTGTAAATGGAACCCTGGAAGAGAAACTAAACCAAATCTTTTCTCTTATGCAGACGTATTATCAAAAGGGGGATTATGAAAAAGTTGTTGAAGTGTATCAACAACTTCCACCTTTTTTGCCTTTAAATTCTGAAGAAAATTTGATGATAGCAAGAAGTTTTTTATACATGGGAGAGCCTCAAAAGGCTATCAAATTTGCAGATAAAATCCTTTCTCTTCACCTTAACACAGAAGTTTGCTGCCGGGCAAGGCTGGTAAAAATTGAAGCCCTGGCAATTATGGGAAAAACCAAAAAGGCCCTTCAGGAAATTAAAGCCTTAAATAAGACATTCTGTGCTAAAGCATTCCAAAATGAAGTTAAGGTCATACTTTATTACTTAGGTAAAACTGAAATAAAAAAGTTAGCAGGTAGGTCTCCTGAAGTAGTCAAAAGTATGCTGGATGAAATTTATCAAGTAAGAATAATGTATCTACTCAAACAAAAAAATTTGAACCAGGCCCTTCAGGAAGCCTTTATCTGGCTAAATATCTATGGAAATTATAAAAAAGGAAGTGGATTACTTTTTAAAATAGCTGATGCCTTCTTCAAAGCCGGACAGATTGAAAAGGCAAACACCCTTTATGAGCTTATCATTACTGAATGGGAGAGCAAGAAAGAAGCTACCTTTGCAAAATTTAGGCTTTATCAAATAGCATATCAAAGGATAAAAATTAAAGAACTTATTCCTCAACAGATGATTGATGACTTATTGTTTTACATAAGAGTATTGAAAAAGAAATATCCTCAGGAAAAAATCACGCAAGATGCTCATTTTTTTGAAGTTAAGCTCTTTTTTCAATACAAAAAGTGGAGGAAGGTCAAAAAGGTGGCTTCTGAGTTCCTCTCTCGGTATCCCAAAAGTCCTTATAATAAAAAAGTAGAAAAATATTATGCTCTGGCAAATTATTATATCTTACGGGATTTTTACCAAAAACTTCCAGCCAAAGATGTAGCGAAATTTGTGAGAAGTAAAAAGTCTTTTCTGGAAACTTCTGTAGAGTATTTCGTTCGCCACCCCAAAAGTCCTTATGCCAGAAAAGCAAAAGTTTATTATTGTAAAGCCACCTATTCTATTTTAAAAAATTTTTATAATAAAGAAGCGTTAACAAAGATGCTCAATCTTTTTAAAAAGAAACAGATATTTCTGGAAAAAGCAGACTGTGGAAATGTGTTTTTCTTTATAGGAAAAATACACTGGAAATATCATTTTCGTCTTGCTTCCACTTATTATTTTATAAAAGCATACGAACACAAGCCTCCTAAAAAGATTATGGCCAAAACCTTGCTTTATCTTGGCGTAATTGCAATAGATGAAGGAGAAAAAAATATAGCCACTTTGCTTTTTTCAGAACTTGAGAAGAACTATGGAAAAGTACTGGGTAACTCTCCCTGGTATTGCTATTTAAAAGCGCTCTTTGAGGTGGAAAAAGGGAACCAGGATGCAGATATCTGGCTTAAAAAGGCCTTAAACTCCGAGCTTGACCTTGCTTATAAAGAAAAACTTCTCAAAACATTCAGAAATTGGGCACTCAAAAGGGGAGAGTACGAAAAAGCCCTTTCTTATACCTTAACCAAGGGGTTTAATCCCACACCTGAGGACTTTATTTTACTTCTTGCCTGTAGCTTTTCAAAAGATCCTGTTGTCTTTGAAAAGACTTTAAAAGTCGCAGAAAAGCTTTATCCCAAAAATTTCAAAATAAAGTGGCTGGGCGCGTACTTTTATGAAAAAACTGGAAGGATAAAACAGGCCAATCAGCTCTGGCAGGAAATTTCTTCTGCTGGAAACGAGTATGAAAATATAGTTGCCAGAAATTACGAAAAATTTAAAAAATTTCTGAAAGAAGCTCAGAAACTGGTGTTTTAGCAAAATGAAAGGAAACATTCTGATAATAGGAGAGGCAACAGAAGTTAAACTCCTGCGTGATGCACTTAAAGAACGAGGGCTTGCAGTTTGTTATCATCCTGGCCTTGAAGACTTAAAAAAAGAAGAGCTCAAAAAGTGCGATGTGCTGGTTTATCAGTTAAAGCCAGGCGAAGACAAGGCTCCCAAATTTTTAGAGAAAATAGAAAAAGTTAAAAAGGAAAGTACATTTAATTTTATTGTACTGGCCGAAGAATCTTCGGTTGAGAGTGCTGTATATTTTATCAAACGCGGTGCCTTTGATTTTAAACTTCTATCTACCCCTCTTGATCTTCTTGAAAAGACAGTACTTTTTGCCCTTGAGGAAAAACGCATCTTTTGGGAGGAAGACACATTTCTGACAAGAAATCCCAAGCTTCTGAAAATTTTAGAAAAACTCAAGGGTGTTGCTCAAAGTAATGTGCCAGTACTACTGGTAGGAGAATCTGGTACCGGTAAGGAGCTACTTTCAAGGTTTATTCATAAACATAGTCCCAGAAAAAATGGGCCTTTTGTAGCTATAAACTGCGCTGCTCTTCCAGAAAGTTTACTTGAATCCGAGCTCTTTGGTTATGAAAAAGGGGCCTTTTCAGGGGCTACCTATCAAAAAAAAGGTAAAATAGAAATAGCTGACGGTGGCACTCTACTTCTTGACGAAATCACAGAAATGCATCCCAATCTGCAAAGCAAGCTACTGCGTGTACTTCAGGAAGGAGAAGTAGATAGGCTCGGTGGGTATCATCCTATAAAAGTAGATGTTAGAATTATTTCCACCACAAATAGAAACATAGAAAAAGAGGTAAAAGAAGGGCGCTTCCGGGCAGACCTGTATTATAGAATAAATGTCATTACTGTCAAAATTCCACCACTAAGAGAAAGAAAAGAAGATATTGAATTTCTGGCAAAACACTTTCTGGAAAGATTTTCCCATGCCTATCACAAAAAAATAAAAGGGTTTACAGAAGAAGCAAAAAAATTTCTTTTAAATTACAACTTCCCTGGAAATGTAAGAGAATTAAAAAATATGATAGAAAGAGCTGTTCTTACCTGTCAGGAGGAATTTATTTCGGTAAAAGATTTAACAGACCCTTTTTCCTTTGATGAACCTTCTTGCGAAAGTTCTGGCACAGATTTTGATTCAAATTTTATAGAAAGTGAAATTAAGCCTCTTGAAGTGCTGGAAAGGGAGGCTATTTTGAAAGCTTTAAAAGCCTGCCAAGGAAATAAGACAAAGGCAGCAGAACTTTTGGGCATAACGGTAAGAACACTTAGAAATAAACTTAAGCTTTACAGAGAACAGGGCTTACTTCCAGAGGAGGTATAACATGTTTGGGGCACTTGAGAAAACACTCAGGCTGGTTGGCACTGCTCTTAAAGTTAGAAGTTATAAACACAATCTCCTTGCCTCAAATATAGCCAATGTAGATACTCCTGGATATAGAAGAAAGGACATTCCATTTCAAAAGGTAATGGAAGCCTATTTAAACCAGCAAAAAACTCATCTTCCTCTTAAAACCTCTTCTCTCAGACACATTAAAAATACTACACCTCCGCTTTCCCTCAAAACCACTTCCACCAGACACATCTCAAATCCGGTGAAAAGTTCCCGGCATAAAAAAATTGAAAAACTGATAAAAGCTTATGAATCCCAAACTCTTGGTACACCAAACAATGTTTCTCTTGAGGAAGAGATGGTAGATCTTACCCAAAACCAGATGCTTTACGAAGCAACTTTGCAGGCACTTTCCAAAGAGCTTCAAATGCTTAACCAGGCAATTACAGAAGGAGGTAAATAGCCATGAATCTTCTTACGGCAACCAAGATTGCAGGAAGCGGGCTGCAGGTACAAAAATTAAGGCTTAATGTCGCAGCCACTAATATTGCCAATGCCGATGTTACCAGGACTGCAGAAGGAGGCCCTTATAGGGCAAAGGATGTGGTGGTAAGGGCTGTGCCCCTCTCTGAAAAAGAACCTTTTTTGAAAAAAGTTGAAGTAGCGGCTATTGTAGATGACCCTGCTCCTTTTAAAGAAGTATACGATCCCGGCCACCCTGATGCGGATAAGCGGGGAATAGTAAAGTATCCCAATGTAGATATTATCACGGAGATGGTGGAGCTGCTTTCTGCTGGTAGGGCCTACGAAGCAAACCTTACTGTGCTTTCAAGCACAAAAAGTATGGTAAATCGGACCATTGACCTGCTACGGACATAGAGAGTATAAAGAGGAGGTAAAACATGAAAATAAATCCTGCCCTTTTTAACAAAACCTATTTTAAATACGACAATACTTCTCAAACCCAAAAAAATTCAAGTTTTGGAAGCTTAATTTTAAGTAAAGTAAAGGAAGTGGACCAGGAGCAAAAAAAGGCACAGGCAATGCTTGATGCTTTGGCAAAAGGAGAAAATGTGGATCTTTCTGAACTTGCTATTACCATGACTAAAGCAGATGCAGAATTAAAATTACTCATAAGGGTAAGAAACAAAATTATTGATGCCTATCAGGAAATTATGAGGATGCAGATTTAAGCAAAGGGGAGTAAAAAATGCCTCCACTCAAGCTCAAAGAGCTGGGAACTCAACTAAAGGAATTTTGGGGAAAGCTCAGTAAAAAACAAAAGATACTCCTTTTAAGTGGAAGTATTGGTTTAACTCTTGCCCTTATTATTACTATCTTTCTTATGACAAGGACTGAGTGGGGGCTTCTTTACAGTGGGCTTGAACCAGACGTTAGTGGAGAAATTGTGCAATATCTTAAGTCTCACAAAATTCCCTATAAAGTAACACAGGATGGAAGTATTTATGTGCCTGAGGAAAGGGTGCCTGAAGTAAGAATGGAAATTGCCAGCAAAGGTTTTATAGGAGGAAATGGCCCTGGTTTTGAGCTTTTTGACAAGGAGAAGTTGGGGCTGACCGAGTTTCAGGAAAAGGTAAATTATCAAAGGGCACTTGAGGGAGAGCTTGCCAGGACAATAAAAGGCATAAGAGGTGTGAAGTTTGTGAGAGTTCACATCGTTTTACCAAAAGAAAGCGTATTTATTTCTGAAGAGCAGCCAGCCAAGGCCTCTGTACTCATTGCTATGAAACCGGGTTATACACTTACCAAAGAGCAGGTAAAAGGAATTGTAAATCTGGTAAGCGGAGCTGTTCCAGGTCTCAAACCAAGTAATGTTACCATTATAGATGCTAAAACCGGTAAAAAACTTGAATTTCTTGAAAATGAAGAGCCTCAAAATATAACTACCGCCCAGCTTATTTTAAAAAGAAGGCTGGAAAGTAACTTAAAAGAAAAAATAGAAGAAATGCTTGGCAAGGCTCTGGGGAAAGATAAAGTAATAGCTCAGGTCTCTGTAGAGTTATCTTTTGATAAAGAAAAAATTATGCAGGAAAGTTATGACCCTGAGAGTACTGCAGTGGTGTCAGAGGAGATAGAACAGGAAAAAAAATATCAGGGCACTAAAGGTCCTGAAGGAATAGCAGGAGTAAAGGGAGCTCTTGCAGAGAAGTTTGAGGCCACAGGAGGCACCAAAACCAAGGGCCAGGTTTCCACCAGAAATCACATCATCAGAAATTACGAAGTAAGTAAAATGATCAAGAATCTTGAAATTTCTCCAGGACAGATTAAAAAAATAAGTGTAGCAGTACTGGTGGATAAGGATGTAATCCCAGCCAATGACACAGAAAAAATTACATGGATAGAGGACCTGGTTAAAGGGGCTATAGGGTATAATCCTGATAGGGGAGATGAAGTAGAAGTTGAAGCTATTTCATTTGTAAAACCTCGGATGCCTAAACCTGGTATTATGGACTATGTAGCCAAGTTTTATAAGCCTATACTTGCGTTTTTAGTAATTGTACTTTTCTTCTTGTTTGTAGTAAGGCCTATTTTAAAGAATGTATTAGCTCCTGCTCCAGCTCCTGTAGAAGAAGCAGCTGTGGAAGAAGCACCACCAGTGGAAGAAGCAGAAGAGGAAGAAAAAGAAGTTTTACCTCAGGAGATTGCTATTGGTATTATACAGAGCCAGCCTGAAAAGGCGGCTATGCTTGTAAAGAAATGGTTAATGGAAGAATCTCTTGAAGAAAGGAAAAAAGCTTTAGCAGAGGCAGGATAAACCATGGCTAAAATTGATCCCGAGAAACTAACAGGCCCTCAAAAGGCTGCTATCTTTTTGATGATTATGGGAGAAGAGTTTACTTCTGAAGTATATAAGTATCTGGATGAGGATGACATAAAGCGTATTGGTATAGAAATGGCCAAAATTGATTATATTCCTTCAGAAGCTATTAAAAAAGTTCTGGAAGAAGCCAATATAGAAGCAAAAGAAATGCTGGGAGACCTTTCTCTCTCACCTGAAGAATTTTTGAAACAAAGTCTTCTCAAAGCATACGGAGAAAAAGGAAAAGAGATTTACGAAGAAATTAAAAAAGAAATCGGGCCTGAGATCTTTAAAAAACTTAAAAAGCTTGATCCCAAAACAATTGCCAGCTTTCTTGCAAATGAGCACCCACAAACTATTGCCATTATCCTTGTACATCTTGAACCAGAGCTTGCAGGTCAGGTAATTCCCTATCTTCCTGAAAAAGTAAGAAGTGAGGTGCTTCTTAGAATTGCTCTTCTTAACAAAGTTGATCCTGAAATTGTTCAGGAAATAAGTGATGCCCTGGAAGAGGAACTCCAGAGTGTAGGAGGGGCTTTGGGTAAGAGAATAGGAGGACCTGAAAAAGCAGCAGAAATCCTCTCCCATGCAGGAAGGGATCTTGAAGAGGAATTGCTTTCTGAAATAGAAGACGAAAATCCCTCTCTTGCTGAAGAAATCAGAAAATATCTCTTTACTTTTGAAGACTTTCTCAATGTGGATGACTTTGCCATTCAGACCCTTCTCAGAGAGATTTCTACAGATGACTTAAAACTTGCCCTGAAGGGTGCTTCTGAAGAAGTAAGAGAGAAATTTCTCAGAAATATGAGTAAACGCGCAGCAGACCTCCTTAAAGAAGAACTTGAAATGATGGGGCCTGTAAGAATAACAGAAGTAGAAAAGGCCCAGCAAAATATTATAAGAATCGCCAAAAAATTAGAACAGGAAGGAAAAATAGTACTCTCCAAAGGAGAGGAAGAATTTGTCTAATAAAATTCTTAAAGGTAAAAATATTGGTCGTTTTTCTATTTTTGTAGCCGATCTCTCCCCAGCAGAGAAAGAGGAATTCAAAATTGCTTTTAAAACCACGGAAGAAGAAAAACAGAAAAAAGAAAGAGAAGTTGCAGCTGAAATAAAAAGCAAATTTGAGAAAGCATGGAAAGAGGGCTATGAAAAAGGTTATAAAGAAGGTTATAACGCTGGGATAAAAAAAGGATACCAAGAAGGTTTCCAAAGAGGCTGGAAAGAAGGAGAAGAAAAAGGCTATCAGGAAGGACTACAAAAAGGCTATAAAGAAGGGCAAAAAAACGCTCAAGAAGAATATCAAAAATTAAAAAAAGAACTGGAGCACCGTTATGAAGCAAAATTTAAAGAAATTGATACTTTCCTGCAGAATCTTGTTTCAGAAGCTGAAAATTCAATAATTAATGTAGATAAACATGTATTTACTCTGGCAAAAAAAATTGCTGAAAAACTTGTTTTGAAAACCATACACCTGGACGAAGAACCAATTTTGAATTTAATTAAAGAAGCTTTGAGTTATGTTGCAGAAGGAGTAAAAATAAAAATCAAGGTGAATCCTGAAGACTACGAAATATTGAAGGGGAAACTCAATCTATTTTCCAAGAATTCAGAAAAAATAGAGCTCATTCCGGAAGAAGGAATAAGCAAAGGTGGAGCATTGATTCAGACTTCTCTTGGGGTAATAGATGCTACATTAGAAAAAAGATGGGAAAGAGTATTAGAGGTACTTTCCGATAAGGAGTAGTGTGCAGTGAAACTTAAAGCAGGAGAAAAATATTTAAATAGATTAGAAGGCCTCATTCCCTTTGAAGTTTACGGATATGTGACAAAAGTCCTGGGGCTTACCATTGAAAGTACAGGCCCAAAGCTCAGTATAGGAGATCTATGTGAAATCCATGGAGCACGAACAAAAACCCTGGCAGAGGTGGTGGGGTTTAAGGATAATCAGCTTATTTTAACTGCTCTGGGAGATATCAAAGGGCTTGAAATAGGAGCAAGGGTTTATCCTGTGGGGTCCTCCCTTGCGCCAGTGGGAGAAAACTTTTTGGGAAGAGTGGTAAATGCCTTGGGAGAAGCCCTTGATCACAAGCCCTCTCCCTTCGCCTCAGAAAGGTATCCTCTCTATGGAGATCCCCTAAAGCCGCTTGAAAGAGGGAGAATCTCAGAAATTCTGGATGTAGGAGTAAAGGCTATTAATGCGCTTCTTACTTTTGGTAGGGGGCAGAGAGTTGCCATAATGGCAGGTTCTGGAGTGGGAAAAAGCACTCTTCTCGGTATGATGGCACGATATACAAAGGCAGATGTTAATATTATTGCTCTGATTGGAGAAAGAGGAAGAGAAGTGCGAGAATTTATAGAAAGGGATTTAAGAGAAGAAGGACTAAAAAAATCCGTGGTTGTGGTTGCCACTTCTGATGAACCACCATCTCTCAGAATCCGGGCAGCCTATTATGCCACCACCCTGGCAGAATACTTCAGAGATAAAGGCTATAAAGTACTGCTTCTTATGGATTCCCTTACAAGATTCTGCATGGCAGGAAGGGAGATTGGACTTGCTTCTGGTGAACCCCCTACAGCAAGGGGATACACTCCATCTGTATTTGCACATCTTCCAAGACTCCTTGAAAGAGCTGGAGTAAAACTAAATGCAGGGGACATTACAGGAATTTATACTGTGCTGGTAGAGGGAGACGATTTTAATGATCCTATTGCTGATGCTGTAAGAAGTATTGTGGATGGGCATGTGGTGCTCTCAAGAGACCTTGCTCATGAAGGCCATTATCCACCAATAGATGTACTCTCCAGCATAAGCAGGGTAATGAAAGACATCGTTTCAAAAGAACATCTTGAAATAGCTAACAAAACCATACAAATCCTTGCTACTTATAAAAAAGCAGAGGACCTTATTAACATAGGAGCTTATGTAAAAGGCTCAAATCCTGAAATAGACAGGGCAGTAGAACTTATTACTCCTCTTAAAAACTTTCTCAGACAGGGAATTGATGAGTGTTTTACTGTGGAAGCATCTCTACAAATGTTAAAAGAGATTCTGGAGGGTTAATAAATGGAAAGGAAAATAAAGATTCTCAATCTACTTGAACGCTGGAAGGGGCTTCAGGAAGAAACTCTCCTCCAAAAGCTTTCTAAAACGCAGTCTGAACTAAAAGCCCTTACCTCTCAAAAAAAGGAACTTGAAAAAGAACTTAGCGAGTTTATAAAACAAATTGAAACAAAAAAAATTATTAGTGCAGAAGAACTTATATCTAAAATTTACGCAAAAGAGCAGGTAAAGACTTTAATACAGCAGTATCAGGAAAAAGAAGGGCAGAAGAAAAAAGAAATACAAAAAATTAGAGAAAATTTAGAGGCTGTACATAAAGAAAAAAAACTTTATGAAACCTTAAAAAATCGGCTTTACGCCCTCTATCAAATGGAAAAATACAGGGCCTTTCTTAGAGAGCTGGATGAGCTTACCATTATAAAAAAGGCAAGAGAGAGCAAATGATTAGAAAAAAACTAAAAATACTTTTGTGGAGTTTAATATTTTTTGCTTTTTTAAAAATAGGTTTTTTAACCCTGCTTTTAGGGAATCAAATTGCCTTTCTTCAGGCAAAAGAAAAGAGGCCTGCCTATAGTTGCCCTCCAGAATTTTCAGAATATCTTGTTATTGAAAGGAATAGATTAAAACAGGAAGCAGAAAAAATAGAAGCAAGAAGAAAAGAACTTGAGCTACTGGAAAAGAGAATAAAAAAGCAAATTGCTGTATTAAAAGACTTGGAAGTTACTATTGATGAAAAATTAAAACAGATAGAGATAATAAACAATAAACGCTTCAAACTTCTTGTAAAGGCCTTTTCGGAAATGAGGCCTGCGAAGGCAGCTGCTCTTTTATCAAAGATGGACCAAAATCAGGCAATAAAAATATTAAGTCAGCTTAAAAGCTCTCAGGTAGCAAATATTTTGAGTGCTATGCCTCCTGAGAAGGCTGCTGTTCTATCTGAGGCTCTTTCCGGGGCGCCTCCCAAAAAATATTAGTCTTTAAAAGAACTCGTCCCAAAAGAAGCCCTAATTCAAAAAGCACATAAAGTGGTATAGCAAGAAGAGACATATTAAAGGCATCAGGAGTAGGAGTTACAATAGCAGCAAGAACCACAATAATAAAGAACACTTCTTTTCTATACCTGCCAAGCCTTTCTGGAGATACGAGTTTTACCAGACAAAGGAAACATATAACCAGAGGCATTTCAAAAATAAATCCAAAAGCTATTAAAAAAAAAACAAAAAAATTAACAAAGTGTTTTAAAGAAATTGCTGGTTCAATTTTTTCATTGCCAAAAGAAAGAAGAAATTTTATACCATAAGGTAGAGTTACCTTATAAGCAAAAACTACCCCTGTGTAAAATAACACAATTCCTGTAAAGAAAAAAAGGAAAAAAAGTCGTTTTTTAAAAGAAAAAAGAAAGTTGACTAAAGAAATTAAAAAATACCACAACAAGGGAAAAACAAGCAAAATTGTTACAAAAAAAGCAAATCTTAAAATTGAGGTAACAGGTTCTCCAACACTAAAAAAAACAAATTTTTGATTATACAATCTTTCAAAGTATACCAAAAGGCGGGGCGTATTCCCAAGTACAGCAAGAAAAACTAAACAGATAAAAGATAATAAAAAGCTAAATTTTTTATTTCTGGAAACATTTTTTAAAAATCTGGCTACTTTTCTGGCATACATTTAAAACAGGTTTTCTCTTACCCAGGTTACTGCATTGTGGAAAATTTCAAGGCCCTGGGCTGCGAGATGTTTTACGCGTGTCCACCGTGGATGATTAGTAAAGTGATTAAATGCCTCTGGATGAGGCATAAGTCCAAAAATCCGTCCTGTGGGATCACAAATCCCTGCTATGCCTTCAACAGAACCATTGGGATTGTAAGGATACTTCTGAGTAGGCTTTCCTGTATGTGGATTAATATATTGCAGGGCTACCTGGCCATTGGAAAAAAGTTCCTGAAGGATTCCTGCTGAAGAAGGCACAAAGTTTCCTTCTCCATGTCTCACAGGAAGATAAAGCTCGGAAAGCCCTTTTAAAAATACACAGGGAGTAGAGGGATTTACTTTTAAATACACCCACCTATCCTCAAATTTACCAGAAAGATTATATGTCAAAGTAACCACCCTTTCCCCGAGATATTTTCCTCCTGGTAAAAGCCCCATTTTAACAAGCAGCTGAAAACCATTGCAAATTCCTATAACAAGCCCTCCCTCCTCTAAAAAAAGCTTTAAATCATCCCATAATGTCCTTTTGTTATTTATTTTACAATATTTAAACCTATGTGCACAGGCCTGAGCAGATCCCAAATGATCTCCATCTAAAAATCCCCCTGGAAAACAAAGAATATGATAACCTAAAATACTCTTTTTCCCAGAAAAAATTTCTGACAAATGAACTACTTCTGGATCAGCTCCACACAGCTTAAAAACATAAGCACTTTCTATCTCGCAATTAATTCCATATCCCCAAAAAATTAATACCTTGACCTTTGCCATTTTTTTTATTATATTGCAAAAAACAAAAAACACAACCTGGAAAAGAATGCTCAGATTTTTTAATATAATTTTAATTTCTTTTATTATTGTTTTTTCTCTCAATCCTCAAGTCTTTTCCCGAAATTTAAATACCCAGAACTTAAAAGTTCAGGGAAGTATCTTTCTTGATTTTAAAAAAAATTTAATAAAAGGTGAACTACTCTTTTATTTAAAACCAAACACCAATTATCAGATATATAGCAAAGGCTTTAAGATTACTCAGATAATTCTTGGAAAAAAGCACCTTATATCTCCCCTATTTTCAAAGGAAGGCAACATGCTTATTCTTACAGGCAATAGGCACCATGTAGTAAAGTTAAAATTTAAGAAACAGGTTGACTTCTGGGCCTTTCCTGTAGAAATATTTCTGCCTTTTTTTCCCTATCCCCTGAGTCATCCTTTTTCCTACCATTTAAAACTATATCTTCCTAAAAAAAACTCCAAATATGTGCTCGTGCCTTATGAATCTTTTTCTCTTAAGCATTCCAGATATTATTCTATTTACACTTTCAAAAGTTCTACGCCTACTTCTCCACCTCCTCTTATTGTAGGAAATTTAATAAAGAAAAAAGTAAAGTTGAAAAACCTTTCTTTATCTTTTTACTGTTTAAAGTCAGAAAAACAACTTTGTAATTTTGTAACCAGGAATATAAATGCAGTTTCCAATGCCACCGGTGTTATTGAAAACTTTCCTCTGCTCTTTCATAATTACTTCATTTTACTGGAGAACAATTTTTCTCGCTCTATCTCTGCTCCAAGATTCATAACTCTTTATAGCTCCCCTCAGCCCCAAAAAATTTTCCAGTCCATAGCAAAAAATAGTCTTTTATATGGTGTTTACTGGAAGGATAAGACCTTTGGGAAAGCGCTTAGTTTTTTTTTACTTTCCTATCTTCCTTCTACAAAAAAGAAAGAGCTTCGCAAAAATCTCTTATTAGAAGAGAGCCCCTTTGCACGGGACACCTTCTTTTTAATTAACCTGTTAAAAAACAAAAAAGTCGTGGAAAAGACCAATGAATTCTATCAAAAATTTGCCTTTCATTCAGTAGACCATAAAGATTTTCTAAAACTTTTTTTTGAAAATGGCACTTTTCCAGAGCTAAAATACTTCAAAAAAGTTTCTTTAAGCTTCCAGAAAAATTTTCTTGTTAAACAAGATAACAAATATTTATTTGATTATACCATTTTTTCTTCTCTGCCCATTCCTTACAATATAAAAGTTCAAATTATTACTCTTAACAACACCATCTCCCAAGAGCTTTCTTTTAAAAACAATACTTACATAGAAAAAAGACTCTTACTTTCTGCCCTTCCCAAAGCAGTGGTGCTTGATCCGGATTATCTTATCTATAGAAAATTAAGCCCAAAAGAACCGGACATAAGTCTTGATAATATGCTGAAAGCCCCGGGAGTTGTACTTGTCAGAAAAGAAAAACTTTTCAAATATAAAAATTTCTTAAGCTTTTTCAAACTGTTTAATTATTCTATAGTAACAATTTCTCAGAAAAACTATTATCAAGTTTCTGAATTTTTCCACTCAAAACAAAATGCTATTTTCCTTGGTCTTTTACCCAGAGAAATGTATTTTTTAACTCCTCCTAAAGAGGGGCTTTATTTTTTTGTAATGCCCTCCCCTTCAGCTCCTTTCAAGTTTAAAGCGTTTTTGAAAGTTTCTGATTTTGAAGACAATTCTTTAATAAAGATTTTCAGAAACAATTTAAATGCTACTGAATTGTGGGTAAAACCAAACAAAATTCTAAAAAAAAGGCTCATAAAAGGCAGAAATGGTCTGTATTTTTCATTAAATAATTTTTCGTCCATTATTCAAACTTCCAAACTTCTTGGTCCGGAAGATGTGGCTCTCAAGTTATTAGAAAAAAGATTGATAATTTTGAATTTCCCTGAAACAGACAAACAGATAAACATTTTAAAACAAATACTTTCATATTTAAAAAAATTTCATAAAATAGCAATTTTTTACTCCCCACAGGATGAAACTTCAATAAAAAACTTTTTAGAATGGGCAAATAGCACAGGCATAGAGATAAATAAAATTTCTATTCCAGAACACATAATAGCAAAAATTCAAAAAACAGGAATAAAAGGGCTTTCTCAACAGGAGTTGTTAAAACTACCTGAGGTAGACTTTTTTAACCCTGCTTTTGCTGAATATTTGAAAAATATTTGTAATAGTACAAATTCTACAGCATTTCAAAATTGTTATCAGGCCCATCTGGTAAGAGTTTATTATTATGTAGAAAATGTCCTCGGTTTTCTTTCAAAACATCCTCATAAGCAGGTGTTTCTTTTGATTAATAAAAATCTGTTTTTTAAAAATTTAGGCATTCCTCAAATTTTGAAAAAGAGACACTTTTTCAATTTTTATACCATTGAATTTAAAAATTTAAAAGATTTCAACGACTGTTCAGATTTTATAATAAACTAAAAAAAGCCCTTGCCGACAATGGCAAGGGCTAATATATATAAAAAAATTTTTATATCTGCTAAGATTTTTGGGCTGCCTCTTCAAGCCTTTTACCAGGCTTAAACTTTATTACTTTCTTGGCAGGTATTTTAATAGGTTCTCCAGTTCTGGGGTTCCTTCCCTCCCTTTCAGCTCTTTTTACTACCTGAAAAGATCCAAAGCCAACAAGTACTACCTTATCTCCCTTAGATATGGCCTCCTCAACAGCTTCCATAAACGCATCCAGAAGTTTCTCTGCTGTTACCTTGGGAACATCTGCAATTTCAGCCATTCTTTTAATTAATTCTGATTTATTCATACCCTACCTCCTTTTTTAAAAATTTCTTCAACTCTTTATATAGGAAGTTTAAGTTTTTGTCAAGACCTTTTAAACCCTCTTTAATAATAATTTCCTAAAGCATCTTAAAAAATAATCATTGTATTTCTAAATTATAAACAAAACTCTGCTGAATAATATGTTATTATCCTGTCATTTTCCCGTAAAATTAAGGCTTCAAAATCTCAGATTTTAGAGTATAATTTATCCACCTGCTTGGAGAAAGGGGTAATCCTTCTCCAGGCTTGGAAATAAATTAAAAAAGGAGGTGTGTTATGCCTTTAGATCCTGAGATTAAACAGATGATTATTGAAAAATTCAGGAGACATCCCAATGACACTGGTTCTCCAGAAGTTCAAATTGCTCTTCTTACCGCAAGAATTAAACAGCTTGAACAACATCTCAAAGTTCACAAAAAGGACTATCATTCCCGTCGTGGCCTTATGATGATTATCGGAAAAAGAAGAGCCCTTTTAAATTATTTAAAACGTACGGATTTTAATAGATATAAAGCAATTCTTAATGCACTTGGCTTGAAAAAATAGAAAAAACCAGCTTTAATAGTTTATAGCCTGTAAAGGGAGCAGGCTTAAAGCCTGCTCCCTTTTATTTTATTTAAACCCAGCCTTTTTCTTCATAAACTATTCTTCCTGTGCCAGCAGGAATCAGTCTTCCAATAATTACATTCTCTTTGAGACCTCTTAAGTAGTCCACTTTTCCAGCAATGGATGCCTCTGTAAGAACTCTTGTGGTCTCCTGGAAAGAGGCAGCAGAAAGCCAGGATTCTGTAAGAAGCGCTGCCTTTGTAATACCAAGAATAATTGGCTCGGCAACAGCTGGCCTTCCACCCTGGGCAAGCACCCTCTCGTTCTCCTCCTCAAACCTCACCTTGTCCACAATCTCACCTATCATAAAATTTGTATCCCCCGCTTCTTTTATCTTCACTTTCTTAAGCATTTGTTTCACTATCACCTCAAAATGCTTGTCATTTATCTTAACTCCCTGAAGTCTGTAAACCTCTTGTATCTCCTCCACAAGAAATCTTGCCACACCCTTAATCCCTTTCACCTTCAAGATATCATGAGGATTGGGAGAACCTTCAATAAGCGCATCTCCTGCCTTTACTTCGTCTCCCTCTCTTACCACAATATGTTTACCCTTGGGGATATAATACTCCTTAGGTTCTCCAATCTCCGGCTGAATTACTACCTTCTTTCTGCCTCTTGTCTCTTTCTCAAATATCACCTTTCCATCAATCTCTGTAACCATTGCATATTCTTTTGGTTTTCTTGCCTCAAAAAGGTCTGTTACCTTGGGTAGACCACCAGTAATGTCCTTTGCCTTAAGAGTTTCCTTGGGAATTCTTGCTATAATGTCTCCTGCATTTACATAATCCCCTTCCTGCACACTGATAATAGCACCTACAGGAAGCTCATACCTTGCTTTACCCCTTCCACCTGGGACATCTATAGTTCTTCCTTTTTCGTCCTTTATAGAAATCCTGGGACGATAATCAGTAAGCTTATAGTCCCTTACCACAATACTTACTCTTCCAGTAGTAGGATCTATCTTTTCATCTACTGTTACTCCATCAATAATATCTCCGAATTTTACCTTTCCTGAAACCTCTGAAATAATGGGGTTGGTATAAGGGTCCCACTCAACAAGCAAATCCCCTGCCTTTACTTTTTCTCCTTCTCTTACCCTGACCTTGGCACCATAAATAACAGGATAACGCTCAACTATTCTTCCATCAGGCCCTTCAATAGCAATTTCTCCCTGACGATTAAGCACTATAAGGGTACCATCAGGCCTTTCAACTGTTCGCAAATTGAAAAATCTTACAATTCCCTGGGACTGGGCTCTATGTTCGCTCTGTTCAAGTGCCTTACCAACTGCTCCTCCGATGTGGAAGGTTCTCATGGTAAGCTGAGTCCCGGGCTCGCCAATGGACTGGGCTGCAATTATACCCACAGCCTCGCCTATCTCCACAAGCCTTCCTGTAGCAAGGTCCCTTCCATAGCACTTCCTACATACACCGTATTTTGCCTCACAGGTAAGCACAGACCTTATAGTCACCTTCTCAATTCCTGCTGCCTTAAGCTTTTCCACTGCCTTTTCATCTATTTCTTCATCAGCCTTGACAAGCACCTCTCCTGTTACAGGATCCACAATGTCCTCAAGTGCAACCCTTCCAAGCACCCTATCCCACACAGGTTCAATAATCTCTCCACCTTCAATAAGATGTCCCACTTCTATGCCGTCAATTGTGCCGCAGTCCTCCTCAGTAACTATGCAGTCCTGAGCAACATCAACAAGTTTTCTTGTAAGATAACCGGCATTGGCAGTCTTAAGAGCAGTATCAGCCAGTCCCTTACGGGCACCGTGAGTGGAAACAAAATATTCAAGCACTGAAAGACCTTCTCTAAAATTGCTCTTAATTGGCGTCTCAATAATCTCTCCAGAGGGCTTTGCCATAAGTCCTCTCATTCCAGCAAGCTGACGGATCTGATCCTTTGATCCACGAGCACCAGAAAATGCCATAATGTAAACCGGATTCAAACTCGGACCAATCACCTTCTCACCATTTGGCCCCTCATAAACCCTGGACTCCATCTCCTTTATCATTTCCTCAGTTACTCTTTCAGTAGCATTGGACCAGATGTCTATAGCCTTGTTATAACGCTCACTTTCTGTAATAAGACCCTCTCTGTACTGTTCCCAGATTTCTGCAATTTTCTTTTCAGCCTCAGCAATGATCTCTGCTTTTTTCTTGGGAATAGTGAGATAATCCACTGAAATAGAAAGGCCAGACTCTGTTGCTTGATAAAAACCGAGGTCCTTTAACCTGTCAGCAAAAATCACCGTCTTTTTTAAACCCGCTCTACGATAAGAAATATTAATAAGCTGCTGAAGTTCCTTTTTTCTCAAAGGCTTATTATATTCTTCAAAAGGGATCTCCTCAGGTACAATAGTAGAAAAAATTACCCTTCCCACTGTAGTCTCAACAAGCTTACCATCAATCCTCACCTTTATCTTGGCCTGAAGATCAACCTCACCTGTCTGATAGGCCAGAATAACCTCGTCTTTATCTTTAAAGACCTTTCCTTCTCCCCTGGCAAAAGGCCTCTCAAGAGTCATATAATAAATACCAAGAACCATATCCTGGGTGGGATAGACTACAGGAATGCCGTTTGCCGGAAGAAGAATGTTATTTGTAGAAAGAATTAATACTCTATTTTCTGTCTGTGCCTCAACAGAAAGAGGCACATGTACCGCCATCTGATCTCCATCAAAGTCTGCATTATAAGCCACACATACAAGGGGATGAAGCTGTATAGCCTTGGTATCAATGAGGACCGGCTCAAAGGCCTGGATTCCAAGCCTGTGGAGTGTGGGAGCACGGTTTAGCATTATGGGATATTCCTTCACTATTTCTTCAAGGGCATCCCATACAGCTGGATGTTCTTCTTCAACAAGCCTTTTAGCTGTTTTTATATTTGTAGCATAGCCGTGTTTCTCAAGCCAGCCGTAGATGTAAGGCTTAAAAAGCTCAAGTGCCATTTTTTTGGGAAGACCACACTGGTGCATACGAAGCTCAGGCCCTGCCACAATCACAGACCTTCCGGAAAAATCTACTCTCTTTCCAAGAAGATTCTGCCTGAAACGCCCCTGCTTTCCTTTTAATACATCAGAAAGGCTCTTAAGTGGCCTCCTGTTAGGGCCTGTCACAGGCCTTCCCCTTCTTCCATTGTCAAAAAGCGCATCCACTGCCTCCTGAAGCATCCTTTTCTCGTTCTTAAGAATAATCTCAGGAGCATCAAGATCTATAAGCTTCTTTAAACGCACATTCCTGTTTATCACTCTACGATAAAGGTCATTAAGGTCAGAAGTAGCAAACCTTCCTCCTTCAAGAGGTACAAGGGGCCTAAGTTCTGGAGGAATCACCGGAATTACATGCAAAATCATCCACTCAGGTTTATTACCTGACTGCTTAAAAGCCCTTATAAGCTGAAGCCTCTTTCCAAGCTTTTTCCTCTTGGCCTCACTATGAGTAGCTTGCATTTCAGCCATAATGGACTGGGCTTCCTTATCAAGGTCAATGCCCTTTAAAAGCTCGTAAATAGCTTCTGCACCGGTCTCTATCTTTATCCTGTCTCCATATCTTTCTTTAAGCTCATAATACTCGTCTTCTTTAAGAATTTTACCCTTGGGATAATCCTCTATCTCGCTTTCCACCACCACATACTTTTCAAGATAAAGAATGGATTCCACCTCTTTAAGCGTCATATTAAGAAGAAGGCCTATTTTACTGGGAATACTTCTCAGATACCAGATGTGAGCTACAGGAGCAGCAAGTTCTATATGCCCCATTCTTTCCCTTCTCACCTTGCTCTGAATCACTTCAACACCGCACTTCTCACAAATCACGCCTCTATGTTTCATCCCGCGATACTTTCCGCAGAGACACTCATAATCCCTTACAGGACCAAAAATTTTGGCACAGAAAAGACCATCTCTTTCAGGCTTGAGAGTACGATAGTTTATGGTCTCGGGCTTTTTTACCTCTCCATAGCTCCACTCCCTTATCTGCTCCGGAGAGGCAAGAGATATTTTAATAGCCCGTATTTTCATTAAGTCCTTTGGTTTTTCTAAAATGTTTAAAAGTTCCTTCATTATGAGGACACCCCCTTTTTATATTTTTAGTCCTCTTCTATAAGTTCTATGTTAAGACAAAGCCCCTGAAGCTCCTTCATAAGCACCCTGAAGCTTTCAGGCATACCACCTTCTAAAAAGTTATTCCCCTTCACCAGCTTCTCATACATCTTTGCCCTACCTTCCACATCGTCACTCTTTACAGTGAGAAACTCGTGCAAGGTATAAGCTGCACCATAAGCCTCAATAGCCCACACCTCCATCTCACCCAGCCTCTGTCCACCAAACTGGGACTTTCCACCAAGTGGCTGCTGGGTAATAAGAGAATAAGGACCTGTAGAACGGGCATGAATCTTATCATCAACCAGGTGATGAAGCTTTAACATGTGCATGTATCCCACTGTTACAGGTTCTTTAAAAGGCTCACCAGTCATACCGTTGTAAAGGGTGGTTACACCACTCTCATTAAGACCAGCCAATCTTAACCACTTCTTGATTTCTTCCTCCTTTGCCCCTGCAAAAACAGGAGTTGCAATGTGAATACCATCTATAAATCCCTTGGCAAGCTCAAGAATCTCTTCATCACTCTTACCTTCCACAAGCTCTTCATATTCGTCTTCATAAAAAATTTCCTTCAGCAATGCTTTTACTGCCTCCACCTGATATTCCTCAGCAAGCCTGGCAATCTTTTTCCCAAGTTCTTTACAGGCCCAACCAAGGTGGGTTTCAAGGAGCTGTCCAATGTTCATACGAGAGGGAACTCCAAGAGGAGAAAGAATAATGTCAACCGGAGTACCATCAGATAAATAAGGCATATCTTCTACAGGCACTATTTTTGAGACCACTCCTTTATTTCCGTGTCTTCCTGCCATTTTGTCTCCTGGTTGAAGTTTCCTCTTCATAGCCACATACACTTTTACCACCTTCAAAACACCCGGAGGAAGCTCGTCTCCTTTCTTTACCTTGTTTATTTTTTCTTCGTATTCTGCTACAATCTCTCTTCTTTTTTTCTCATAAGCACTAAGGATCTCTGAAACAATGTCTTTTTTGTGAGCAGGTACCACTTCTTTTACCTTGGACAGAAGCGATGCAGGAATCTTAAGAAGATTTTCCAAAGTAAGAGGATCTTTTTTCTTCAGATACACCTCGTCTTCTATCTGAAGCTTACCAGCTGCTACCTCTCCTTCAAGGACCTTAGCAAGTTTATGTATTACACTCCTTCTTAAAACTTCAAGCACCTTTGCCTGATTTCTGAGAAGATAGGATACAAGCTCTGTTTCCTTTTCCTTTGCCCTTGAATCTTTTTCAAGTCCCTTTCTGGTAAGTACTTTAGTGTCTATCACTATTCCCTCAATTCCAGCAGGAACTCTCAAAGAAGTATCCTTTACATCCTTTGCCTTTTCTCCAAAAATGGCCCTTAAAAGCTTTTCCTCTGGCGTAAGAGTCTGTTCCCCTTTAGGAGTTACTTTCCCTACCAGAATGTCACCCGGTTTTACATAGCTTCCTATTTTTACTATTCCACTCTCATCAAGATTAGCCAGAAATTCTTCTCCCACATTGGGAAGATCCCTTGTAATTTCCTCCTTTCCCAGCTTGGTCTCCCTTGCAATGCACTCAAACTCTTCTATATGGATGGAAGTAAAAACATCGTCCTTTACCAGGCGTTCAGAAATAATAATTGAATCTTCAAAGTTATATCCTCTCCAAGGCATAAAAGCAACAAGCACATCTTTACCCAGGGCAAGCTCACCCCTGTCCATAGAAGGCCCATCAGCTAAAATATCTCCCTTTTTGACTCTTTGCCCCGGCCTTACAAGAGGTCTCTGGTTAAAAGTAGTATTCTGATTGGATTTTTTCCACTTTACAAGTTCATATACCTTTATTTCAGGTAAACCTCCATTTTTAGCATCATATCTAACAATTATCCTTTTACTGTCAACATCTTCTACCACTCCGTCTCCCTCTGCTACAAGAAGAAGTCCGGAATTTCTGGCTACGCTTTTTTCTATCCCGGAACCTATAAGCGGTGCCTTGGGAATAATAAGTGGCACTGCCTGCCTCTGCATGTTTGATCCCATAAGAGCACGATTTGCGTCATCGTGCTCAAGAAAGGGAATAAGAGAAGTAGATACACTTACTACCTGAGCAGGGAAAAGATCTATAAGGTCCACTTCGTTCCTATGGGCAATAATAAATTCTCCATTTTTTCTGGCTGGCACATATTCATCAAGTATATTGCCTTCTTTGTCTATACGAATGGTAGACTGGCCAATAACCAGATCTTTTTCCTCTGCAGCATTTAAATAGATTACCTGATTGGTAACCTTTCCATTTTTTACCAGCCTATAAGGTGTCTCAAGAAAACCATAGGCATTTGTCTGAGCATAGGTAGTTGGAGACACAATAAGTCCAATATTCGGGCCTTCTGGAGTCTCAATAGGACAAATCCTTCCATAATGACTGGGATGCACATCTCGCACTTCAAAACCAGCCCTTTCCCTGGTAAGACCTCCTGGACCAAGGGCAGAAAGCCTCCTCTTATGAGTAAGCATGGAAAGCACATTAGTTTGATCCATAAACTGCGAGAGCTGGCCCTGAGCAAAAAATTCCTTTACAGCAGCAGTCACTGGTTTACTATTAATAAGCTCTGCTGGAGTTATGTTTTCTATTTCCTGTAGCTGAAGCTTTTCCTTAATAATCCTTTCCATTCTCATAAGCCCAATCATAAATTGATTTTCTACCAGCTCACCCACAGACCTTACTCTACGGTTTGCTAAGCTGTCAATATCGTCGTCCTCTCCTTCAATCTCTTTCAACCTGATAAGCTCTTTTATAATGGCAATTACATCTTCTTTTGTCAAAATTCTCTGGGTTATCGGGATATCAAGATTAAGCCTCAGGTTTATCTTATAACGCCCTATTTCAGAAAGATCATACGTTGCTGGATCAAAGAAAAGGGACCTGAAATAAGCCTCAGCAACCTCCTCAGTAACAGGACTTGAAGGCCTCATCTTTCTATAAATTTCTATCAAGGCCTCCTTCTGTGTCTTCGCCTTATCAGCCTTAAGCATGTCTCTCAAATTAAGACTATACTTTTGCCGATCAGTAAAAAGAATCTTTATTTTCTTTACACCTTTTTCTCTCAGAAGCTGAAGCTTCTCCTTCGTAATTTCTTCGTTTACAGAAAGAATAACCTCTCCCGTCTCTTTATCTATTACATCTTCAGCTGCAATTTTCCCGAGAAGTTCCTTGTCAGGAAGTCTGAGTGTCTTTATTCCTGCCTTTTTAAGCCTCCTAACAAGTCCAAGGCTAATTACCCTTCCCTTTCTAACAATTACTTCACCTGTCTCCGGGTTTATTATATCAATAGGACTTTTTTTCCCTGCTATAAGCTCATAATCAATTTCTTTCTCTATTCCCTCATCAAGAATATAGACTGTTTCTGTTGGATAGAAAAGAGAAAGGATTTCTTTTTCGTCCATTCCCATAGCACGCAAAAACAGAGTAGCAGAAATATTTTTTCTCTTGTCAATCCTTACTAAAAATCTTCCTCTATAATCGTATATAAAATCCACCCAGGATCCCTTAACAGGAATCACTCTTCCTATATAAGTCAGCCTGCCTGACTTGGCATGGGTCTTATCTCTCTCAAAAATTACACCCGGTGATCTCTGAATTTGATTAACAACTGCCCTCTCCGTACCATTTACAATAAACCTTCCGTCTTCTGTCATCATGGGAATGGTTCCAAAATAAAGCTCCTGCTCCTTGGCATCCCTTATACTTTTAACTCCTGTCTCTGGATCAAGGTCATAAGTTACAAGTCTTACTCTGAGTTTTAAAGCTACTTCATAAGTAAGGCCCTTTTCCTTGGCCTCATCTGGAGTATATTCAGGATCAAGAACTTTATAATCCAGATATTCAAGTACAGCAGTTTCTGAATAGTCTTTAATAGGAAAAACACTCTTCAAACACCTGTGAATCCCTATATCCTGACGCCTATCCGGAGGGGTATGAGCCTGAAGAAAATTTTTATAAGAATCCTTGGGTATTTTTAAAAGATCCGGAAGATCTCTTATTTGTTTGACCTTACCGAAATTTTTCCTGATTCTTAATTTATTATTGGCAGACATGGTACTGATCCCCTCCTTAGAAATTTAAAAAAAGAAAAGCAGGGTTTTCCTCTGTTTGGCAGAGGAAAACCCTGAAAATACGTGTTTTTGAAAAAAAATTGCATAAAATTATTTAATTTCTACCTTGGCTCCTGCTTCTTCTAACTTCTTTTTAATTTCCTCGGCTTCTTCCTTGGAAACGCCTGTTTTTACAGGTTTGGGAGCAGACTCAACAAGCTCTTTGGCCTCTTTAAGTCCAAGACCTGTGATTTCTCTTACAGCCTTAATCACCTGAATCTTATTGCCACCAATTTCAGTAAGGACTACATCAAATTCTGTCTTTTCTTCCTGAGGAGCAGCTTCAGCACCAGCAGCTGCTCCAGGTACAGCTGCCACTGCTGCTACAGGTGCAGCTGCACTTACTCCAAATTTTTCCTCAAGCTCTTTAATAAACTCTGCAAGCTCAAGGACACTCATGTTAGAAATAAACTCAATTACTTCTTCTTTGGTTACTGCCATCTCTTAACCCCTCCTTATTTTTTTCAATTTTTTTTACTGAGCTTGTTTTTTCTTTTCTTCAATAGCCTTAAGCACATAAAGAAAGTTTCTAAGCACTGCTGAAAGCACTCCCACAAAATTTGCAAGGGGCGCCTGAATGGTGCCAAGCACCTGTGCAAGAAGTACCTCTCTTGGAGGCAACTTCGCCAAATCTTCTATGCTCTTTCCTTCGTAAGGTTTACCACTTATTACAAAACCATTAACCTTTAAAGACTCGTGGTTATCTACAAACTCTTTAAGTACCTTAGCCACCTCCACCGGATCCTCATAGGCAAGCACAAGTGCTGTAGGACCCTCTACAAATTCCATTACAGGCTCTACAGAAGTATTCTTAGAAGCAATCCTTATTAAATTATTTTTTACTACCCTGAATTCTCCCCCTTTTTCCTTTACAAGCTTCCTTATCTCATTGCTCTCAATCGCTGTAAAACCACGAAAAGTTGTTACAAATACACCTTCTGCCTTTTCAAATTTCTCTCTTAAACTCTTTACAATCTCTTCCTTTTGAGCCCTGGTAAGCAAGGCCAACCTCCTTTTAAAACAAAATTAAAAGCTTCTGAAAGGGTACCCTTTCGCCTCAAGCAGGCTGAGGGAGCTCCCTCATTTAAGCCCTCCCAGGGCACCTACTCTCTCAGGCCCCAAGAGCAACCCTTAAAAAGGATTGAACTCACGGGGCTTATTTAGTCTCCAGAATAGTTCTTTATAAGCTCTCTTACATCGTTTGGATCTACCTTTATCCCCGGTCCCATAGTAGTGGAAATAGTTATTCCCTTTATATACTGCCCTTTAGCTGCAGGTGGCTTTGCCTTAAGTAAGGCATCAAAAAAAGCTGCAAGATTTTCTAAAATTTTCTTTTCACCAAAAGATACTTTACCTACTGGCACATGTACCACACCACCCCTGTCCACCTTAAAATCTATTTTTCCAGCCTTTACCTCCTTAACAGCCCTCGCTACATCAAAAGTTACTGTACCCGTCTTAGAACTTGGCATAAGCCCGCGAGGGCCAAGAATCTTCCCAAGCTTGCTCACAGCAGGCATCATATCAGGAGTAGCAATTACCCTGTCAAATTCAAGCCACCCCTCCTGCTGGATCTTCTTTATTAAATCCTCATCACCTACATAATCAGCACCAGCTTCCTGGGCCTCCTTTGCCTTCTCTCCTTTAGCAAATACAAGCACTCTAACAGGCTTACCAGTCCCATGAGGAAGAACAACAGAACCCCTTACCATCTGATCAGCATGCCTGGGATCAACCCCAAGATTAACAGCCACCTCTACTGTCTCGTCAAAATTAGCATAGGCCGTGTCTAAAGCAAGCTTAACCGCTTCTTCAAAAGTGTATTTCTTGGTTCTATCAATCTTTGCAAGAGCTTCTCTATACTTTTTTCCACGCCTTGCCATCTTCTCCTCTCCTTTAGTCTACAATTTCTATACCCATGCTTTTGGCTGTACCCTCTATCATCCTCATTGCTGCCTCTAAATCAGTTGTATTAAGGTCTGGCATCTTCATTCTGGCAATCTCTTCCACCTGTTTTCTGGTAACCTTTCCTACAATTTCTTTCTTAGTACTATGAGCACCCTTTTCTATACCAGCAGCTTTCTTGAGAAGTACTGAAGCAGGTGGAGTTTTAAGCTCAAAAGTAAAAGACCTATCCTGATAAACAGTAATTATAACAGGAATTATCATACCTTCCTGACCACGAGTCTTCTCATTAAAAGCCTTCACAAACTCCATTATGTTTACACCATGTTGACCCAGAGCAGGACCAACCGGAGGTGCAGGACTTGCCTGCCCCGCAGGTATCTGAAGTTTTATCTGAGCGACTACTTTCTTAGCCATACTTCCTCAACCCTCCTTAAATCTTCTGTAAGTGCGTAAATTCTATTTCTACTGGAGTCTCTCTACCAAATATACTAACAAGAACCCTTACCTTACCCTTATCCGGTTTTACCTCATCTACAACTCCTATAAAATTGGCAAATGGCCCTTCTGTAATCCTGACTCTATCACCCTGCAAAAATTGATACCTGGGCTTGGGCTTGATCTCTTCTACTGTAAGCTGAGAGATAAGCTTTTCTACTTCTTCTGCCCTGAAATAATAGATTTTATCACCACCTACTATATCAAGCACACCATCAATCCCTTTAATTGCTTCCCTCATTTCCTCATCAAGCTCTGCCAATATCAGAAAATATCCAGAATAAAATCTTTGAGTATAATGCTTTTCTGGAGAAAAAAACACCTCTATTTCTTTAGGAGGTGGCACAAAAAGCCTCTCAAGTTTACCTTCCCATCCTCTTTCTCGAAAAAGATCCTTTACTCTTTCACTCACCTCTTTTTCTTTTCCAGACCACACCTGAATTGAATACCAGATAGCTCCCACTTTCCCTTACCTCATCACAAGGGATAATATAAAATTATAAATAGCATCAAGCAATCCCAAATATGCACCTACAAACACACTAAAAACCGTCACCATAAGAGCAGTCATCAAAACCTGTTTTCTCTCAGGCCAGGTGATTTTTTTGGCCTCTATTTTTACTTCTTTTAAAAAAGTTATAGCTTTATCTATAAAATTTAGACTTTGAACCGACTTCAAACTGTTTTTACCAACCTTAACACCTTCTTTTACACTCTTTCCTACTTTCGTTGCCCTTGCTTTTGCCATTTCCTTTCCCTAAAAATATAAAAAGTGGCAGGCCAGGAGGGACTCGAACCCCCAACCTTCGGATTTGGAGTCCGATGCTCTACCAAGTTGAGCTACTGGCCTACCACTTACTTTTTTACCTCTCTATGCAAAGTGTGTTTTCTATCCCATGGACAATACTTTCTAAGCTCAAGCCTATCAGGAGTATTCCTTCTATTTTTTGTGGTGGTATAATTTATTCTCTTACATTCCGTGCACTGGAGATGAATAATCACCCTGGCTTCACCCTTTTTTGCCATCTCTCAATTCCCCTATTCTATGATTTTGGTAACAACACCTGCTCCTACTGTCCTTCCTCCTTCCCTGATCGCAAACCTCAACCCCTCCTCCATAGCCACAGGCTTTATTAACTCCACCTCTAACTCCACATTGTCCCCAG
>JAMOQE010000036.1 GCA_027064165.1 Thermodesulfatator sp. | reverse complement strand
AAATTCTCCTGGTGAAGTAGTTCCTTTATAAGTCTTGGGATTTCAGTGTGTAAGAGCAGGATAAAATCAACGAAGGATTAGAATAATCTTAAGATTCTGGCGGAAGCGTGTGGGAATTGAACCCACCCACCCCTTTATAGGGGGTGCACCGGGTTTGAAGCCCGGGGAGGGCACCAGCCCTCTCACGCTTCCATTCTGGCCTGTTTAATTAAGACGGGCTATTGGGGTACCTGTGGCACCCGGAGAGCCCGGCTACCGTTGCTCCCTTTCGGGCCTGGCGGGGTTCACCGGGATCCGTCGCACAGGCCCCAATAGCCCTTAATATTAAATTATAATACATACTCACAAAATAACAACCAAAAACCAGAATTCCTGCCCAAAATACTTGCTAAATTTCCTCCATCAAAGGTAGGTTATGGCCTATAATTCCTTCCCTATGTTTGAAATCCCTCTCATCCAACAAAGCTATGGACATGAAGGGAAGGATGGAGGGTGATAAGCCATGCAATTATTCAAGGCAGGGACCAGTTACGAGCAAGTGGGGGCTTTACTTGGGGGCTTTACTTGGGCACTTCAACCCACATACCCCACGCCGTTATGGTAAGATTAAAAACAGAACATGTAAGATTCCTGCTTGAAAAGTATCCTAATATTATTCCCTTTCCAACTTCCAGAGACATCAAAGAAAATCACTCCTAACCCGCATTCTACCTTTACCTATAATCACTCACAATCGGCTAAAATAGACTTTGAACTTTTAAAATATGTATAATTGAGAACCAGTTTTAAGATCTATCCCACATAAACACTTGTGTCCCCCAGCAATTGTCCCCAGGGTGTCCCCAGAGGAAAATTAGCCCTCTGAAACCCGCATGAAATCTATATTTCAGAGTGCGGGAGGGGGGACTTGAACCCCCACGGGGAAATTCCCCAGTGGATCCTAAGTCCACAGCGTCTACCAGTTCCGCCACTCCCGCAAAATCATTTTTCACAATATTTTACTCCAATCCTTTTGAATTGTAAACTATCCAGATATTGCGATGAAATTGGCATGTATTTTTTCTGAGGTTGATTTTTTTTTATTAAAATTTATATTAAAAATTAGAAAATTTTAAACAATAAGGGGAGGTGTTAGATGATAGAAATAAAAAAAATTGCTGTACCTGTAGATTTTACAGATGTTGCTCCTTTTGTAGCAAGATATGCAAAAGACTTTGCAAAAAGTCTAAATGCAGAAGTTGTGCTTATATATATCCTTGAAGACCTTTCTGCTTATGAAGGACTTTATGTGGATGCTAAAACTCTTACTGGACTTGAAGCTAAATTGAGAGAAGGGGCAAGAGCTTCTATGGAAGAATTTGTAAAAGAACATTTTGCTGACTATGACAGAGTAAGAACAGTTATAGAAAAGGGAGATGTGGTGGAAGGCATTATAGAGGTGGCTAAAAAAGAAGGCGCAGATCTTATTATTATTGGCACACATGGGAGAAAAGGTCTTGACAGGATCCTTTTTGGAAGCGTAGCAGAAGGAGTAATTAAAAATTCACCAATCCCTGTGCTTAGTCTCAATCCTTACAGAATGCAAAAAAGCTAATTTTTTACAGATTGAGGAGTTTGCGTGCTTCAGCCGCTTCTTTTGTATAAGGATAGTGACGAATAAGTTTCTTTAAAAGAATTTGATAGGCCTCTTCATCTCCCAGAGCTTTAAAGGCCTGAGCCTGTCTAAAAATAGCAAGAGGCTTTTGAGGATGCCAGCCAGGCATTTCTATAAGTTTTTGATAACTTAAAATGGCATCTTCATAGTCTCCCTGATTAAAATAACATTCACCCATCCAGAAATAAGCCTGCCCAATCCATTTTCCTCTGGGAAATTGTTTAACATATTCCTGAAAAATCTTTAATGCTGCTGCGTAATTTTTCTTTTCAAAGAGTGCATATCCTTTCTGATAAAGGACGCTTTCCTTTAATTTTTCCAGCTTTGCCTTTAAAAGATTGGTTTCTTCCTGTACGGTTTGATTAGCTGGAATAGTAGCATTAGTTATTACTTCATTTGAAGCAGTAAAGTTTGTAGCATTAAGATTGGTGGTTGCGTTAATAGTGGCATTGGTAGTGTTAATAGAACTAAAAGTAGCATTAGTAACATTAGCAAAGGCATTAACAGTAGCATTAAGAGGGGTATTGATAATAGTATTGGTGGCATTGAAAGTGGCATTAATACCGGACGCAGAAGTAGTATTTGCATTGAGGCCTGTGATAGGAATATTCGTAGGAACATTAGTAGTGCTGTTAGTAGCATTTAAAGAGGGGCTGTAGAAGATACCAAGTTTTTTTTCAAGTAAGGCAACTCTCAAAGAGAGGGCTTTTAATTGATTCATTATTTCTTTTAAAGAATTGGCGTATTCTGTATCCAGCTCTTCGTATTTAAATTGTAAATCTTCTACTTTAGCAGAAAGAATGGTTAATTGATCTCTTAAATCTTCCACTTCTTTCATAATTTGCGCCCTGAAATCCACGAATTTATCTGCCATTCCTTCAGAAACTTCTTTTTCAAGCTGGGAGACCCTTTTTTCCAATTCCTGATTTTTTTGGACCTGTTTCTGTAAAATGGTTTCCAGATTTATTACCCGGATTTTCAGGCTCTGAACATCATTTTGACTTGCTGCGGCACAACCATTGAAAATCAGGGCAGAAAAAAATAAAAATATAAAACTAACTAATTTTTTTCTCATTTTGCCCCTCCTGTTATTCAAATTTTTGAACTTTTAAATAATTTTCTACTTTTGAAGTAAGGTCTAAAGGAAAATTTTTTTCTCTTTCTTCTGCAAGCATTTTTATAGTGTAAATTATGAGAGGGAGCTCTCTTTTTACCCCTTCTTCTCTAATCTTTCTGAAAAGCCTGCAATTCTCTCCTATTTCTTTTTTCAGGCCAGAAAGGTGTTTTTTTAACAAAACTTTTTCTGTTTCCTCCCAGAGCGGAATAAATTTTTTAGTCCTTATAGAGAAGCGAACAAAAGAAATAGGAGGCCCTTCGTCAAGGGCAGGAGTTACTTTATGCATCATTACACCTGTTTCACAGGCCCTTGCACTTATTAATTGCCAGATTACTTCCTGCCAGGTTCCTTTGGGGCCTCCAGGAAGCGCCGGGTGTAAATTTACTAAAAAAAGTTTATTACAAAACTCCGTAGAAGTAATCCACATATATCCTGCAAGTATGCCAAAATCTACTTCTTCAGGAAGAAGCTCAAGGATTGCTCTGTGATATTTAATTCTCCATTCTTCCTTGTTTTGTTTGCGCAATTCTGGAAGAAAACTTCTGGCTGACAGGTAAATAAGTTTTATTTTTTTTCTCTCAGCTTCTTCTTTAATTTTTTGCGCCCAGATACTTTCTTCAGGTGCTCTGGATGAGTAAATATAAGAAATCTTGATGGGTAAAAAGCCTGACTCAATTTCATTGAGCACAATTTTTAAAAGCTCCAGAGCTGCTTCGTCTCTTGCGGAGGTAAACCAGCCTATTTTTTTAAATGACATAAATCTTTTCCTCAAGCAATTTATTCACTCCCCAGGGCTTTGGTAAAAAGTGTTCTACATATTCAAGGAAGGCATATCTGTCTGTCATTCCAGAAATATAATCCGCTATCAGCCTTTCCTTAGATTCCCGTGGAAATCTTTCCTGTGCTTTTATTAAATATGCAACTTTTTCAAAATTTTTCAAATAGAATTCAAAAAGAGAGCAAAGAATCTTTTTGGCTTTTTCAAACTCCTGCCGGACTATGGGTGAAAAGTATATTTTTTCAAAAAGAAATTCGCGGAGTTTGAGAAGAGCACTTAATTTATCTTCTTCAATGCATATCATTTTATAATTGTTTTCTCTGGTAGCCTGTATTACGCTTGTCACAAGGGTATTTATTCTTTGGGCATGTGTTTTCCCAAGGACTTTTACGATTTCCTTGGGGAGGTCCTCCACTTTAATCAGACCAGCCCTTAGGGCATCATCTATATCGTGGTTTACATAGGCTATTACATCAGATATTCTTCCAATTTCCGCTTCCAAGGTTAAAGGTTTTTCTTTTTCATCTTTACATAATATTGGTCCCATCCCTTTGGAGTGTTTTAGAATGCCATCCCTTACCTCAAGGGTGAGGTTAAGCCCCTGGCCTTCTTTTTCCAGAAAATCTACCACTCTCAGGCTCTGTTCATTATGTTTAAACCCTTCTGGAAGGAGTGTGTTTAAAACTTCTTCTCCTGCGTGTCCAAAGGGGGTATGCCCAAGGTCGTGTCCCAGAGAGATAGCTTCTGTGAGATCTTCGTTCAGCTTTAGAGCCCTTGCTATGGTGCGGGCAATTTGAGAAACTTCCAGAGTATGGGTTAGCCTGGTCCTATAGTGGTCTCCCCGAGGAGCAAGAAAAACCTGGGTTTTATGTTTTAATCTGCGAAAGGCCTTGGAATGAATGATCCTGTCCCTGTCTCGTTCATAGCAGGTCCGAATTTCACATTCAGGTTCGGGATGAAGCCTTCCTCTGGAAAAATTTGCCTTGGCAGCAAAGGGACTTAAAAACTCCTCTTCAAATTTTTCTTTTTCTTCTCTAATAAGCATCTTTTATTTTCAGTTCCAGACAGCTTCTATAAGGATTGTATTGTGGGTAAGCCAGGATTGCCCTGGGTAATGTTTCAAAAACTTTATTGAAGCAGATGGCAGACATTTTAAACTTTGCTTCTCTCAACTCAAGGCGAGAATGTTTTTCTTTTAAAACTTTAACTTTTTCTATTTCAAAGTTTTTTATCAGGAAAAGAGGAGGGCTATGTTCTTCTCCAAAAGGGGGGAGCTGCATAAGAGCAGCCAGTGTTTCTTTTTCAAGAATTTCGGAGATTTTTGTCTCTGCATCAATAAAAAACATTTCAGTTTTATTTTGGGAGAGAGATTTTCTTTTTTGCATAAGAGAGGCAAGGCGTTTTATTAGGGCTTCTAAGTTTTCTTTTTTTACAGTAAAACCCAGAGCAGAGGGGTGCCCACCAAATTGAATTATTAAGTCTTGACATTCTTTTATTACACCAAGAAGGTCAAATCCTTTGGGCGCTCTTCCAGAAGCATATCCAATGCCATTTTCAAATCCTATTACAAGTACAGGCACGCCATAAGAATTTTTTAGTCTGTTAGCAATAAGGCCGAGAAGTCCCCTGGGGATTCCTTCTTTTGATAAAAGAAGAAAGGTGTCCCTGTGTTCAAAATACGGAATTTCTTTTTCAAGTTCTTCAAGAATGGAAAGTTCTTTTTCCTGCCTGAGGGTGTTTATGAGTTCAAGCTCTGTAAGTAATTTTTCAGCTTCTTCTCTGGTTTGAGCACAAAGAAATTGAAATGCAAGTTCAGGCTTTCCCATCCTCCCCGCAGCGTTTATAAGCGGGATGATTTTAAAAGACACATCTTCTTCAGTAATTTCACCGAATTGGGAATATTTTTCTACTAAAGTTTTAACCGCCGGGAAGGAAGGGCTGGCGAGATCTCTAAATCCAAAAAAAGTAATAACCCGGTTTTCTCCTTTTATTGGAACCATGTCTGCAAGTGTGGCAAGAGAAACTATTTCAAGGTATTGCCTCAAATTGGGGACAGGATTTTTCAGATAGCCCTTATAATAAAAATAGCTTCTTATAGCCCGTATAAAAAGAAAAGCTACTCCAGCCCCGCAAAGAAAATAAAAAGGGCTATCTTTCTCAGCAAGTTTCCCTGAAACCACATAGGTGCGGGGAAGAGATGTGATTTCATGATGATCAGTAATAATAACATCCATTCCAAGGGCTTTTGCCTGCTCCACAGTTTCAGAAGAAGAAATCCCTACATCTACGGTGATAATAAGATTTACTCCTTTTTCTTTTAAAAAGGGAAGAAATTTGGCGTGAAAGCCATATCCTTCCAGTTCTTTACTGGGAATAACTACTTCTATCTCTGAAAAAAAATTTTTGAGAAAGTGATAAAGAATAAAAGAGCCCAAAACTCCGTCTGCATCAGAATCTCCATAAATGGCAATTTTTTCTCTGTTTAAATAGGCTTTTTCAATGCGTTTTACTGCGTCTTCTATACCCTGTAGAAGAAAAGGATTGGAGAAGTCAGAGATTTCTGGATAAAGAAAGGCATAAGCCTGAGAGGCAGAAGAAAAGCCCCTTGTTGCAAGTATCCGAGCAATTAGAGGCGGGAGGAATCCTCTATAAAGAAGTTCTTCATAAGCTTTCTGGTCAGGAGTTTTTAATATCCAGGGTTTTTCGTAGAACATACAGCTTTTTTATTTTAACATATTGAAAAAAAAATAAAATATGTTAAATCCGAATTTATAAACTAAAGTATTTGAAAAAGGAGAAAAAATGAGAGAGGTTTTGATAGCAGTAGTAGGAGCAGGGCCTGGGGGCATTGCCGCTGCTGTTGAGGCCAAGGCCAACGGAATCTCTTCAGTTTTGGTGCTGGAAAAAGGCCCTTATCCCTGTTATACCCTGGTAAAACTTTTCAAACCAGGCAAAAGAATAGATGCAAACTACAAAGGCATAGCAGAGAAACCTCAAGGTGTTTGTTATTTTGAAACAGAGACAAAGGAAGAATTTTTAGAAAGAATTAACCGCTGGATAAAAGAGTGGAATATAGAGATAATTTTCAATGCAGAAGTTACGGGATTAAAAAGAAAGGACGATAGTTACATCATTTTTGTTAAAAATCAGCCTTTTCTTAAAGCAAGGTTTGTAATAATTGCTATAGGCATTTTTGGAAAACCCAATAGACCTTCCTATCCCATTCCACGGGAAGTAAGGAAGAAAGTATTTTTTGAGCCCCCTAATTTTTGTCCAGCTGGAGCAAAAGTTCTGGTTGTAGGTGGAGGAAATACTGCAGCAGAAGCAGCCTGCTATTTGACAGAATGTGCTGATGTTTATCTTTCTTATAGAAGACCAAAATTTTTTAGAATAAATGAAACAAATTTGAAAATACTTGAAGAAAAAGTAAAGGAGGGCAAAATCCATCTTTTGATGAATACTGATATAGAAAGGGTGGAGCCTTATCAGGATAAGGTAAGGGTAATTTTTAAAGACGGGCGTTTTATGGAGTTTGATTACATTTTTTACTGTTTGGGGGGGAGAAGTCCTGTGGGGTTTTTAAAACATATAGGGATAGAATTTTCTGAAGATGGGAAGCCCATGGTAGACGAATTTTTTGAGACAAATTTACCAGGTGTTTTTTTGGTAGGTGATATTGCTGTTAGCAGGGGAAACATTGCTCTTGCTTTTAATACTGCTTATAAAGTAATTAGAAGGATTAAGGAGAAATATCTTCAGGATTAAACAAGTTTTTAGCCTTTGTCAATTTTGTGGACTTTTGGTATAATTTGAGGACAGAAAAAAATGCCGGCGTAGCTCAGCAGGTAGAGCAGCGGATTCGTAATCCGCAGGTCAGGGGTTCAAGTCCCCTCGCCGGCTAAAGGAGCTATCTTAATGAATGAAAAAGAGCTTTATAACGCCAGACTCCTTGGGGGTATAGGCTCACTTTTAATGATAAGTCCTTTGATATTTCATTTTACCATACTGTTAACTACCATAGGTATAATTCTTCTTTTCATTTCTTTATGGAAATTTGCAGAAATTTTCCAAGACAAAGAAATTTTTAACAAGTTTTTAATAGGTTTTTTAATAGGTTTTGTAGGCGTAATAACAGGGATATTTTTAGGAGGGTTGGGGGCGTTAACCGGTGTTTTATACCATTTTTCTTATAGTGTAACTCCTCATATCCCTGCATTATCCCTTAGTCTGGGATTGGGGTTGTTTATTTTTTATGTAGCTAATGTTATAAAATGTTACTTTTATAAAAAGGCTTTTGAAGCCTTGGAAAGACATACGAAGCATCGGCTATTTTATTATGCAGGTTTGACAATGTTTATAAGCTCTTTTTTTGTCCTGTTTTTGGGGATAGGATTATTAGGCCTTGCTGTAGGCTGGATTTTGCTTGCTGTAGCTTTTTTTACATTAGACATATCCCAGGAGCAAAAGCAATAAAAAGTGATTGATAATTTGAAAATTTTTAGGGTGTATCTTTGTTTTTTTCTCTTTTTTTTTATTTTCCCACAGTTTTCTCTCTGTAAACAGCTTTTTAAGATAAGTGCCAGTAAAGTAGAAGTCCTGCATGCTTCAAAAGTAATGGTTGCACAGGGCAATGTTTTTATTAAAGGCAAAAAGTTTGTTATCATTGCAGATCGGGTAGTATATGAGATGAAAACAGCCTATGTTCATCTTTTTCACTTTCAGATATTTGATCTTGAAACTCATACCCGTGTTTCTGGTAATAATGGGACTTTTGACCTAAGAAATAAAACCTTCTTTGGAGACAGGGGGATAGTCTTTTTCAAAAAGCGGGGAATTTATTTAAAGTATAAAGATATTAAGAGAAATGCCCTGAATGAATATTCTGGTAAAAAAGCAGTGATAACCACCTGTAAGGCAGGGGAGTGTTTTAATTGTACTGCTCCCTGGAGTGTAGAAGAAAAGAATTTTATTATCTCTCCTGAGGGAGAAAGCTCAGCCAGTTCTACAGCTTTTAAAATAAAAAAATTGCCTGTTGTTTATCTGCCAAAAGTTGGTTATATCCCTAAGGTTAGGCTGCCTATTAGCCAGCCCAGAAAAAAAGGCTTTTTGATGCCTAATTTTGCCCAGAGTACCAAACTTGGCTTTGGAATTCAGTTACCCTATTTTTACCCTGTGACGGACCAGCTGGACTTTACCATAGCACCTATGTATTTAACCAAAAGAGGACTTCTGTGGGATTTGGAAACAGCTCTCAAACTTCACGAAGGAATGCAGTCTCTTTTTAAATTCAGATATCTGCATGATTCAGAAGATACTACCTATGCAGGTGAAAAGGAAAAGAAAAAAAAGTGGTGGATTGTTGGTAAACTTGACTATATACCTTCTCCCAATTTTGATCTTCATCTGGATATTGATAAAGTTTCGGAAAAGACCTTTTTGACAGAATTTGATGCAGGTGAGGGAGGATTTACTAAAACCAGACATCTTTTTCTTTCCCGTTTTGGAAGAGATATTGAAGTGCAGACCCAGGATTATCGTTCCTCTCATTTATGGTTGAACTACTTCAGTAAAAGTTTTTATTTCAATTGGGAAAACAAATATATAAACTACATTGGAGATAAGGACAAGGAGAAGATTTTTCAGCCTGTAGCCAGATTTTACACAGATTTACTTCCTTCCAAATTTTTTAAAAATCTTCTTTTTTCTTTAAAAGCAGGAGGAGGGGCATATCAGAGAGAAAAGGGGTATACCGGTTATAAAATTTTTGACGAAGTTAGTTTGGATTTTCCCTTTAAATTTCCTATTACTCTTCCTTCCCTTATGCATAGGATCACCGCAACCTATCATCAAAATTTTTATTCACTTGAGAGGAAGGATGAGTTTAATAATAAAAGCTATCATAGAGAATATTTTCAAGTGGATACTTATTCCACTTTGTTATTGAAAAAGAACTATGACCGATTTTCTCACTTATTTAAACCTTATTTTTCTTATACTTTCCGCTCCAAGCCTTCCTCTGAAAAAATACCGATTTTTGAAGAAGAGGACGAACAGAATAAAAAAATAAATCGGATTGAGTATGGGATCTGGAATTATTTTTATACCTCTTCTCATCCGAGATTGATATCTTTGAGAGCTTATCAGCAGTATGATTTTACTTATGCTCATAGATCAACTACAAAAACCTCTCCGGAAGAGAGGGCGTTATCTGATCTTTTCTGGGAATTTTCTATTGATGCCTCTCCTCGCTTTTTTTTGCGATACGATGGAAGCTACAATTTTTATGGCCTTGGATTAAAAAAGCATTCTCTTAATTTTACCCTGAGAAATTGTGTGATTGAATTTATTTCTCTGGGATATCAGGAAGATCGTGCCTGGGATACAAAACAACTTAATCTGTCTCTTGGTCATCATCTTGTGCCCAGTTTGTATGCCAGTTTCTTCCTTAGCAGAAATTTGAAAAAAGGAGAAAATTCTTCATTGAGATTTGCGCTTAATTATACAAAAGATTGCTATAGTATAGGAATAGGTATAACCCGAACTCCTGAAGAAATATTATATTCTTTTATGGTTCAGTTAAAAGGGCTTGGAGGATATACAAAAACTTTTTAAGATCTTCCCTTTTTTTTAATTTGAGTTAAGTTTTAAAGAAACAAAAAAGGAGGTGAAAAGACGATGGGGAAGAGAATTGTAAGCTGGTTTGCAATTCTGGTTATTTTGGTAATTTCCGGTGTATGCAATAATGTTTTGGGGGCAAAGGTTCCCGTGGAGAAACCCGCCAAGGTTAAAACTGTGGAAAATCCTGTGGAGTTTCCTGTTCCTTATGTTCCAATTTTAAAAGACTGGAAATATCAATCTGATCAGAGTGCAATTTTAAAGACAACCAAGATACTTACCGGCATGCTGGTGTATAAAGTAAAATATAAGGCCAATGATCTTATAAGCTTTTATCGTACTCAGATGCCAGGGCAGGGCTGGCACGAGGTGGGAAGTTTTACTTCTAAGGTAGCTTTTTTGGCTTATAAAAGACCTGAAGGGACGGCTTTTATCAGTATTAAAGAGGGGTCGTTCTATACAGAAGTTCGTATAGTGGTGGTATTAACTCTAAATAATAAAATAGAAAAGTAAACTTTTGGGAAGTGCTTGCTGGAAAAAAGATCTTACTTGGAATTACGGGTAGTATATCTGCGTATAAGTCCTGTGAAGTTTTAAGACTTCTTATTAAAGAAAAAGCCAGTGTTAGAGTTCTTTTAACGAAGGGGGGAGAACGATTTATAACGCCATTTACTTTTTCTGCCCTTTCTGGAAAAAGAGTTTATACTGAAAAAGATTTTTTCAATAATAATGGAGAAATTCCCCACATTGAACTTGCTTCTTTTCCGGATATTGTGGTAATAGCTCCTACTTCGGCTTCTTTTATAGCAAAGGCTGCTGCAGGCTTTGCTGATGAGCTTCTTTTGGCTGTGCTACTTGCTACAAAAGCACCAGTTTATTTCTTTCCTGCCATGAATGAAAACATGTGGCTTCATCCAGCAACAAGACGCAATGTAAGTATTTTAAAAGAGCTGGGGTATGTAGTGTATGAACCTGCCGAGGGGGAGCTTGCCTGTGGTTCTGCAGGAAAAGGGCGGCTCCCGGAGCCCTCCACTATTCTGGAAGTGATAAAAGCCCATTTTTATCCCAAAAATTTAAAAGGCAAGAAAGTGCTTATTACAGGGGGACCTACCAGGGAATTTATAGATGATGTCAGGTTTATTACCAATGCCTCCTCTGGCAAAATGGCTTTTTATCTCGCAAAAGAGGCTTATTATCGGGGAGCAGAAGTCTTTCTTGTCTGGGGAGGAGGAAAATTGCCAGGAAATTTTCCTTATTTACCTGATACTCCATTTCCTCACATTTTCAAAGTTAATACCACCAGAGAAATGTATGAAAGGTGTAAAAAGCTTTTTTCCTCTGTAGATATTGCGATTTTTGCCGCTGCTCCAGTGGATATAAGGCCAAGGAAAGC